>JANYDT010000123.1 GCA_025359845.1 Acidimicrobiia bacterium
GGAAGGGCGCTCAAGGTACCATCGGTGCGATACGACCAGCCGTGATAGGGGCACCGAAAGTGGGAGGCGTTGCCGAGTTCTGACCTACAGACTTGCATACCTCGGTGGATGCACATGTTGAAATGAACCCGGACGTGACCGGCGTCGTCGCGAACCATGATGTACGAGTCGTCGAGCACGCGACGCACCACGAAGTCACCGGTTGCCGGCACCTCGGACGCGTGACCCAGGAACACCCACGATTTCGCGAACAGTCGTTCCTTTTCCAAAGCGAACACCTCGGGGTCGCTGTAGACGTAAGCCGGGATCATGCCCCGGGCGATTTCCGCCGCGATGCTGTCGACGTCGATCTTTCCCACGACGCCGATCGTACCTGCCCGCGCTCAGCGCGGGCTTAGCGTTCATGTAGCAGGAAGTCCCGCACGTGGTGCGCTCAACTGCTACCTGAACGAAGGATCGGGCACCCGCGCTGGCGTCGACCGCCTTCCATGCGACATGCTCGTCACCCTTACCCACCGACACGGAGAACCCATGAAGACCGCCATCACCGACATGTTCGGCATCGACGTCCCGATCCTTGCGTTCACCCACTGCCGTGACGTGGTCGCGGCGGTGACGAAAGCGGGGGGCATGGGGGTGCTCGGCGCGGCCGGGCACACCCCCGAGCAGCTTGAGATCGACCTGATTTGGATCGAGGCTGAGATCGGCCAACGACCGTACGGAGTCGATGTCATCGTGCCGGCCAAGTACGCCGGCTCCGACGCCGGTGGCGCGACGCTCGATGAACTCAGGAGCCTCATCCCGCAGGAGCACATTGCGTTCGTCGACGACATCCTGCGCCGTTACGACGTACCCGAACTGGTCGACGGGGAAGAGCGGCGGGGGCCGCTAAGCGGGGGCGATGGCAAAGACGCGCCGGCCCCGATGTCGGCCAATCAGGCCTACCCGCTGCTCGAGATCTCGTTGGCGCACCGTCCGGCGCTGCTCGTCAACGCCCTCGGCTCGCCGCCGCCACACATGATCGAGCGGGTGAAGGAGGAGGGCCGTCTCGTTGGGGCGCTGGCCGGTAAGGCCCAGCACGCCGAGCGCCACGTGAACGCTGGCGTCGACGTCATCATCGCCCAGGGCTCCGAGGCTGGGGGCCACACCGGTGAGATCGGCACGATGGTGCTCATACCCGAGATCGTCGACGCGGTCGGGTCGGTGCCGGTGCTCGGTGCCGGTGGCATTGGGAGGGGGCGTCAGATGGCCGCGGCCATGGCGCTGGGCGCGCAGGGGGTGTGGTGCGGATCGGTCTGGCTTACCACCGAAGAGGCCGAGACCCATCCGGTCGTGAAAAAGAAGTTTCTTGCCGCCACTTCCTCCGACACGCTGCGTTCGCGATCACGGACTGGTAAACCGGCTCGTCAGCTGCGGTCGGCGTGGACCGACGAGTGGGAGAACCCGGCGACCCCGATGCCGCTGGGGATGCCGATGCAGCCCATCCTCATCGGCAGGGCGATGGCCAGGATTGACCGGGCCGCGCATCGGGCCGGGTCGGGGGCCGAGCAGTTGAGCAACTATTTCGTGGGGCAGATCGTCGGCTCGATGAATACCGTCAAACCGGCCGCTCAGGTGGTCTTCGACATGATCGACGAGTTCATCGAAGCCGTGCAGTCGCTGGGCTCGCAGCTCGAGTCTTGACGCGTTCTCGGCTCGTTGGCTGATGATGGTGATGAAAGGGCCCAGCCGGTATGACCGGTGACGCGCAACGGTCCGCTCCGGCGGGGGAGCGGACCGTCACTTCGTGGAGAGTCCCGGCGGGTGGACTCAGATCCACGCGTTGATGACAATACATCTTCTGGGCGGTAGTGCGAATCGCGATCGTGCGAATCGGCGAAGCGGGGGACGGACCAGAGGCGCGGTGCGCTTCGGTATACCGTCGCTATACCGAAGACCGCCACCATCGCACCTGCCGGTACCCGCCGGCTCCAATCGCAGAGAGAAGAGTGTCATGGACAAGCGCAACAAGTCGGCACGAGGCATCTACATCGGAGTAGCGCTGACGATTGGGGTGGCGCTAGCACCAACGCACGCTGCATCAGCGGCGACCGGCCCGCAATATTGCGCCTCCGCCAAGACTGAACTCGACAAGCTGAACGTGTTCTTAAAGCAGAGTACAAAGGCCGTTACCGCCAGCGCCGGCAACCCCGCCAAGCTGAAGATCTCGATGGCGCCCGTCATCGCCCAGTACCGCGTGACGATCGCGAAACTCGAGACAACTGCGCCCGCGGACATCAGTCCTGCGATCAAAACGTACCTCGACACCCTCTTCGACGGTCTTCTCATCTACGAGAAGGTCGGTTTCGACGCAAAGAAGCTCACGCCGGCGATGCTCGTTTCCCCAAAGACAAAACCCGAGTTCCGCTCCGCCGTCGCGAAGCTCGCAGTATTCGTCAAGAACACTTGCAAGGCCGATCCCGCCGCCGTGCTCGGGGCTGGCAACCTCTCCTGAATCCACGGTCGAGACCCATCGAGTTGACCGCGGGTGTGATGTGGATCGCACGCTGCGTTCAACCGGCGGTCGGACCACGAGTGAGGGGCCGTTCGTGCGGGTCGATGGCCAGTCTCCGCATGCGTCGGACGAGGGACCCCGCTCGACGCCCGTCCTGAGCTGGGCCTTCTCCGCTACTGTCGCAGGGGTGACCAGTCCGACATTGCGCGCTGCGGCCTAGGACGCCCGGTCACCCTGCCCATGCGAGCCGACCAGTACCAGCGATCGTCAGTTGCCCGTCGAACTTCGTTTCCCTTCGGAAGTGTCCAACGTCGCTGGGTCCAACAGTGACGCGACGTCTGCGGGCGTTGCGATGTTGCCCTCCACTTTGCGGGTCGCCTCGATTCCATCGTCGCCGCTCGCCGCCCTTACCAGCTCGTCGGCGGCGGCCTTCACCCGACCGCTCGTATCAGGCTTCCCATCTAGCACGGCGTCGGACAGCGCCTCAGACTCCTTCTTCCGGTCACCGGTCAGGAATGCAGCTATTGCTTCCAGGACGCCTTGGGCTTCATTGAGATCTTGCTCATGGTGATAAATCTACCCGGATCGTCCACACGGAACTTGCGCACGCCGAGCAGGACGGCGCCGCCGCAGCCAACCTCCTGCTCTACAGCGCGTCTGCCGGTCACCGGCCATGATCATCTACGCCCTCGACCTCGCGCTCCGAGTCGACATCACCGAACAACACGCGAACGAAATCCGTGTGGCGACACCGGCATTTCGAAGGCCGAAGCCAAGGCCACACTTAAGGAGAACCAGTACTGCGCCGCGCAGGGCCTGCCGCAGCGGGAGAAGTACGACGAGCACCCGCTGCCGAAGTCCGACGCCGACTGGTCGGCGCCTCGGCCGATGGCACCGGCCCGTACCGGTTCGGTCTCGAGCGCCCGACGTGAGCGCGGCGGTCCGCACGGTTGGGTAGGGCCCTCTTACCGCACGTTTCCGCGAAACCCCCAGCTAGGTGACTGGTGTCAAACTCGATCGCAGCGTCTCGGCGGCCAAAATCACCGCTCGCGGCGTCCTCCGCCTAGCCGTTTGGGCAGGACAAGCGCGTCGTTGTGCGTCCTTGCGAGCGGCAATTTTGACTCGCCGATCCACAACGAGCCGTTTGACACCAGTCACCTAGGCCGGAAGAGGGCCACCGAGGCGGTGAAGCCGTGCAGGAAGGGCCGTCCGCCGACCGGCCCGATCTCGCCGGCGCAAAACATTCCGGCCGTGGGAGCCCGCGCGTACTCGTCGATGAGTCCCGCGTCGTGGCTGGGGACGCCGAACAGGTGGCGGCCTCGGCCATTGCACGTGAAGACCAGGGCACCGCCGACCGGTCCGGAGGCACAGGCATCAGCCAGAAGCAGCTCGAGATCTTCGTGGGCCGAGGCCGCGTCGCGCACATGGAATTGAACCGTCGTGCCCACCGCCACCTCGCCGCCTACCGTCACTGATCCGGTCTTGCGGTCGGCTCCCATCACCCCCCTGATAAGAAAGTCTCCGCGGGCGAATTCGGCCTTGCGCTCGTCGATCACCACGCCGACATGCACCCCTCCCGAGCGCAACAGCGCACGGTCATCCTCCGAGAGCGACCGCTGCAGCTCTTCGAAACGCCCGAGCGCGGGTGCCATGGCCAGCCGTTCGATGGTGTTGCCCGTGGCCCTGGTGACCACATAGGGCTGGCCTATGGGACGACACCCTTGAGAAACGAGCGTGGTCATCGAGCAGGTCGATCCCAGCATGACCCCTACGGCGCCGTTCTGCACCACTTCGTCGTCGATGACAAGAAAGTTGCCACCCGGTCCGCGGGCGGCCGAGGCCATGCCTCCGATAACCGGGAATCCGGGCATGGTCGACCCCACCGACGAGATGAAAGCGTCGACCGGAAAGGAGAAGGGATCGGCCAGTAGGAGCAGCGCCTTGGCCGTATCGGGCGCCTCCGGCCAGCCCCGTATGGCCATTCCGGCGCCGGTCCGGACCGCTTCGAGGCGCACCGGAAGGACCGGTCCCACCTTTCCGGCCCAAAGAGAGACGGCGGCGTCGCCCTCGACTTCGGTGGCATTGCCAACAATGGCTACCGCGGTGGCGGCGAGCAAGCATTTGGGCCGTAAGGCCGTCCGCACGACCCTGGCCATGTCTTCGAGTGCGCCGGCGAAGGGCGCGGTGACGAACATGACGGCGAGATCGGGCGCCTCGCCTACGGCCTCCAAGACTTGACCAATTACCTCGCCGACCGCCCCGGCCGCGATCGGATGGGTCGAAATGGCGGCTCCGAAGCTTGGCATGCTCCGAGTCTGGCCGATCCGGATGCTGTTCATGGGCGCGTACCACCTACTGTTGGAGCGAATGCCTGATCCGATGGTGCCGCCAAGCCCACGCGAGGCGATTGTGGTGCCGCCGAGTACACGCGAGGCGATTGTGATGGCGGCGACTCGATACTTCGCGGAGCATGGCTTTGAAGGGACCTCGCTCAACCAAATCGCTGGCGAAGTCGGCATCCGCCGCCAAAGCGTTCTGCATTACTTCGATACGAAGGAAGCTTTGTATGAAGAGGTGTTCACGCACCCGGTGGTCGACTGGTTCAAGCGCGTCGATAGCGCGACGAACGAGCCGACGGACGGGTGGGCCAAAGTTGATCGGGTCATTGAGGCCAGTTTCTTCTTCTTCGCCGAGAATCCCAACTTCGTCCGGATCGTGCGCCGTGAAGCACTCGAGGGTTCGAGCCGGCTGGCATCGGGACTGGGGGAGTCATTGCGTCCGCACCTGGCCCGGGCCGTGGGCTTCTTCGACCGGGAGATGGCGGCCGGCCGCTTCCGACGCCACGACCCGGAGCAGCTCCTACTCACGGGGTACGGCGCGCTGTTGAGCTATTTCAGCGATCTACCATTCCTCGAAGTGTTGTTGGCCCGAGATCCGCTCACCGATGTCGCCCTCGCGGAGCGGTATGAACACTTTCGATCGTTCTTTCGCGCCGCCCTCGACCCGCACGGTGCTCCTACGGCCTAGTATCCTGTGTCAGCCCTCCGGGCCAAGAAGCGACGGTATCGGTAGAGGTGACCGAGCGCGGTGACAGCACGGTTGGCCGAGGAGTAGCAAAGGCGGCCCCCGGCGCGCACCGCAGCCGGCCCGGGGTTGGAGGGATCGGCCACGGCCAGTTCTGTGGCCACCAGGATCGGCTTGCCCGTCCGCTCGCTCACTTCGGCGGCAACCTCGGCGTAGCGGGCGTCTTGGCGCTCATGGAAGGCGACTATGCGCTCGAGGCCATGGTCGGGGTAGAACCGTCCTTGGCGGATCAATCGAGCCTGGTTGGACTGGATGCCGATCCCGAGCACCACGATGGCGTGCACGTCGGGATGTTGGGCAATGAGTTCGAGAACCTCGGGAATCGTGTCGCGGGTCTCGGCGCCGGCCAGGTCGACAGGGTTGGAACGGCTCCACCGAGGCGGCAACTTGGTGTCGATTTGGGCCCGGAGATCGTCGGGCAGCGGAAGCAGAACGAGATCACGATCGGCGGTGATGGCGTCGGCGGTCACGACTCCCCATCCGCCGGCCGTCGTGAGCACGACCACGTTGGGACCCTTCGGTAGCGGCTGGGTGGCGAACGAGGCGGCCGCTTCGAAGGCTTCTTCCACGGTGGCGGCCCTGGTCACCCCAGCTTGGCGGCAGGCGCCATCGAAGACTCGATCGTTGGTGGCCAACGATCCGGTATGAGACGCCGCGGCCCTGGCGCCGCCGTCGGTGGATCCGCCTTTCACCACTACCAGGGGTTTGCGGGCGGCGACGCCTTTGACCCGCTCGAAGAAGGCCCGTCCGTCCACCAAACCTTCCACGTAGGCGAGGCCCACGTCGGTCGCGGGATCGTCGGCGTAATAGTCGAGGTAATCGGCCACGCCGATCATGGCCGCGTTGCCGGCCGACACCGCCCGGCTGATTCCGACGCCGGTGGCGATCGACCAGTTCATGAAGCTCGACACGAAGTTGCCCGACTGTGACGCGACGCCGATTCGCCCGACCGGTGGATAGGGCGCCACGATCTGAGCGCACAAGGACGCGGGTGTCGACACGACCCCTTGACCGTTCGGGCCGGCGACCAACACATCGAGGGAACGGGCCAGTGCGACGAGCTCCTCCTGCAGCACCCGGCCTTGCGGTCCTGATTCGGCGTAGCCGGCCGAGGTCAAGAACACCGCCTTGATGCCGCGTCGGGCACAGGCCCGAATCACTTCACCGTTGGTCGAAGCCGGCGTGCAGACGAACGCCAGATCGATCGGGCCGACATCGGCCTCCGACCCGATGTCATCGATCGTGGGCACCGTCTGTATACCCAACACTGACTCTCCGCTCAGATTCGTGGTAAACACCGGCCCCGTAAAACCTGCAGCCAACAGATTGTGCAGGCTCACGAACCCGAACTTGCCGGGGTGCGACGAGGCTCCGACTACCACCACACCGCGCGGCTCGAACAACGCCCGTAAGTGGCCGGGGGTCACGAAGCCACCTCGACGAGAGCGTCGACCGGGACGGCCACGCCGTTGGCCACGATGAGGGGGTTCAGATCGACGCTGACAACGTCGGGGCGGGCCACGGCGAGGTCCGAAAGGGCCACGAGTACTTTCACGAGTGAATCGACGTCGACGGGCGGCTCGCCCCGAAACGGCCCAAGTAAGATTTGCGTGGCCAAATCATCGATCATTTCGTACGCGTCGAGGGCGGTTATGGGCACCAATCGAAACACAACGTCGCCGAGAGCCTCGGCGAAGATGCCGCCGATGCCTAGCATTACGGTTTTGCCGAACTGGGGATCGTGGGCGACCCCTGCGATCAATTCGCGATGGCCGCGGACCATGGGAGCGACGAGCAGTTGCACCGGCCCATCGTCGGGAGTCGCTCGGGCCAGTAATTCGACCGCCGCTTGGCGGGCGGCATCGACATCAATGATCGATAGCCGCACGAGGCCGCGCTCCGTCTTGTGGGCAATGGCGTCTCCGCAGAGTTTGATGGCCACCGGGAACCCGACCGACGCGCCCGCCTCGGCGGCCTCATCGGGCGTATCGACAACGCGTTCGTCGACGAATACCACCCCGTACGCGGCCAGAAGACGCTTCGATTCGACCTCCGACAGTGTCCGAGTTGTCCGAATCGGAAGGTGGGAGAAAGGGACGGATGATGTGGTGGTGGTCGGCGACACGGTGCGGAGCGTAATCTTGGCAACTCCTCCGCCCATGGTCCGTCGATCCGTATCCCTCTTGTTGCTGCTCGTCGCCGGCGTCGGCGCCTCGCAAACCGTCCTCTCGGCGCGCCGAGACCCGACGTCAAGTTCGGCGCGGGTAACGCCGTGGCGCAGTATCGGAGCACCGATCCTTTCCGTGCGACGGTATCCGGAGCTGCTGGTCGGACCGCTCGCCCGCCAACAAACGACCTCGATCGTGAATTCGGTTCTGGGCCCTGACCCGCTGATTGTGCCTGCCCTTGGCTCCTCCTGTGTGGCGATTCGCGTCGGAGGGGCGGCCGCATACGCCCACAATCCAACTCTCCCGTTAATTGCCGCGTCGACGATGAAAACGCTGACTGCGGCCGCCCTTCTGGCCCACTCGCAGCCCCACGAAACCCTCACCACCCGGGTCGTATCCGCGGCCGCCCCCCGAAGCGGGGTCGTGGCCGGTGATCTGTGGCTCGTCGGTGGTGGCGATCCTGTGCTGGCCACCGAGGATTATCTGTCAACTTTCGCTCAGGCGCGAACGGCCACCCCGCTTGGCCAACTCGCCGACCGCATCGCGGCCGCGGGCATCAAGCGCGTGACGGGTGGAGTCGTCGGCGACGATCGTCGCTTTGACGACGAACGCTCGATACCGAGCTGGAAACATAGCTACTTGACCTCGGGCCAGGTGGGGCCTCTCTCCGCCTTGAATATCAACGACGGCTTCACCGACGGGACGGGCACCGCTCGACGACCCGCGTCCGACCCGCCACTTAGTGCCGCGGCGCTCTTCACGCTGCTGCTCATCGACCGCGGCATTCAAGTCGATGGGGTGTCGAGAGGACGACCCGACGGCACCGCCGCCGCCCCCAAGGTAGAACTGGCCTCCATCCATTCTCCGCCCATCTCGATGATGATCGCGGAAATGCTCCAACACAGCGACAACACCACCGCCGAATTGCTGTTGAAAGAGACCGGGCGTCGAGCGTCGGGCTTGGGTACCACCACGGCTGGGCTGGCGGCGGAGCGAGCCGTCCTAGTCGCCGCGAAACTTCCGCTCGACGGATACGTCGCCAACGACGGTTCGGGGCTCGATCGCGGCGATCGCGTGACCTGTGCGTTGCTTCTCGCCAACATGGCCGGCCAGTCGCTCGACGGCCCGCTCATCCATGGTCTGTCCGTCGCCGGTACCGTAGGTACGCTGCGGAAACGGATGACCGGACCGGGGCTGCGCGGCAACGTCCGAGCCAAGACCGGGACGCTCAACGGTGTGTCTGCGCTGGTCGGGGTGCTGACCGCGGCAAACGGGACGCGACTCGACTTCGCGATGGTGTTCAACGGCCTTGCCTCCAGTTTGGCCGGCGTACAGGCCGAGGATCGACTGTTGGAACGGCTCGCCGCCCTGAGGCCTCCCTCAGCGGAAGCACTCGCCCCCGTGGCCAGCCACTGAGTAGGCTTTCTCTATGGCGGTCATGGCGATGTTCCCACTCGGCGGGGTCCTCTTTCCGTTCGCCTATTTGCCCCTGCACGTCTTCGAGCCCCGGTACCTGGAGATGGTCCGTTACTGCCTCGACGCCGACGCCGAATTCGGTGTCGTTCTCATCGAGCGGGGGTCCGAGGTCGGCGGCGGCGACCAGCGCCACATCGTGGCCACCTCGGCGCGCATCGTGGCCTTCGAGGAATCGCCCGATGGCCGGTTCGGTCTCATCGCCCAGGGTACCCGTCGGATACGGGTCGAGCAATGGCTGCCCGACTTCAACTACCCACAGGCTGAAGTGGAGCCCTGGGCAGATTCCTCCGACGTCAGTTCCACCGATGTTGTGGTCGCCCGGCTCCGTCGCAGTTTGGCGCTCGCCGCCGAACTGGGGATTTCGACCGCCCCGGCCACGCTGGAACTCGAAGGCGAATCGGAGATGATCTTGTGGCAGGCGTGTTCCTTCGCACCGCTCGGAGCGGCTGATCGCTATGAGCTGCTGTGCTGCGCCGACGCTCCGCAACGCACGACCGCCCTACTGCGGATGCTCGATGACGCGATCGATACCTTCTCGCATAGGCTGCGTCTCGGCTAGTACCGTGACCCCTCTGGCCTGAGCGAGACCGAAGGAGCACCGTTGCCCAAAATTCCCGATGCCGTGAACAAGCGCATGGGCGCTGTGTCGTCGCGCGCCCGTGATCGCGCCGGAAGTGTGAAGAAGAAGCTCCGCCAACTAGACCCCAAAGCGGCCCGCGTGTCGGCCGCACAAGGCGCCGGAGGGGCAAAAGAAGCGGTCCGTCTGGCCGTGGCGTACGCCAAACAGGAGACGATCGACCCGGTAAAGTCGCTGGGCCGATACCTGGCGTACGGTGCGATCGGAGCGATTCTCATGGGCTTCGGCATGGTGTTGCTCACTCTCGGGCTTCTGCGTCGCATCCAAACCGGCACCGGCCACCATCTGACCCGTACGTTGTCCTGGATTCCATATTCGCTCACCGCTCTCGCCGCGCTTGTGGCCCTTGTTCTGGTCGCAATGGGCTGGCGGCGCTCGGTCCGAAATCTTGGTTCGCCCTCTGGAGGAAACGTATGAACAAGGTTCGAGATGAAGTACCGGGCCTCGATCGCCCCATCACCCGCGACGATCTCGAGGTTCGCCTCCGAACCGTCCGTGACGACGTCAGTAAAGTCAAAGAATCCACCCTCGGCGCCGGCATTGTGGCCGGCAGTGCTGCGCTGCTTCTGCTTGTCATCTTCGCTTTCCTGCTCGGACGCAAGCGGGGCAAAAAGAAATATGCGTACGTCGAAATTCGGCGGGTCTGAGTGCGCTCCCTATGAAAGCATGGGTGCGCTCCTGGGTCCGAATATCGATCCTGCGCAAGGGAATGTCAGGGCAGTCTCGATTCTGGTTCTACATCGGTGCGTTGGGTTTGGTTCGCCGCCTCTACCTCCGGTTTGCCCAGAAAGACGAAAAAGTCGTGTTCGGTGAACAGATCAAAGCGGGGGATCGTTGGCAATTGCACTTCGCCGATCCTGACCAGCGGGCCGCTCGTAGGTCGCGTCGGTGACGACCGGTGACGAACTCCAACCCGAGACTCCTTCCAGTACCTCAATCGCCGTTCGCCTACTGGGAGCCGGCGAACGCATCGTCATCGTTGATGCGAAACGTCGGCGTTACCTAGTAACTTTGGCGGAGGACGGGCAGTTCCACACTCATGCCGGTTTCTTCGCCCACGCCGATCTGATCGGTCGCGAGGAGGGCACAACGGTGCTTTCAACCGGGGGAGCGAAGTACACCGCCATTCGTCCGACTTTGGCTGAATTCGTGTTGAAGATGCCCCGCGGCGCCCAGGTCATCTATCCAAAAGATTTAGGCGCTATTCTGTTCATGGCTGATATCTATCCTGGCGTACGCGTGCTGGAATCAGGCGTCGGATCGGGCGCGCTTTCCATGACATTGCTCCGGGCGGGCGCATCAGTAATTGGCTACGAATTGCGAGAAGAATTCGCCCGAGTCGCACTACGCAATGTTGCCTCGTGGGTTGGGCCAGAAGCAACCGCCCGCTACCAGGTCGAGGTGCGAGATTGCTACGACGGAATCGACGAACAAGGCCTCGACCGGATCGTGCTCGATCTGCCCGAGCCGTGGCAAGTGGTGCAGCACGCGACCACGGCATTGCGCACGGGCGGAATCTTGCTGGCTTACTTACCGACCATAACCCAAGCCGCCGAACTGCGCAGGGCGCTCGCCGACAATGGGTTTCGACTGGCGGAGACCATGGAGGTCCTGCACCGCAGTTGGCACATCGAAGGAATGTCGGTTCGACCCGATCATCGTATGGTGGCCCATACCGGATTTCTAACTGCCGCTCGATATCTGCCCGATTCGGTGGCTCCATTGTCCAACGCCGAGTTCCGGGGCAAGTAGCCGCAGCCCGCGGTTTCGTCGGTGAACGGGCTCGACTTGCTGGTGTTGGTGGCCTTGGTGGCGACTGGCGTGGCCGGCTACCGGCTCGGCCTGTTGGCTCGGCTCTGCTCATGGCTGGGGTTGTTCGCCGGCCTGGTCGTGACGACGCGGTTGATGGACGTGATCTTGCGCGCCGTCGGCGACCCTCGCCGAGGCGACCAGGCCCTCGCCATGGCCGTGGCGCTGTTCTTGGGCTGTTGGACCGGCAAGGGGCTGGGCATGGCGATCGGACGGGGCCTGCATCGGCGACTTCCAGGGTGGTCGTTGCCTCGGCTCGACCGAACTGCCGGTGGTCTCCTCGGGGTCGCCGGTATCGCGGTCATCGTCTGGCTGGCCGTACCCATCCTGGCCGTGGTACCCGGGTGGCCGGCCCGCCAAGTTCGAGCGTCGGCTGTTGCGCGGCTCGTCCACGATCGAGCGCCGGCTCCTCCTGCGGCTCTAACCCGGCTGCGTCGGTACGTGGAAGCCGGCGCCTTTCCGTCAGTTGTAGGTGGGCTCCAACGGGCCATCCCCGTGGACCTTTTTCCGGCAGCGGCGCCCGATTCGGTTCCCTTAGCTGATCCTTCGGCGCCAGGCCCCGATAAGACGGCGAGCCAATCGGTTGACTTGGCGACGGTCGCGCGGAGCGTCATGAAGGTGGAGGCCCAGGCCTGCGACCGTATTGTCGACGGAACCGGCTTCGTCGTGGACGGACGGCGAGTGTTGACCAACGCCCATGTCGTGGCCGGCGCGACCAGCGTCTCGGTGGTCGACGCCGACGGCAATCGTCGCACCGCCGAGGTCGTGGCCTTCGACGCGGGGGCTGACGCGGCCCTTCTACGAGTTGACCTAACGATCGGAACGCCGCTCGCGCTAGTCGACGGCTCCGCGTCGATTCCGAACCCAATTGAAGTCGACGTCTTGGGGCACCCAGGCGGTGGACCCCTGCGCATCGCGCACGGGTCGGTGCGGCGCCGGGTCGTGGCCAAAGGCCGTGACATTTTCGACCGCGAGTCGGCGGTGCGCGACGTCCTGGTAATGACTGTGGGACTGGCGCCTGGCGACTCCGGCTCCCCGGTGGTGGGCCCGGACGGAATGGTCGTTGGAATGGCGTTCGCGATAGCGCCCGATCGACCCCGAACCGCCTATGCGTTGGATACTGCCGAAATCCGCCGATTCCTCGAGGCCCGACCGATGGGCCGAATCGACCGGAGGCGCTGCATAGGCTGAGTTAAACGAGTGCCGGCGAGGAACGGTTGGTTGCGAACGGTCATGGCCACCCGTTCGCCTCGGAATGGCACGGTCCTCGCCTGACGCGAATTATGGCGCACGCGTCAGGCGAGGATTTATCAGACCTGCGCCTCGACGGCTCCGAACTCCAGGGAACGGCGGGCCCGGCGGTTGAGGGGGCGGCCCGTATCGTCGAAACGGGGGGCCCGATGCTCGCGCTCTGGGCGGACCTGGCCGTCCCACGGGGCCGAGGGACCGGTCGTCTGGTCCGAGGTCGGCTGCTCTTTCCAAGGACCGATCGGCCGCGAAGGACGTTCGCCGTGTTCGGCCCAGGGTCGATCATGGCCCGGCCGATCGTCGCGGGGTCGATCGTTCCAGTCGTTTCGAGGCCGATGGTCGCGGGGTCGATCTATCTGAGGACGATCGTCACGCGTACCCCATGGGCGATCTTGTCGCGGTCGATCAATTTGGGGTCGATCAATTTGGGGTCGATCAATTTGGGGTCGATCGGTTTGGGGTCGATCGGTTTGGGCCTGGTCAATCCAGGTGCCGGGGGTTCGTTCCGGACGAGCCCCCCACGGCCGGTCCTCGCAGGGGCGTTCGAACCGCGGGCGATCGTTCCATTCCCCTTGCGGACGATCAGTCCGCGACGACCAAGGACGATCCCCAGCCTGACGCTCAGCAGCCTGGCGGTCAGCCCTCGGCCGGTCGTTCCAACCGTTGCTGGCGCGTTCCGGTCGGGCGGCCCACGGCCGATCCTCACGGGGACGATCGTCGCGGGGCCGGTCGTTCCAACCGTTGCTGGCGCGCTCCGGTCGGGCGGCCCACGGCCGATCCTCACGGGGACGATCGTC
>JANYDT010000169.1 GCA_025359845.1 Acidimicrobiia bacterium
GAGCCCGCGGCGCTCCACTCGTTGTACTCCGAGCCGAGCCCAAAGACCCGCCGCACCCCCGACCTGGTAGCGTCGTCAAGATCCAGGAGGCCGCGTTCGGACTCGCCCACGAAGATCAGCGCGGGCGTCGCATCGGCGACGATGGCGCTGATCTCGGGTGGCGCGAGGCGCCAGTTGAGCCCGGCCACGATCGCACCGATCTTGGCGCACCCGAATACGATCTCGAAGAACTCGGGCCCGTTCTTGCTCAGCACCGCGACGCGATCGCAGGGGCGAACGCCCTCACCCAACAGCGCGCTGGCGACACGCGAACTGCGCGAGTCTAGTTCGGCAAACGACATGGTCGTGCCTTCGAACGAAAGCGCCGGCGCGTCGGGCGTGGCCGCCGCGTGCTCGCGGACGATGGAGGCCAGGCTGAAAGACTCCGTACGGAAAGGCATGGTTATGTTCTAATAGCTCTTGGGCAGGCCCAAGCTGTGTTGCGCAACATAGTTGAGAATCATTTCGCGACTCACTGGGGCGGTCTTGTGAAGACGGGCGATGAACCACAAATCGGCCAGCCCATACTCGATGGCGAAACCGTTCCCTCCGTGGACTTGGATTGCTTGGTCGAGCGCCTCGAGGGAGGCATCGGCTGCCGCGAACTTCGCCATGTTGGCCGCCTCGGCCGCGTCGGGCGAACCCGCGTCGTACAGCTGCGCGGCCCGTGCCGTCATGAGCCGGGCCTGTTGGACGGCAATGTACGCCTTGGCCAAAGGATGGGCGACGCCCTGGTGGGCGCCGATCGGCGTCTTCCACACGACCCGTTCCGTGGCATACGCCGCCCCCTTCTCGAGCGCGAAGCGGGCTATGCCGTTGTTGATGGCGGCCGCCGACACCCGCTCGGGGTTGAGGCCGGCAAAGACGTGTCGAAGGCCCGCTCCCTCTTGCCCGATCAAGGCCTCGGGACCAAGCGCCACTTCATCGAAGAACACCGTAAACTGCGTCTCGGGCACATGCAGGGCGGTCTCGATGGGCGACAACGTGATGCCTGGCGCATCGGTCGGAACCACGAACAATGACAGGGCGTGGCGACCCGAGTCATCGGGCTTCTCACCCCTGGCCACCACCAGGATCGCTTGCGATTCATCAACCGCCGACGTCCAGTACTTCGATCCGCGAAGACGCCAGCCGTCGCCATCGGGTGCGGTGGTCGTGGTCACCTTGTGGGTGTTGGTGCCCGCATCGGGCTCGGTGATGGCGAATGCCATTCGGGCCGTTCCGTCGGCGAAGCCCGGCAGCCAACGCTGCTTCAGTTCGGCCGATCCATGCTGCTCGATGATGGGGGCACAGATCGATCCGATCACGAGGGACAGAATCGGGCAACCTTGCGCCGCCGTCTCTTCGATCACCACGTTGTAGTCGGCCAGTCCGCCACCACCACCGCCGTACTGCTCGGAAATATGCACGCCCAAGAAACCGGCAGCCCCGAGTTCGGCCCACAGTTCGGTCGGCTTCTCGTGGCGCGCCGTGACCTGTTGGAAGTAGGTCCGTCCGTACCGTCCCACCAATTTGCCCACGCTCTCGCGTAGCGCGGGGTGATGATCGGCGGTATCGACGAGCGTGGATTCAAACATGGACGTCATGATAGACCTCGATCATTGGAAGTTACATTAGGAGGTGTATTTGGCTCAGCCGGCCACTCGAAGAACCCGCGGCCCGACTTTTTTCCGAGTTCTCCAGCGGCCACTTTGGCTTCGAGGATTGACGGTGGCGCATATCGATCGCCCAGGCTGAGGGCGAGGTTGCGGGCGATGTCGAGACGCACGTCGAGCCCGACGATGTCGCTCAGCCGCAATGGACCGATCGGGTGGCGGTAGGCGATCACCATGGCTCGGTCGATGTCGTCGGCGCTGGCGACGCCGGCTTCCAACATCCGCATGGCCTCTAGGGAGGCGATGAGATCGAGGCGAGACGTAGCGAAACCGGGAGTGTCAGTCACGGTGATCGTCTCCTTGCCGATCGCGGTGGCGATCCGCCGCGCCCGCTCGACGGTGGCGTCGGAGGTGGCTGCACCGCGCACCAACTCGACCATCGGCAGCGACCACACCGGGTTGAAGAAATGCATACCCACAAAGCAAGCGGGCCGCGCGAGTTCGGTAGCCAACGCGTCGATCGAGAGAGCGCTCGTGTTGGTCGCGATCATCTCGGGGTGCCGTAGTTCGATTTCGGCGAGCACCTGCTGCTTCAGCTCGAAGCGCTCCGGCACCGTCTCGACTATGAGTCCGAGGCCCGATTGAAGTTCGGCGATCGACGCAACCCGGCGGACCGAGCCTGAGACGGCCGCGGCCTGATCTTCAGTCAGCTTGCCACGCGTGACGCCTTGGGTGGCCGTATCGCCGATCGTCAGAAGGAGGGCCCGCGCTCGCGCCTCGTCGGGCTCCACCACTGTCGTTTGCCATCCCGCAACGGCGAACACATAGGCAATCCCCACGCCCATGGTGCCACCCCCGACCACGCCGATGGTTGGCGTCAAAGCTTCAAGTATCTCAGGCATCGGCCGCACTCAGTTGTCGAGTGCTGCTCAAACTGCGCCGCTTGCGTTCATCGGCGGACCGCTGGCGACCCACGGCCACAGCGACGGCGGTGATGAGCGCGACACCGCTGAACATTCCGTCCAGCCACTGCACGTTGTTGGTGACGAGTTGTAACCCCCGCACTCCGGTGGCCAGCACGTAGATCGACAGCACCGAGCCCCACACGTTGAACCGACCTGGGGTGATTTGCGTCGAGCCGAGGAACACCGCGGCAAAGGCCGGAAGCAGCAGACCGCCACCGAACGACAACGATGGTCCGGTGAGTGAGCCGTACAACACCCCGGCGATGCCGGCGATCGTGCCGGACGCGATGAGCGACAGCCAGCTGTAGGCGTCGACCCGCACGCCCGACAAGCGCGCCGCTTCTGGACTGCTACCGATGGCATAAAGGTACCGTCCGACAGGGGTGTGAGCGAGGGCCCACCACACCACGAAGGCGATAGCGAGCATGTACAGCACGATGACTTGGAAGCCGAGGACGGTTTTCTGGGTGATGTCGTTCCAGATCGGGATGTTGGGCGGCAGCGGCTGCTGGTTGTGGGTGACGATGACCTGTACCGCGGCGATCACCGACGCCATGCCGAGGGTGGTGATGAACGAGTTGACCTTCAGGCGCACGACGATGAAGCCGTTGACCGCCCCGATAACGCCACCGAGGAATACCGCGATCAGCATCGCCAGCGGAATGCTCCAGCCATTCTTCACCAGCAGGACCGAGAGAATCGTCGCGAAATTGACGGTGGCGCCAACCGACAAGTCGTACACGCCGCATACGAGCGGCACCAGAATGGCCAGAGCGAGAATGCCGGAAATGGCTTTGTCAGCCGTCACCGAATGGAGCGTTGCCGTGGTCGCAAACAGCGACGGTTTCCAGATCGAGAAAACGATGACAAAGGCGCCCAGCATGTACGCACCGCTGAAACGGTCGAAGCCAAGACTGCGAGGAAATCGTTTCACGTCATGGTTCCTTGGGGCAGGATCGGCTCTTGATGGTCGATTCCGAGCGCCGCTCGCGACATGGCATGAGGGCTCACCTCGGCGCCTCGCAGTTCGGCCACGATCCGCCCCGAGCGCAAGACCAACACACGGTCGCACGTGGTCGCGAGCTCTTCGACATCGGAGGAACTGATGAGCACGCCCGCACCGGAGCGCGCCGCCTCGAACAGCGCGGCATGCAATTCGGCCTTGGCACTCACGTCGACTCCTTGCGTCGGTTCGTCGAGAAGAAAC
This sequence comes from Acidimicrobiia bacterium, assembly GCA_025359845.1. Taxonomy (GTDB): domain Bacteria; phylum Actinomycetota; class Acidimicrobiia; order Acidimicrobiales; family JANYDT01; genus JANYDT01. The sequence continues at coordinate 3,807 of JANYDT010000169.1, forward strand.
AGGACAGGCTGGCGTTGGAACCATTTGCCGAAAACGACTTTTTGCTGATTGCCGCCGCTGAAGGTCGAGAGCAATTGCTCCACCGCACCATTCGGTCGAATCGAGAATCGGTCGAACCAGCGGCGCGCTTCTTGACCTTCCTGACGGCGGCGAAGTCGCGGCCAACGCCACAACTTCTGCAGGTTCGAAATGCTGATGTTCTCCCGAGCGGTGAGGTCCATGAAGGCGCCCTGCAGCTTGCGCTCGGCCGGCACGTACGCGACGCCCTGGGCCATTGCTTCGGCGGGACGGGCGCGGCGCAATGGCTGCCCGTTGACCCGCACCACACCGGAGTCGCGCCTACCGGCCCCAAAGAGGGTGGCGCACAGAGCATCGCGCCCGGAACCGGTGATACCGGCGACGCCGACCACCTCCCCCGCTTCGATGGCAAAGGTCACCTCGCGCAGGACCTCCGAGCAAAGACCGTCCACGCTCAGCAAGGCCACGCTCAGCACGGCCCCGCTCAGCAAGGCCCCACTCAGCACGGGCCCACTCATCGCCGCCGCGGCCCCGTCGGCGTCGATGAGTGGGGACTGCCCGGCCGCCGACGGCATTCGCAGGGGATGCTCAAGGGCGGCGCCGAACAGATCGTGGAGGAGGTCGTGACGCGTGAGTCCTGGCACCGGCTTCGATGCGACCCTTCGGCCGTCGCGCAAGGTCGTGGCATGGTCGGCGATCTCGAAGACTTCGTCGAGGCGGTGCGTCACGTAGAGCACACCGATGCCGCGCCGGGCCACCGAGCGCACCAGCGCAAGGAGGTGTACGACCTCATGTTCGGGGAGGCGAGCGGTCGGCTCATCGAGCACCAGCAGTCGGACCGAGGCCGATCCTTTGGCCAGTAGCGCACGGGCCACGGCCACTCCGGTTTTCTGCGCCGGTGACAGAGAGCCGATGAGCGCATCAGGGTCGATGTCGATCTCGACCTGTTCGAGGGCCCGGGCGGCTCGTGCATGGGCGCGACGAGCCAGGATGGTGCCGAATGCAGTGGGAAAGCCCGGCCCGAAGGCGAGGTTGTCGCTGATCGACGACGCCTCGACCAACCCGAGGTCTTGGTGCACAAAGCGGGCACCAAGCTCGTAGGAAGCCAAGGGACTCCCGAAGGCGAGGGGCTGTCCGCCGATCAAGACGGTGGCGCCGGGGTCAGGCCGGTGAAAGCCCGACACGACCTTGATGAGGGTGGACTTGCCCGAACCGTTCTCACCCAGAAGCGCGTGGATCTCACCTGCGGCGATGGCGAAGTCGACATCGTCGAGAGCTCGCCCACCGGCGAAAGTCTTGGTGAGGGCCCTCACGTCAAGGGCCCTCACTTCAGAAACCGTCACTCGGGTTCAACCTGTATTCGACACTCCGACGGACAACCAAGTCCGGGGCCTACGCGACGCCCCAGAGCTTCTTGTACTGGTTGCGATAATCGGCCGGGGCGTCGAGGGATTCTTTGGGCGTACCGACGTTCGCCTTGACGAGCAGCTGTTGGGGGCGGCCGCCATCGGCTGCGGTCACCGGCATGCCGAGCAAAGTTCGGGCCGTTATGTCAACGATGCTCCAACCCATCTGACTGATGGCTTCACCGGTCCAGGCCTGCTCGGTTCCGTTGGCGAGGTTTTGCAGGTTGGTAATGGCCGGGGCACCGCCGGCGATCTTCACGCCTTTGATGTTGGCCGCCTTCAACGCCGCTTGAATGCCGCCGATGAAGGCGCCATCGGTGGCGACCAGGTACTTGATCGACTTGTCCTTTTGCAGAGCGGCGACCACGGCGGCGTTCTGACCGCTGGCCGTGAGCTGCGGCAAAGTGATGTCGAGCGGGGTGACCACACACTTGGTGCAACCCGTCTTCAGAACCGATTTCACCGAGTCGCCGTACGACTTGAGCACTTCGTAATCGGGCGTATCCATGACGAGGACATGGCCCACGGCTTTGGAGTCGGCGATCAGCCAGTTGCCCATGATGGTGCCGGCGGCGGTGTAGGCCAGGTTGGTGGACGCGCCGCCGGGAACCGTCTTGTTCGGCGTCACCGTGCCCACTGCGGCCGGGACGATCAGCACGCCCGCCTTCTCGTAGTCAGGAATGACCGTGCCCCAGAATGCCTGCGGGAACCCGGTGGGAGTGACCGCCACCGGATTGAGCTGCAACGCCTGCTTCAACGCCGAGATCAACGTCGACGGATCGGAGGTCTGCCACGGGAGCGTCTTCGTCTTCCAACCGATCGCGGTGGCCGCCTCGATGGCGCCATCGCCGATGGCCTTGCACTGCGGGAGTTCACACTGCAAGAACACGTACGTCTTGTTGGTGGGAACTTTGCCTGTCAACGGCACCGTTGGGATAATCGACGTGGGAACCGTCAACGACTTCGTGACTACGGCCTGCGCAGCGGCGATTTCCTTGGCCGAGCCGGCGGCCGCAGCGGGAGCGACCTTCTTGGTGGCTGCTTGGCCGACGCCCACGGAGAACAGGGCGAATATTCCTGTCGTCGCGACGATTTTGGTGGATAGGCGCGTCGAACTCGATTTGGTAACCATGGTTCCCCTCTTCGTTGGTACCCCGCGTGGCGCGGGCTGGTCACCCCTATCACACCACAACGGACGCCGAATGTCAACCAATGTGTTGACAAAATTTGGGGCGAGCCCCGGTTCAGGTCTTGAGGCCGCCCAAAGCCAGCTCCGCGAAGGCATTGCCGATTACGTCTGCACTCTCGGGAGATCGATCAGGCACGAACCAGCGATTGGTCCATCCGATCATGCCGATGATGGCGAAGGCGAGAACTCGGGCCGAGGCCAAGGGCCGAATGGTGCCGTCATCGATGCCATCTTGAACAATGGCGATGAACACCTCTTCATAGCGACGGTTGATGTTGCGCATGTACTGCGACCACTCCGTCCTACCGCTCTCGACGTGCGCGAGGTTCTCGCGCATATAGACGTACAGAAGCGGATAGTGGGCCGCGTACGAGCGCATGAGTTCGATGATCAGAGTGCGGAGCTTTTCCAGCGACGGTACATCTTGGGCGAACACCGCCTCGGCGGTGCTGACGTTCGTCTCCGATGCCACTCTGACCACTTCATCGAACAGCTCACGCTTGTTGGCGATGTAGTAATACAGCGAAGCCCGGTCGGTACCGAGCGCCTCGGCCACGGCGCTGAGGCTTGTACCCCGAAACCCTCGCTTGTTGAAAACCTCGGCGGCGACGCGCGCAATCTCGCGGCGACGCTCCTGATACGACTGCGATCCTTTGTTCAACGCCAAGCTCCGACGGCGCCCGATTTGGCTCTCCGAGGACTGATTGGGTTTTCCGCTCAAGGGCGCCACAGTATCGCCGCCCCCCGAGCCCGACTTTACGATCCGCTCCATTCGGGCGACCTCTTCTCGGCAAAGGCGGCGGCACCCTCCTGGGCGTCGGCGGTCGCCAGCACCCACTCGACCAGGCCCCGCTGCCGATCCCATATCTCGTACGCCGGCCACGACGGCGACTCAGCCACGATGCGCTTGGTCATCTGAACGGCCAGCGGTCCGTTCGCCGAAATCGCTCTGGCCAACCCACGGGCGCCGTCGAGGGCCATGCCGGGAGGGACGAGCCGGTTGACCAGCCCCCAGTGCCGAGCGTCGAGCGCCGTCATGGGCTCGCCCGTCAGGGCATACTCGAGCGCGATCCGCGCGGGGATAAGTTGCGGCAACCGGATCAAACCGCCCGACCCGGCGACCAGGCCGCGAGTCACTTCGGGCAGGCCGAACTTCGCGTCATCGGCGGCGACGACCAAGTCGCAGGCGAGCATGATTTCGCATCCACCGGCCAGTGCGTAACCCTCCACCGCAGCGATGAGGGGCTTGCGCGGCGGCGTCTCGGTGATGCCGGCCAGACCTCTCCCTTCGATCTCGGGCCGCTCACCGCGCAAGAAGGCTTTGAGATCCATACCGGCGCTGAAGTTTCCGCCGGCGCCTGTGAGAATGCCGATTACCAAGCCCGGGTCGTCGTCGAGTTCGTCCATGGCCGTGGCTATGGCCAGCGCGGTCGCCCGGTCGATGGCGTTGCGCACGTGCGGCCGGTTCACGGTCACGATCAGCGTGCGCCCTTCGCGCGCCACGATGACTTCATCGGTCATTACCGTCTCTTCTCCCTTTTGGGGGCGAGCCAATCATGCCCTCTACCGATCGTATCGGTCGAACCGTCAATTGTCAACGTCTACGTAGACGTTGACAGAACTGTCGGCGCCCACTACGAGCCACGCGGTGGGCCCCGGCAATCGAGTGCGTTTCAAACCCGTCCTGGGTACGGATGCATCATCACGATGGGCGAATCACCAACGAGTCCGAGCGCACCCGACGCGAAAGAAGTCATCATGATCGACACAAGTCCCGAAGCCGTTGTGCGCCGTTACCTCGCGGTGCTGTACAACGAGCGTCGGCTCGACCTAGTCGGTGAGCTGATCGCCGATCCCGAGATCCGTCACTCCCCGGGGCAGACTGTCAGCATGACGTTGGCCGAAAACACGGCCAGGTTGGAGAAGATGCTCGCCGCGTGCCCGGTATTGCGCTTCGAGCCGGCGGTCGTCATCACGCAAGGTGATCTGGTGTCGGTGGCGTGGAATGGATGGTCGACGCAAACGAACACCGAGACCTATGAGTTCGCCGCAGTCGAGCTATTTCGCGTGCGCGACGGCAAGATCGTGGAGATCTGGAACGCCCGAGAGGCTCGCGGGCACTGGTCATGAGATCGGTGCGCATCAGCGGTGAGTCAGCGTGAGTTCCGGTTTCGACGAGGCCGCACTCGCAGCTTGGCTCGGCGCCACCGACCTGGTCGTTGAAGGCGGCCCGATCGGTGGAGGCTGGTCGAACGAGACCGTCTTCGTGCGCGTCGACGGCCGCCCGGTGGTCGTGCGGTTGAGCCCGTCGGGCCCGTCAATGTTTCCCGCCTACGACGTCGGCCTCCAAGTGCGCAGCCTCGAGTTGACGGCCCAGGCCGGACTACCAGTGCCTGGCGTGGTGGCCTTTGAGGCCTCCGGGTCGGTGCTCGGCCGACCGTTCTTCGTTATGAAACGACTGGCGGGAAGGGTGCCGGCCGACGATGACCCACCGTTCACCAAAGCCGGTTTCTTGTTCGAAGCCGGCCCCGAACAACAGGCGCGATTCTGCCGACACGCGGTTGACCTCATTGCCGCCGTGCATGCCGTTGCGGCGCCCGGGTTTCTTCCGGTCGGCTCATCACCAAGGGCCCACCTCGAATGGTGCGCCGGTCTATGTCGGTGGGCGGCGGTCGATCACGTCGACCTCAGCGTCGCCTACGACGCGCTCGCGAGTGACTTTCCGCCCGACGACGCCGCTCCGGTAGGCCTCCTGTGGGGTGACGCCCGCCCCGCGAACATGGTCGTCGATGACCAATTCCGGATCACGGGCCTGCTCGACTGGGAGCTGGCGGCGACCGGACCGGGCGAACTCGACGTCGCGTGGTTTCTCGAAATGAACCGCATGCGCTCCGTAGGGATGGGCATCACGGCGTTGCCAGGGTTCCTCTCGGACGGGGACACTTGGCAACGGTGGTCTGGCTCTGTAGGCCGGTCGCCCACCTTCGTCGGTTGGCATCACCGCTACGCCGCTTACCGCGTCGCCGTCCTTCTCTTCTTGTATCTCCGAGCCATGTCACCCGCGGCCAACTCCCCAATGGGCACCGCCTGTTCCAAGACAACCCCGGCACCCGCCGCCTTCTCGAGCTGTTCACGCAGTAATGCGTTTTTCGCGCGACGTCGTCCACCGAAGCGACGCTGACCAAGCCGGTTACAACAATGTACAGCGATGTGTAGTGTTGCAAGCCTATAACGACGGCACAGCGCATGCCAGTTTCCGTGGCGGCTCGCAAGGGTGTGTCGGCCTTGGCCGCCGATGCCGCACGGCACCGGGTGATTCTGACCAGTCTGGGCCGACCGGTTGCCGTGGTCGACAGTGCGGAGCGAATCGATGCAGACTTGCGGCAGCTGCGACTAGCCGCTCGTACGGTCGTCGAGTCCTTCGGCGATGTTGTGGCGAACCGGAGCGGGCGGGCGTCGCTTGCCGAGGTATGCGCCCAGCTCGGCGTTTCGGTCGAAGCCGTCCATGCGAAGGCGGCGGATCTTGCCCGGCAGTGACGCGCGGCGGGCACCTGCCCGGAAACCAGGCCGAGGTTGTCTTTTCCGACATTCTCGTCGAACAGTTCGAAGGGTTGTCCCAGGCTGATCAAACGGCGGTACTCGCGGAGATCGTGGCTCTATGTGCGGCGCCGGGAGGAAAGCATCCGCAGCGGACACCATTGGCAGGATGGAACACGCTCGACGTGCTCGGCGGCACACGGCGGGTGGTCTATCGGGCCACGACCGTCGAGGCGGTCGGATTGATCGAGGCCATCTGTCTGGGCCCTCGACGCGACTCTGAGGTCTATGACATGGCTACCGCGCTGGTTGGGTCCGGGAGACTGACCGATGACGAGGTCACACAGCTGTGGCAGGCATTGGCATTGCTCGGCATCGTGGCCGAGACCGTCGGTCTGGACGGATGGGACTACCGGCCGCCGCCCGCGCCGGACGGGCTGCAACGCGCCGCCGTCACCTCCGGACTCTTGCCATCGAACGTGGCCGCAATGTTGTCGATAGACGAGATCCAGGCCGCGATGACCCTCGGTTGGGACGAATCCGGAAGGCCCGATCCAATTCGTGCGCTCACGGCTGCCCTCACCCGCGTGAGAGGCAGGGCGCCCGACACCGGCGCCGTGATTGCCAACCGCCAGGCGGACCGCTGCGATGCCCTTATGCCCAGGGCGCACGTCCGGTGCATTCGCCGGGTCGGTCATCCCGGGCCGCATCGGGCGAGCTGAATTCGCCCCCGGCCCTTTAGCGTGGCATGTTGAATCCGCCCGAAACGCTGAGCACTTGGCCGGTGAGCATGCGGGCTTGGTGTGACGCGAAATACACGACGACTGACGCGATGTCTCGGGCCTCGGGCCGGGTGCGAAGCGGCGCTGAATTCTCAATGTTTTGGATCTGTGTCGGTCCCATCTTTATATCTTTCTGCCAGAGACTCATTTCACCTATGGCGTCGGACTCGGGGATGACGAGGCCGGGGCACACGGTGTTGGCCCGGATGCCGTAGCGGCCGTACTCCTTGGCGATCGTGCGGGTGAACGCCATCACGCCGGCTTTCATGGCGCCGTAGTCGCCCATGCGGAACTCACCGAAACCGGCGTCACTCGATATCGACACCACAACCCCGTCGCGTCGCGCCACCATGGCGGGGAGAGCGGCCCGAGTGGCATTGAAGGTAGGGAAAAGGTTGAGCCGAAAGGCTTGTTCCCACCGCTCCGGTGAAAGGTCAAGAAAGAACTCTGCGGGGCCGTTCCATCCGACGTTATTGACGAGGACGGCGACCGGTCCGAGATCGTTCTCCACTGCGGCCGTCGCCGCCGCCGTGGCCTCGACGTCGGTGAGATCGACGACGTAGGGGGTGCACTGCCCGCCCGCCGCGACGATCTCACCCGCCGTACGTCGGGCCATTGCTTCGTCACGGTCGAGGATCGCCACCGTTGCTCCTTCGGTCGCGAACAGCTGAGAGATGGCCCGTCCAATATTGGACGCGCCTCCGGTGACGACGACAACGCGACCGCTGAGTTCCAGATCCATGATTCCCCTTATAGTGCGCCGGGTGACGATCCAATGACCACGGTGGTCGCCCGCGCCACGCCGGTCCTTGACGACGACGCTCGGGCCCAACTGCAACGCCGCACCGTCAAGGTGCTGATTGTCAGCACGTTCTTCGGCGGCGCGGCCATCACCACGGCCATCGCGGTGGCTTCGTTGCTGGCCCGCGACATGCTCACCAACGACTCCTTCGGGGGGGTCGCCAGCGCATCGCTGAGCATGGGCGCGGCTCTTGCTTCGGTCAACTTGGCCGGACTCATGCTCCGTCGAGGCCGCCGACCCGGATTGCAGCTCGGCTACGGGCTCGCCGTAATCGGTACGGTCCTGGTGATCATCTTCGGACAGCTCGAAATCCTTCCGCTGTATCTCGTCGGCATGCTGTTCTTCGGCGGGGGCCAGTCGGCCAATCTGCAGTGTCGGTACGCGGCAGCCGATTTGGCTGATACGGCGTCGCGGGGACAGGCGATTGCCTTCATGTTGTTCGGACAGACCGTCGGGGCAGTTGTCGGTCCGCTTCTGGTTGCCCCGACGGGGGCGATAGCGAGTTCGCTCGGGCTGCATCGCATCATCGGACCGTTCCTTTTTGCGTTCGTTTGCATGGTTATCGCCGAGGCGAACATCATGGCGCGACTCCGGCCCGATCCGCTGGTGGCCGCCGGCGGCGTCCAGCCCGATGCACCGCGGACACGACCGATCGCGACGCTTCGAGCGGCATTGCGCGCCATCAACTCCTCCCCCCGGGCCCGAGTGGCGTTGGCCGCGGTGGTGATCTCCCAGTCGGTAATGGTGATGGTCATGACCATGACCCCGCTTCACATGCGGGCCTACGGGCACTCCAGCACCATCTCGTCAGCCATCATCTCCCTGCACGTGGCCGGCATGTACGGGCTGTCGCCGTTCGTCGGGCGGTCCAGTGACAGGGTCGGACGGCCTCGCACGCTGTTGTTCGGAGGGGCGGTGCTCGCCCTCGCCACGATCACGAGTGCGGTAGCTGGAGAAGCGACGTGGTTGCTTTTCCTCGGCCTTTTCCTGCTCGGTGTGGGCTGGAGTTTCGGCCTCATCTCCGGCTCCGCTTTGCTCACCGAGTCGGTCGCCCCCGAAGACCGGGTGCTGGTGCAGGGCTCGTCCGACTTACTGATGAGCCTCTGTGGAGGTGCCGCCGGTTTCGCTTCGGGGTTTCTCAAGCAGGCCTTCGGGTTTCCCATGCTGGCCAACTTCGGCACGGCCGCCACCTTGTTGCTGCTGATCGCGATCGTGAAGGTGCTCGGAACCGCCGCGGCCACACCTTCAATCGTTGCCGGCGCCGGGTAGACGCTTCTCACCACCGCCGATCGTTCTACGCCACGTATACTAATTCGTATGTCGACGCCGTTCCCGCGCGATTTAGCGAGCGCGAACTCCAGACGATCGATCAGCTCGTCGCCCAAGGAGTCGGCGTCACGCGATCTGACGTGATTCGACGCGCCGTTATTCACCTCGACGAAGCGGTTCGACGGGTCCGTTGCGCCATGATGATCGTCGAGTCGTACCGCGCGATGCCCCAAACGGTCGAAGACGACGCGATGGCCATGGCGAATGCCATCGCGCTCACCGAGGCGGAACCGCGGTAGTGCAGACCGACTCTGTTGGTTCGCCGCGATCCGGTACCGCGCCCGTACACTTCTTTGAAATCGAGCGCCGAACTCGTAGAGGAGCTCTGAGCAAGCGGTGCCGGGCGGGTGCGATACTACGCCATGACCGTGCACGCTGACCGAGACGCAGTTGCGAAAATGTCCGCCAAAAACCCCGACGAGCCGGTGGTGATGCTCAACCTGCTGCGCTATCGCGACGTCGCTGAGCCCGGCCACGGGGTGGATGGGTTGCCCGGCGAAGACGCCTATCGCGAATACGGCCGCCGCTTCGCCGCACTCAACCCGCGCTTCGGTGGTGAACCGATTTGGATGGGACGGGCCGACTCGATGGTCATCGGACCCGAGGGCGAGTGTTGGGACGTAGCCATCCTCGTCCGGTATCCGACCCGACGGCAGTTCGTCGCCATGATCAACGACCCCGATTACGCGAAGATCGCGCCCATCCGCGCGGCCGCGCTGGCCGACTCCCGCCTGATCGAGACGCGCCAACTCCTCCCTCGCTCGTGACCGGCTGACAGACCTTCTCGGGAGGTATCACGATCGTTCTACGAGTCCTATGCGAGAAGGACCTGACGTCCGGGGGCGATCCCGACTTGGGCGTGCACGTCGTGCCAGTCGATAAATCGACGCACGTACATTTCTTTGAATTCCAACGGAATACTGATCTGGTGGTCATTGAAAAATCCGAGGTATGAAACTCCCTCGACGTGAAGGTTCCTGTTCGTCGGAGCTATGCCGGTGACTCCACCAACATGCTTTCCGTCCACCTTCCATGCCACCAACCCTTCCAGCGCACCAAGCGCTTTCAGCGCGGCCGGCTCTTCCGCTTTCGTGAACAACAACTCGCCTTGGACGTGTAGGACTTCAAACTTCCACGGGTTTTCGATCATGTCGCCAAGCTCGGACTCCCTAAGATCGCGTTCGACGTGCAGCTTGATTGTTCTCGCAAATTCGTTCATTGCTCTCTCAGCTTTCGTGACGGGTTACGACTGCGCCGGTACCATTGCGAACTACGACGGGAAGGGCGTGCTGCCCAGCTCTAAAGAACCTGAAGGCAGTCTTTCCCTTGAGGGAAGGAGGCCCCTCGAATATCGGATCGCGCTCCGTCATGTACACCACGACTCCACTCTTTCCTACCGAATACCCGCGTTGAAACTCCGAGTCCGTGTGACCGATCACCACGAGAGTCTTCGACCTCTTGAGGTCGATCTTCAGTCCGTTTTCCGGAACCCCCTTGAGCATTTCAGGATAGGCCACCGATAGATTGGGGTCAGGGTCGACGTAGTGCGGGTCTACCCCTGGTGTCGCGATCACGGCCGTCACGTGACCAGGGTCCCAGGTCACGAAACCTTGAAAGAGGTGAGATCCACACATCCAAAGGACCGTGATCGGCCAACACTGACTTCCGGTTTTAAAGGTTGCATCCACGTTGGTGGGATCGTCGTTGGGGATGCCCAGCGAGACCTGATACGCCCGTTGAAACGTCTGACGAACGACCTCGTGAGCGTCGCCCGCCCAGAGGTCCCACCAGCCGGTCGTCGGCCCAGTGGTTGGCAAAGCCGTTTTGATCTTCGGATTCGACACATCGGGGCTGCCAAACCAATGCTCTTGCACGTGGTGGACGGCCCGAGTTCATCTATATGACCCATTTTCGGGAAGTCATCTGTACTCGTCGAACCTCCTCGGCCAGCCGACGAAGGTCCGCACGCCCCGCTGCGAGCATTCGGCCAACAACGCAGCCGCGGCCGTCCGCAACTCGGGCTCATCGAGTTCGAACACCGCCCATTCGACCATGATTCCCACAGTCTCGAGCGATGTGCCCCGCGGGTTCTTGCGGTTCTCAAAGAAGGTCCGTACGTGAGGTGCAGCCGTGCGCCGAGCCGCGGCCCGGTCTTCCTGTCCGAGAAGGCTGACGAGAGCCATGGGCCCTGGCTTTGCGTAATTCGGTTCCAACAACTCGTCCAGACTTCGGCCGGTCTGTCGAGCCAAGAACGTTGTCACCGCGAAGGCCTGCCACTCCGCCGGCTGGGAACCACTGAGACGTCCCCAGCGAATCGCCTCGTTCGCTTGTGGGATCGCTCGATCAAAATCTCCTTGCAGGGCCCAGGCCGCGGCTCGGAGCGCGAGCATGGCCGCCAACTCATACCAGTACTGGCGCTCTCGCAGTCTTCGTTCTTCCAAGACGTCAGAAACGCCAGCGCGACATCGGGCTCGCCGCGGGCAATCGCGACGGCCGCCAATCGCACCCCTGAAGCCGCGGTGGCGGCCGGGTGATCAAGCCCGCGTGCCGTAGCGAAGGCCCTCCACGCCCCCTCGAGGTCAAGTTGCTCAAGACGAACCATGCCGCCGGCGAAGGCCACACCGAATCGCCATTCGATCGGATCGTCATTGCGTGAATCGCGCTCTGCTTCACTCAACCAGGCAGCCCCGTCGGCGGGCGTGTCTCCTACGACTGAGCACTCAGCCAATTGGGTGAGCACCCGAAGACGGGCCGACCGATGGTCTCGAAGCGGGTCTTCGAGCAGCTCGACCAACAACGCCGTCGCCTCAACCCTCTCTACCCGCAGGTTGATCGACTGGCGATGAAATCCCAACGCCGCCTCGACGAGGGTCTCGTTGTCTCCTACAGAACGGGCCTGTTGCATGGCCTGGAAAACGCCGCCCGCGCCGAAGGGTCGAGCGCGTAGTACTTCGCCTGTCCAATTCGAAGATCGGTGGCTTCCTCGTTGCCGCGGGCCCCGGCCACGCTGAGGTGGCGGGCGGCCTCGGACCATATCGTGTTTTTGTAAGCCGCGACGCCGGCGGCAAACGCCCATCCGGCGGTGACCGCAGGGTCGGCCAGCACACCGGCCCGCTCCCACTGATTGGCGATCAGCTCGACCCGCTCCGACGACGAGAGACGCGGATCAGGAGTCTGGCGCGACAGCGCCTCAGCGGTGCGGGCATGGAGGAGTTGACGCCGGCTTTCGCCCAACATGACCAACACCGAGCGACGCACAAGCTCGTGGCTGAATTGCACTCGTTCGTCGACCAATCGAACCAGCACGAGGTCTTCGGCCGCGACGACGGCCTCGATGACCTCTGACGGCGTCCGCCCGGTCACAGCCGTGAGATCGGCGATCGACGCCTGGTCACCGAGCACAGCGAGAGTCGACAGCACTTCTCTCGTATCGGCGGGAAGACTTTCGATCGCCGACGCGTAGGGAGCGTGAATATCGGCCGCTACCGCCTCGGGGACCGGCCCGGTCGAAACCAACCCGTCGTCACGTTCGACGATCTGCCCGGTTCTCCCCAGTTGGGCTGCGGCTACCCGGGCGAGCAACGGGTTCCCGCCGCTTGCGTCGGCAATGGCCCGAACCAAGCCTCGCGACGGCCGACCGCCGAGTTCTTCTTGTAAAACCGCGGCAAGATCCACGAGGTCCATAGGCAGTGAGAACCAAATGGTCCATCGCACCATCGCGCACGAGACGATCGGCCCAACCGTGGCGGTTCTGGTCGAGTCCTTCAGGACGGGTCGTTACCACCAACAGCAACCTCGCCGGCGCTGCTCCCGTCGAAAGCATCACGGCGGAGAAGGCATCAAGGGAAAGCGCGTCGGCCCAATGGGCATCTTCGAGCACGACGACGAGCGGACCTTCAAGCAGCGCCGATTCGACCGCGGCGATCACCGCTCGCAAGAGATCAGTGCGCTGTCTCGGGTCGTCGTGGTCGCGGTCACCCGGGCCGATGCTGCGCCCGAGGAGCGGGGCCCAGGCCAGAAGGGGTACCCGAAACCCGGGGGCGAAGGCCCCCCGCACGACTCGGGCCCCCTGCGACCGGGCCGAGTCGGCCAAGCTTCGTACCAGCGTGGTTTTACCGATGCCGGCCGGACCTTCGATCAGCACCGCTGAGGGTGTTCCGGCCAACGTGCTTTGGAGTTTCCGTTCGAGTTCGGCGCGCTCCGCGCGTCGGGGACCGGCCACCACAAGCGCCCTGTGCCGCGGTGGTCGACCCAGATCGGGCAGCGGCACGGCCGGCGGCATTGCGAAGGCAGGACCCCACCCGAACCCGGACGGTCCGGTGGCCCGCCGAGGAGCTGGCGTTCTAAATCCACGAGCGTTGAGACGGGTCGAGGCCGGTCTCGTCGCGCAGAAAGCGCCGGAATTCATTCAGGGTTCGCAGCGCGTCGACGCGCCGGCCGCAGTCGGACAACGCCCGGGCGTGCAGGAGTCGGAGGCCTTCGTGAAACGGATGATCGATGAGGGGCGCCTCAGCCGCGCTGGCCGCGTCGCTTCCCCGTCCGAGGGCCAAGAGCAGTTCGAGATGGCGCTCATGAGCCGCAGCATGAAGGTCGGTGAGCCGGGCAACCTCGGAGGCCAACGCTCCCAGGTCGGCCACAGCACCAAAAGGACGGCCCCTCCACAACGCGATTGCTTGCGCCACGATGGCCAAACTTGCTTCGGTGGCCGAGCCCGCCGCGGCTCGCAGCAACGCTTCGAATTGGCTTACGTCGTAGTCGGCGGGGTCGACGCCAAGTAGGTAGGACGACCCTCCCCGAGTCAGGGCGCCGACCGGCAGGGCGGAGCGCAGTCGCGAGATGGCGGTGTAGAGCGAGCCTTGATCGGCTGGTTCCCCGTCCCACAGGGCATCTTCGATCAAGTCCGCCGGTACTGGCCGGTTCGCGTTGGCCAACAGAAGCGCGAGGAGTCGGGCCGATTGTGGTCGAGCGACGTGCGAACCATCCAAATCGACGCCTCCAAACACTCGATACCGCACACCCGAAGTGTGCCAGAACCCCCGCCCGGCCGCCCAACCGTAAGCGCCCGGTATGGGGGCGGTAAGGCGGTCAGTGAAGCTGCCAATCAAACCCCTTCACACTGCGTCAGCACGGAGAGCCATATGAAACTTACAATCGATCCCCCGAGCGCCAGCACTCTCAGTCGATTGACGAGGGCCGTGCGCGAGGTCGCAATGCTCGTCTTTGACGGGGCTTCCAATTGTCAAATCGGTCGGGCCCTAGGTATCAGCCGTCACACGGTGGAAGCCCACGTCAGTCACATATTCGTCAAACTGGGCATCGGATCACGGGTGAAGCTGGCCGTCATGGTGGCTTTTGATCAAATGCGACTCCTGCAGCCCAGTCAGTAGTCGATGTCGGACGGTGATCGGGATGCCGAGGGCCCTATTCGGAATGCCGAGGGCCGCGACCCGCGCCTTGCGGCCGTACTCGGCGCACTTCACGTGCAGGCCCGAGGTTTGATCCTCGAATGCGTCGATGGCTTCGGACGCGATCGAGCGCTCACCGGCAACGACTTGCAACGCCGCATCGGCGGAGTGGTGGCCCGCTTGGAACTCCATCGAATTTCGCGCTCCGACTGCGTCGAACTGGCAACGACGTCAGCCCCTGCGGTGGTCGCCGCCGCTCTAGCGGTGCTTACAGTGGGAGCGGAATTGAGATTCGGCGCGCCCACCGACGCCACCTGGCCCGCCCCGCGCCCTGCGGCGTTGCGGTTGCTCAACGATACTGGCGTTGAGCAGGCGCCGGACCATCGAAGTGTGGTGCTCCTGAGCGAACTCCCCGATGTCGAACTCGGACCACTCCTTGGCCTAGATCGGCCGTCAGCCTCGGGTCGGCTGCACGATGGCGGCGACCTATTTACCCTTGATCGACTGTTTCAACTGGCGAGGGAGCTGACCGACCAGTTCCGGATCCAACCATCGAGCATCGTGGCGTTCGGCTTCGCGTCGACCGATGCCTTCCTCCCCATTTCTCTTTCTCTCGGGGCCCTTATGAGGCGGAGCTCGACTCCTGGTGTTCGACAATGCGTTCGCCCTTCGCCACCCACAACGGTGGTATCAGATGCTCAAGAAATGTGAAGCGACTCACGTGTTGGCGCCGGGCGGCCTCGGTCAAGGCCCGTGGAAGGCAACGGCAATCGCCGTGCCGTCAATAAATAGGGGTTTCCCCAATAGACGCTGACCAATCGTTTCCGTACCGTGCGAGTGAGCTTCCCCCTCCCCACATCCATTTACCGCACAAGGAGTGACAATGCACCTATCCAGAATTATCACGAAGCCACAAGCTTCAGCCCGCATCATCGCGACGTGGGCCGGCGTCGGACTCGCGCTCGTCGCAATGCCTGTGGCCGCTCAGACCCAGACACCGGCAAACGTCAGGGTGGTCGAGCCGGGCGAGTCGATCCAGACCGCCATAAACGCCAGCCAACCGGGCACCCACATCCGGGTAAAGGCCGGCACCTACGCCGAACAACTCGTCATCACCAGAGACCGCACCTGGCTCGACGGCGACGCCGGCGCCCGTCTCGTACCGCCCGCGACGTTGGTGGCCAATGGCTGCACCGGAATGGTGGTACTCGGACGGGTGGCGACCTCGCCGCCCGCGCACGCAGGGATCTGCGTCATCGGCGACGTAACCTTTGGCGCCTGGGATGGGGATTTCTTCCACAAGCCCGTCACCGCGACGAAGAGGGCAGTCACCGGCGTGACCATCAGCGGTCTCGATGTCGAGGGGTTCAGTGTCGGCATCGCACTGGCCGGCACCCTCACGCAATCATCGAGCGAACCCGCGTCGTATCGGGTGGTCCGTTCGCGATCGTCACGAGTTCCGCCCCCGACTCCGCCATCCGCGGCAACACGCTGATCAATCCCATTGACAACGTCGCAGTGATCGGCGTGTGCATCGAAGGGTCTGATCGCAGCAGCCTCACCCGCAACGAGATCTCGGGGTTCATCAATGGCATCTGCCTGGCGTCGTCACACGTAGTCATCGCCGGCAACCGGCTCGTGGACAACCACTTCGGTCTGTACATCGATCCAGGCGTCGAAGACATCGAAGTGCGCCAGAACCTCATCGACCGCAACAACCGGGTCGAGGCCAGGGCGCCGCAACTCCGTACCGGTACCGGAATCATGATCGAGGGAGCGCGAGATGTGCGGGCCTTCGCGAACACGATCACGAACAACACGGCCGACAACGTCGCCAATGGCATCCCCCTCGGAGCGGCCGGCATCATCGTGCGTGACTCTTCCCCCTCGGTCCTCGCATCCAACATTTCGGTCCGGTTCAACACCATCACCGGCAACGGGCTCAACCCCGATGGTGTCGTCTACCCGGGCGGGTCTGACGTGATCAACATCGCCACAGGCTCAAGCATGGCCATCGAGTACAACGTTTGCGGCCTCAGCCGGCCCGCAGCCCTCTGTTGACGCATTGCGCCCATCCGGCGCGATGGCGTCGCCCCCTTGATGGCGCGCCGGCGGGGCGCGCCGCCCGCCGCCAATGCGATTTGAGCCACAATGGGATTATGACTGCCACGCTTGATTGGTACGGCTGCGCCACCTTTCGCCTCAAGGTCGCCGGGCTCACGATCTTCCTCGACGCCTACATCGATCGCGTCCCGAGAGCGCCAGGGACGGGATTGACGGCCGGCGACATCACCGAGTGCGACTGGATCGTGGTGGGCCATTCCCACTTTGATCACCTCTGGGGCGCCGAGCGCATCATCGCCAACACGTCGGCCCGCCTCATCGCCAGCTACGAATCGGTACGCGTCATGGAGAGCGCCGGCGTGCCGCTTGACCGGATGATCTGCGTTGGCGGCGGCGAGACTGTCGATCTGGGTCACGGCGTGAAAGTCTCGGTGTACCCGAGCCAGCACAGCTGCGTGTGGTCGCATCAGAAGATGGGCCAAGCCGGCGACGTGTGTCTCGGCGACTTGGGCGTGACGTGGCAGGAGCGCCAAACCAGGATGGCCGAGTTGGGGCGGTACCTGGCCGAGCTCGGGCCCGAAGCGGTCGGCCATCTCGCAAAAGGATCGGTTGGGCAAAGTAATCGGGGCGACGGTGGAGCGCTCGTCTATCTGTTCGACACGCCGGAGGGGTCGCTGCTGTATCAGGACACGTCTGGGCACTGGGGCGGGGTGCTCGGCCAACTCCGTCCTGACGTGGCCATTCTGGCCGCCGCCGGACGGGCCAACATTGACGGCGAACCGATCCAGGGTTCGCTGGCCGAGTTCGTGGCCACGCAAGTCGACATGCTCCAGCCCCGCCGCGTGCTGTTGGGCCATCACGACAACTGGTTGCCCGGATTCTCGGTCGACACCGACATGGCGCCCATTCGGGCCGCCATCGCAGCCAGGGCACCCGCCGTCGAGTTGTTGGAACCCGGTTATTTGGCTGCCACCGAGGTCTTCGCGACCGCGCCGTGAGGATGATGGAGGTCGCCGACGGACGGGTTCAGCAGTCGATGGCGAAATCCATCGCCGCACACAGCTGCGCCCGTTTGATGGCGGTCAGCGTCGTGATGCGTCGGGTGAGGAGCGACTTCGAAATTGTCCGGATGTTGTCAAGGGTCGCCGCACACGGGTGCGGCATGCCGTCGCTCTCGTCCAATTCGATCTCGCTCGGAATGGCGCGAATGGTCCGCGTTACGGGAGCGACGACGAGGAGAGTAAGGACGGGGATGGCGGAGTCGCGAGTAAGAATGACCACGGGCCGGCGGCCTATGCCTTCGTCCTCGAGCCACCACACATCCCCGTGATGCGGACGTGGCGTCCGCCGCGCCCGAAGCGACGCCATTACCAAGGCTCCTCAGCGATGAGTGCCCGTGACTCGGCGCGGGCCTGCTCGCTATCACGGTCCGTCGCCGGATGAAGCTGCCAGCCGCGGCGATGGCGTTCTTCGAGCTGCTCGATGGTCTCGCGGCGAAGCAGTTGGGTAAGCGCAATTCGGACGGCTTCGGCCCTCGACGCAAATCGGCGTGGGATGGCGGTGTCGAGTTCGGCGAGTAGATCGTCGGGCATGCGGATGGCGATCTGACGCGTATGCATACCACCAAGCATACCAGCGACGAGCCGACGATCGGGTGCCGGGTTACTGCGCAGTCGAGCGAGATTTGTCCAGCGATGATCGGTTGACGCCCCGGTTCCGAGTCCGCGCTTGGCCCGGCGCCTCAAACCCTCAGCGGCGGCCGGCGAAGTATTTGGCGTAACCGTCGGCGATCGTGCGCAGTTCGGGGTCGGACTGCAACAGCGGCTCGAGCTTCTCGCGGGCCTTCTCGCGTTTGGCCGGGAAGTACTCCGTCGGCCAGTAGCCCTCGTGGGGTCGGTAGCCCTTGAGCACGTTGCGGGCCACCGTCGATTTGTGTACCTCGTCGACCCCGTCAGCGATGCCCATGGTTGGCGCGCCCGCATACATGGCCTGTAGGGGTGTGAGGTCGGTGGTGCCAAGCGAGCCCAAGATATGCAGCGCATTGAACGACACCTCCCGCAACACTCTGGCCATCGTGTACTTCACCGCGGCAATGTCGGTACGCGTCTCCTGGGTGCTGGTGTTGTCGATCTTCCAAGCCGTCTCCAACACGAAAAGGCGCAGCATGCGGATGGCCGCATATGAGTCTGCGATCTTCTCCTGCACCATTTGGTGCTCGGCGATGATCTTGCCGTGCGACTGGCGGCTCAGAGCCCGCTCGCACATCATGTCGAAGGCCAGCTTGCATTGCGCGATAGTGCGCATGGCATGGTGGATACGGCCGCCGCCGAGACGGCGCTGCGCCAGCACTTTGGCGCCGTCCTCGGGTCCGAGCAGATGATCAAGCGGGACGCGTACATCGCGGTAGATGATGTGGTTGTGGTTGCGCGGGACGGGCTGGATCTCGACTCCGGGAGTCTTACGGGGCACCACGAACATGCCGTTCGTGCACATGACGAAGAGAATGTCGGCGACCCGTCCTGCGCTCGTGAACCACTTCTCGCCGTTGATCACCCACTCGTCGCCGTCGCGCATGGCGTGCGTCTTGAAGAGGTTCGGGTCGGATCCGCCTTGGGGTTCGGTCATCGAGTACGCCGACCACATTTCTTGCGCGAGCATCGGTTTCAGCCAGCGCTGCTTCTGCTCCTCGGTGCCGTACGCCGCCAGCATCTCCATGTTGCCGGTGTCGGGCGCGGCCGCACCGAACATTTGCGGGGCCGAAGGATATCGGCCCAGGATCTCATTCAGCAGACCCAGCTTGAGTTGTCCGTAGCCGGGGCCTCCGAGCTCCTCGTCGAGGAAGATGGCCCACAGGCCTTGGGCCTTGACCTGGTCCTGAAGCCCCCGAACCAAGGCCCGAACCTTGGGCTCGCGTGATCGGATGGCGTAGGGAAACACGTACTCGAGCGGTTCAACCTCTTCGCGACAGAACCGCTCGACCCAGTCGAGCTTGCCTTGGAACTCCGGGTCTGTCGAAAAGTCCCATGCCATGTCTGATCCCCTGTTTCGTGTGTCAATTCGGCGGAGCGAATCCGATGAAGTCCAGATCATAGGAACGACGGCGGCCCGGCACGAATAGGACCGAGCGTGTCAGCGCGCCGGTCACTATCGCTTCGCCAGTTTCGCTACCGCCGCGTCAAGCTCTGCGTCACCCACCACATTGTCGTATCGGGCCACGATCTTTCCGTCCCGGCCCACCAGCCACACCCACGGCTCCCGACCCTCATCGCCGTTCTTCGGCAGGATCCATTCCGCCGCAGCCTTGTTCAGGACTTTGTTCTCGAAGTCCCGCCAAATCTCGAGGTGTACGAATCTTACGGAAGGATATTTCGCGGCCAACTTGGCCGCGAGGTCGGTGACCGGCCCACAGAACCGGCTTTGGCAATACACGGGCGTCGCCGCTACCACCACGAGGGGCTCATGGGCGGCGAGTACGTCGGCAATGACCCACCGGTGAAGCAGCGGGTCGGGGATCGGGTCACCATCGCCGGCGCGCGAGTCGATGGCCTGGATGGGCGCCCCCTTTGCACCAGCGACCAGGTTGTGGCTGGCCGGCGCCTGTTCGCCGACGGCCGGAATGCGAGGCTTAACGATGGCCTCAACCGCCGTTTCACCGCTTATGCCGGGGCCATTGATCTTGATCACCCAAAATCCGGGGCTCGGGAGGGTTACCGTCGCCGCGTAAACGCCGATTGCTTCCGACGGCCTCAGGAGACGGGCCTTGCCCGCGGGCGCCTGTCTACCGGCGATGGGCTGGAACGCCGCTTCGGCTTTGATGGTCGGGCCGTTTCCTTGCACGGCCTTGAACGAGAACGTGATCGACCCGCCGGCGAGGATATGGCCGTCGCTGTCTGACAATCCTACCGTGATCCGTTGCGGTCGGCCGGCCAGGGTTTCGAAGCTTGCCGTCTCGGCCGAAATGGTCTTGGCGCTCGCCGCTCCCCCCGTCGCGCCCAGGCCGACCAACGCCCCTGACAGCGCGAGCGAAATAAATCTAAGGAATCGATGTATCAAACGTGGCCCACCCAACTCATGCCCTTGCTTGCTGATCGTTCGAGAGCGCGGCGTCACGCGCTTGGGTGGTTGCTCGTCACTCCGACGGGAAGTGACGGTCGTCAACAGCTGCGCCCGTCGACGGAACGCCCGGATGGGAGGTAAGGCCTCCCATCCGGGTTCGGGGGTCGGTTCGGGGGTCGGTGACGACAGTTGGTTCATGTCAGCTCCTTGACGTTCTTGACCGGGTTCTTGCGGGCGTTCCTTGTCGGGCGTTTCTTGTCCAGCGACTTGTCGGGCGTCATCGTCATTCCCACCGGAACCCCCTCGCCGCCACGATCGGTCCGATGGCGGCCCACGCCACCAGCACCACCCATGCCCGTGCGGGCGCGTGTCCAGCGCGGCGGAGCACACCCTGCAAGATCTCCGCCAGAGCGGTCGACGGAAGCAGCCGGGTCACGATCCGTAACGGGCCCGGCAACTTCGTCAACGGCACGATCATGCCGCTCACCAGAAGCAAGATCAGATACAAAGCGTTGGCCCCGGCCAGCACCAGCTCGGCC
>JANYDT010000170.1 GCA_025359845.1 Acidimicrobiia bacterium
CAACGTGCCTCTGTGCTCTGAGCCGAAACGGCGAAGAGCCGACGGCGCATCACGCTCGATCGCGACACCGCCGCCCGGTTGCGGAGTCATCGTTCGCGTCAACCTGTCGACAAGGTTGCGGCGGGGCCGGCATGGGCGAACGATCTGGCGTTCACCAACGAACTCGGCGGAATGGTGAAGAACCGGGATTGCTTCTCACGTGAGTTCGCTCGATTGGTTAGTGCTGCTGGCATGCCCCACATACGGCCTCATGATCTCGGGTACTCATCCCTCCATTTCAAAGCGGCCGAACCCGTCGGGTCGAAAATTCGCGCGAAGCGGGTCACTTCGTGATCGTCGTGACTCGCAGCGCCCAGACAACTCGCTCCGATCCGATGTGGGGCCTGTGGTGCCAGGTCGCCGTGGAACATCGCGACGCCGCGAAAGTTGCGCGGATCGAGCTTGAGCACAATTGGGACATGCCGCACTGGCATCTCTCCGCTCGTCGCGAACAGCTCGCTGCAACGACGTCGATCGCAGCTGCTGCGTTCGCGCTGGAAGGTTGGGCGTTCTCGTGCGCGCCGGGATCGCATGCACCCGATGTGACCCTTGGGGCGGCTGGCGTCTTGGCGGCCGTGAATCGCCACTTCGTCGTGGACAGGACCGCCCGCAAGTTGCTGGAGCATCGGCTGCTCGCGGTGTTCAAGCTCCGCGGCGACGCCGTGCATCACAAGGCGGCGTTCGGCTCAGGCCTTCGTGCACACCCGGTGCTCGGACGGCTCGGCAACACATCGCGAGAGTCTGCGACATACACCGCTGAGGCCGCAAAGCGCTCATGCGACACTCTGAAGAGGGTCGTACAACTCGCACTTGATTCACCGCCGACGGCCGTCCCAGCTCACATTGGAGTGCGCCACGTCGCTCTAGAGGTTGTTTCGACTATTAGCTTTTGACGGCCGAGTTCCGGGATCGGCCCGAGGTTCGATCCTGCAGGATGTACGAAATCCGGTCGCGGTGGTGACGACGCGACGGCGGAAACGGATCGAGGGCAGCGACCCGTCGGTGGCTTCGATCGGCACCGTCACCGAGGTCGACACGGACCGTGGCGTTGGGCTATCGAGGGGTGCGGGAGGCTGGGGTCGCAGCCTGTTCTCATGGCTCCACGAACGCTACGTTCACGTGGTTGAGATCAAGCGACCGAAACGCCCAAACCGCACATGGGAGCAAAGAGCGACGATCTCGACGCAGTAGACGCGGCACGTCGAAGCGCGCGCCGCTGAACGCCTTCCGGAACCGAAATCGCCTAGCAGTGAAGACTTCCTGGCCGCGTTGATGAGCGCCAGGAACTCTGCGGTCAACGCCGCGCCCCCGATCAGATCCTCACCATGGCGGTGGCGGTTCAAACGTGGCGCTTAAACCGCCCGGGCGGAAAGGCCGTGCGGGTTCGAGTCCCGCCCCGGGCACTCAAGAGGGACGTCAGAACGTATGCCGTTCACCGCGCGCAACAGCGTTCTCCTCGGAGGCCATTGCGCTTGGATATCCGAGGCGCTCCGCTGCACGAAACCGGGGGCGCGCAACAGCGTTCTCCGCGGAGGCCATTGCGCTGATAGGAAATGTTCGCGAGCTACTCATGCGCGAGGAACCTCGCGCGACAACACCGACGGTTGCGGGAAGAGATGCCTCGAGTCGGTCGAGGATCTCGACGACAGTGCGTGGGGCGCGGTGTCGCCGCGCCGCGATCTCTTGGAACGCGTCGATCACGAGTTGTCGGTCGAGGTCGAACTGGAGGGCGAGGAAGGTGTCGGCAGGCATCGCTTCGATGCCGAGCGGGTCGCAAGCTGCGGGTGGGAAATCCTTCAGGTTGTTCGTAACGATGATCGGTGCGGTGACGTGCACGGCTAGGGCCAGGACGTGGCGGTCCTTCTCGTTCACAGGCATCGAGTCGAGCTTCACAGGCATCGAGTCGAGCAATGCCGACGGCGCGTCGACGAGCGCATCAGGCCGCGCCCGGTTCATCTGAGCAATTCGGTAGTCGACCGCGGTCGAGGTGAGGTTTGGCCGCGTTATGAGTTTCCGGCGTACTTCGTCGTGGATCTCGGTCGACCAGTGGGGACGGAAGAGCCGTTTGGTCGCCAAGGTGAGGAGGACGTCGGTGACTTCGATCCCGAACAGGACATTGGCGTCGAGAACAACAGCGAGGCCGGCCATGATGCGTGGTCAGTCGTAGAGCCCGAGTTCCTCGGCCTGGCGCGCGAGTTCGTCGAGCGCTGCCCGCGCTTCGGCGTCTTGGCGGTCCCGATAGGCGAGGAGGTCCGCGAGTCGGACCCGTCGGTGCGAGCCGACCTTGCGGAACGCGATGGCGCCGGCTTCGAGTTGCTTGATGAGGTGCGGGCGGCTCACGCCGAGGATCTCTGCCGCTTCGACGGTGGTGAGCTCGGCGTGGACCGGAATAATCGACACGCCGTTGCCGGCTCGGAGGTGCCCGACGACGGTCACAAGCAGTTCGTAGATCTCTGCTGGGAGCTCGGTGGCGTCGCCGTTGGGCCCGACCAGCCGAGGCGACTGGCCGACACGCGGGTGAGACCCGATGACGTTCTCAAGCGACGTGAGGTCGCGTTCGCGGACACTCCCCGGTTTGATCTCGACGCTGATGGTCATGCGAGAAGGATACATCTAAGTGCAACAAACGCAACGACTCGATGTGGCAGTCGCCTTCCGGTCGCGACACCCGTCGCTCGAACAACTAGCCGAAGCGAACACCCGAGACCGGTACCCGGTATTGCGCAGCGATGGGATTGACCTCGAGCGTGGCCACGCCGCTGTTTCGGGCCGCGTGGGTATCGTCTCGTCGCAATCGAGCGTTCCGAACGCCGATTTGTGAATGCCACCGCCGGACCGCACAGTTCTAAGCCACAATTTGTGCATGTTGTCGATCTACCTCGACCAGAACATGGGGATCGGCCTCAAGGACGCCGCCGCCGGCCGGCCCAGCGGCGAGCGCTTTGCTGGCCTTCCGGAAGCGTGTCGACACGCCGTCAGCGAAGACCGCTGTCGATTCGTTCTGTCCTTCTCGCACCATGAGGAGACGCATCGCCGCCCTCAAGTCTGCGACCGCCAGGAGCTCGCCTGGTTGATGCGGTCCCTGTCGCTCGGCTACACGATCGCGATTCCGCAGGAGATCATCCGTCACGAGGTCCGATCGGCGCTGTTCGAGGTTCTCGAACTTCCGGGGTCCCGTCCCACTTATTCACCTTTCGGAGTCGGGGCCGACCACGCCGTTGGCCGTCCTCTAATCGCCGACGCCCTGGCCTCGATCAGTGTCCCGGCCGAGTCCCGAGCCGGCGCGACAAGCCTTCTTGAGCTTCACACGCCCGATACGGTCGGAGGTCGATCTCCGCGATCTTCCGAGCGACCACCCGAAGTTGAGCCGCGAGAACAACGAGAAGTACATCGCTCACCGTGAGGATCTCGCCGTCCGAATGAGGTCGTGGGGTCGCGACCGCGATCGGGCGGATCGCTTGACCATGGCCACCGAACTCGTCGAGTTGCTCGTGATCGTCGAGGAGGTCGCCAAGCCGCTCGGTGCGACCAGCACCGACCTAATCAACCAGGGACGTGACGGGCTCGAACGGTTCATGTCTCTACTTCCCATGCATTCTGTCGTTGCTCATCTACATCGGGCGTCGCTGCTCGCCGATCGCAACTGGCAACTCAACGACCACAACGACGTCGTCTATCTCGTCAGCGCCGCGGCCTACTGCGATGCCGTCGTTGGCGAGAGACACTGGACCGCGAAGCTCCGTGAGCCGCGGTGCCCTACCGCGCGCAACATGTGTTGAGCTCGCCGGAGCAGCTTCGGAACTTGATCGATGACCTCTGGTAGACGTCCGACCCATGCAAGGTGCCAATCTGGCGTCGACCCCAACGGCGCTCCTTTTGGGCGCAACCCGCCCGGAGTCGGCGACGGTCCAGGCATCGCAGTGGATCGAATCGTTCTCTCCGTCGCTCCCAGGCGGCGGAGACAACAAGAACGACAAGAGTTCTCACCCCGTTCACGGCGAAGCGGGTGTGCGGTGACCTCGTGATCAGAAAGTGACGGAGCTCGTCACGGATGCCCTCGTCAACTGGTGCAGGCACCGCCTCCAGAGAAGTCGAACGACGCCGGGCAGCGGGCGGTGAGTTCCGGTCAGCGACAGGCCAAGCCCTTCGGGCACCCACTGGAGAGTCGTGACGGTTGCCCCTACGCGACCTGCATCTAGACGAGCGATCGCGGCTTGGCTCGTTCCCACCCTCAGGGCGAGGTCGCGCTGCCTGAGGCCCGCCTCGTCGCTGGCGGTGCACACCTCGTCGCCGACAGCGGCGTGCAGACCAAGCGGGTTGTAGCACGACGACGACCCGACGATACTCGTAGCCCTCAACCATTCGGGAGCGGCATTTCATTTGCATTTACATTGAAGCGATGGTGCATGTCATATCGACCCGCGGCGTGCAAAAAAGGTGCACAGGACCCGCAACCACAAGCCACCACGCCTGTGCGTCTCGGTCCAGGTTGTTCAGCGATAGAGCCCGGGTGGCGAAATGGCAGACGCAGAGCGCTTAAACCGCCCGGGCCGAAAGGCCGTACGGGTTCGACCCCCGTCCCGGGCACCAGAAGCGGCAAGCGGCCGGGGCGGTCAGCATCGCTTCGGGACTGCGCTGATCAGCCGGTCGGAATGCCAAGGTATTTCTTGAAGAACGCCGCCGAGGCCTTGTACACGGGGGTGTGGAACGGCTCCTCGGTGTCGTGGCCGCCGTCGTAGATCACGATCTCCTTTGGCTCGCCGGCGGCGGCGTGCAGCGCCTTCGCGGCGGCGAGCGGCACGGCGTCGTCGCGGCGGCCGTTGGCCATGAAAACAGGGCGGCCCGCGGCGCGCGCGATCCAGATCCTCGGGTCGATCGGACCCAGCTTGCGCACGGCCGCATCGAGGTTCGCACCGGTCAGGTTGCCCCCGAGCCAGACCGCCTGGTTCGGGAGGAACGTGCGCCAGTCCGCACCGCCGACGTAGAGCACGGCGGCCTTAATGCGCGGGTCGGCGCCGATCAGCATCGCGCCCATGAAGCCCCCGAGAGAGCGGCCTTCGAAGCCGACGCGTGCGGGATCGCAGATGCCGCGCGAGTCGAGGTAATCGAGCGCGCGGCGCATGTCGATCACGGTCAACTGGAACAGCTTGTACATCGTGTCGAGCTTGGCCGCGGCCTTCAGCGGACCGACGCCCTTGCGCTCCCCGTGATAACGCGCGTCGATGGCCATTAGGGCGACGCCACGCGCCGCGTAGGCGTCCGAGAACTCCCCGAACACCTCCTCCTTGCTGCCGGTGAACGGGTGTCCGGAGAGGATGCAGGCCACCCGCCCGTTGGCGTTCTTCGGCACCGACAACAGGGCGGGCACAGTCGTACCGTCGGCGGCCTTGAACGTGATCTTCTGGACGCGCGCCAGATCCGTCACCTGCGCCTTGGAGGCGGTCGCCTCGAGCGGCTTGCTCTTGTCGTAGTCGAAGACGCCGCCCGCACGCTCGGCGGCCGCAGGCGGGCCGGCGAAGGCCGCGCAGAGCCCGGCGGCAGCCGCGATCGCGATCGTCGGTCGGATCCACAGGAGTCGTCGCATGGCGGGGAAATAATGTCACAAGGTCGACGCGTCATCCGCACTGGGCTAGAACGGACTTAAAACTCGAAGCCCGGCCAACACCCGAATCACGAACGCCTGGAGACGATTTGCCGCCAGCGCCGCGAGCCCGTAGCTCTTCAAGCGCTGCGTCGCCGGTCCGTCTGACTCACGTCGTGGATCGCGGCGAGTGCGTGTAATTCGCCGGTGGTGGCCCTTGACGGGAAGGGTTCGAAAGCGCTTCCGCTAGGGCCGGTGACCACTCCAGCAGTTGCCCTTTTGGTGCTAACACGTCGAAGCCGTCCTCTGCGTGTAGCCCGATCGGGGCCCGCTCCCGGGATCGAGCCGCCAATGACGCCAACGCCGGATCGAGTGGCAACATCGGCACGACCGCAACGGTACCGAGCACCTCACGGCCCACCCGCGCAACCATGCAATGAAGGGACGGCCCACCCGGACGACCGTTACGACTTACCACAGAAGCAAAGGCGAGATCTATTTATCTATAGAATACCGACGCTCCTCGTTGAATGAGTTGCCGATCGAGATCACCACCCTCGACGTACGAGAGTTCACCCCTGTCATGGCCGCGCTCTCCTCAATCGTGAACGTGAACTTCCTTGCCGCTGAGGCCGTCGCCACTGCGAGTCAGTCCGTGCTGTTCGTTCCTGTGCGTCTATGCCCAGGTTGTTCAGCGATAGAGCCTGGGCGCGAAATGGCAGACGCAGGGCGCTTAAACCGTCAGGGCCGAAAGGCCGTGCCGAAAGGCCGTGCGGGTTCGAGTTCCGCCCGGGCACCGGAAGCAGGGCGTTGGAGACGTCTGGCGAGTCGCGACTCAAACGCTTCACCGACCCTGCCTGAGCGCCGCGCGGATCCACGCGTCGTGATCGGAGTTCAACCCAAGACTCGCAAGGCACCGCCAGATCGGACGCTGCGTCGGCTAACAACGGCGAATGAACGCTGACGACGAGGTCGGCATCGAGCATCACCGCGGCGGCGAGCGCCTCAGCGTTGAGAAGATTCAACGGGTCGACGCACTCGCAATGCCTGCATCACCGGAACCAGGTACCGCATACTCAACAGACCGATCTCCATCGGAAGAACCTCCAACGCCATACGAACACGGACCTGATCCGCAGGGTCCAATGCCCCGAATCGGCCCGACAACGTACCTGTACCCGTCCCAGCGCTTACCGCTCGAGCGAGACGGTAGTACCAGCTTCCGGTCGTGAACGCACCGCCAGAGTCCAACTCGGAACGAACCAACCCATCGACTCGCCCCGCGAGCACGTCGAACAGAATCTGATCGTCAACGATGACCGCAAAAGCGTGCCACGCCCGGAACTTACTGATTCGCGAGATCGGGCTCTTCGGCTACGACCGCAGCGGCGTACCCGCCATCAT
>JANYDT010000194.1 GCA_025359845.1 Acidimicrobiia bacterium
CGGTCGAAGCCGAGTTTCGGGCTCGGCCCTCGACCGAAATCCGATTTTCGAGCTATCGGTGTGTCACTGATGACGGTTCCTATGAAGTCATCCATCCCGACACGTGGATCGAAGGCGACTTTTTGCGGGCCGTGTTCACCCGGTACTGGAGGGGCTCGCCGACCTCGATGATCTCGGCCCGTCACGACATTTTCGAGATGCTCTGCGCGATGGTGCCCCATTCCGCGATGCTTCGGGCCCGTACCGATGATTTGGTCGTGATCGGGGGTGCAATCATGAATCTGCGCCGCCGTACGGCCCCTCACGTCGGCGTCAACTACAGAATTCACGGCGGCAACCTGTACGCCGGCCGGCCGATCATCCCGTGGGAGGAGGAGTTGCGTCAACGCAATGCCCTGCTCCGGATCATCGAACCGACGCGAGCCCTCGTTCGGTCCATGACCATCGACGAACGCCGCCTGTTCTTCGAACAAGAGGTCGAGGCGATAGTTCGGGAAGAGACGGATGCCTGGGCCGTCATCGACGCCTTCCTGCGGTGCCTTCCGGTCGACGACGTCGAACGGGGAGAGTTGGCGCTGTGGGCCGATGAGCGGCTAGCCGCGCGGTAGGACGGCGCCTTCCCCGGGTGGCTCCTGCGGGCGGGCGTAGCGTGTATTGTCTTTTCGCTTCCCTGCAATGAAAGGACGGCTGGTCGTGTCTTTCACTTCCCGCTTCGTAGTAATTCGCCGCCGCACATCGGTGGTACTCGCTGCTTCGGTCATGGCCATTGTCGGCCTCAACGCCATCACGCCGGCCGACGCCCAAACCACCCCTGTCGACCTGGTCTTTGTATTGCCAGCCGGTTCGAACGCGGCCCAACTCCCGCTCGGGGCGCAATCGTTCCAGCTTCAAGTCAAGAACACTTCGGCTGCCCCCCTCACGAACCTCCAGGTCGTGTTGCGTGTACCGCCGTCGCCGGCGTACGTCGTTTCCGTCAGCGACGGCACGAGCCCCTTCGGTCTGATCGATAACCGGTCCGGGTTCTGGTACGCCACGCTGGCCCAAGTGAATGCCACTTCGAGCGTCACCTTGGCCGTGACATGGCAAACGCCGTGCCCTGGCAAGTGGCCTATCACGGCCCGCGTCGGCACCCAGAAGGCGGCCATTGCGCCGACGTGGATCGGCGCACCCAATTCACAATGTGGACCCGATGAGAACGCTTCGCCGGCACCTGCGAGCTACTACGAGTTGCCGTGGCCACCATCGGTGATCGGCGGATCGACGATCAGCGGATCGACGACCACTGCGGGGCCAACCACCACCGTGTTCGGACAGGTGGTCGCGACAGCTCCGACCACCATTCTGGGCGGCGGAGTCGTCGGCCCGACGTCATCCACGCTCTTGTCGCTGCTGGCCACCAGCACTACCGCCAACATCCAGCCCATCGGCCAAGTGACGTCGACCACGATCCCCCTGTCGGCCAGTCCCACCACGGCCCCAACATCGACGACGAAGGCCGCCTTGGTGACCCCGCCCACCACGGCCCCGGTGTTGGTGGCGCCGACGACCACTGAGGCTTTGGTCGAGATCTCCCCCGACACCACGGCCACGACGCCCAAAAAGTCTTCCCGGGTCACCAAGACCGGTTCGAAGGCCAACGCCAAGACGTCCACCAAGACCTCGACGGCCACAACTGTGGTCACCATCTGCAAGACCATCGGCGGAAAACGCTATTGCGGACCGGCGTCGTCGGTCTACAAGCCGGGTCAGAAGAAGGCCATCCAGTCCACGCCGAAGACGGTCTCCAAGACCAAGACCGGCGCTAAGGCAAAGACCGTCACTAAGACGAGCACCGTTACCAAGCCTTGATCGCAGCGCGCCGGGCCGTCGCCGATCACGCTCGGGGGTTTCTCCCCGACGACGAGGCCATGGCCCTGCACCGGGCCGCGACCTCAGTTGCTGGTCCGATTCTCGAAGTCGGGGCGTACTGCGGTAAATCAGCGGTCTGGCTCGGTGACGCGGCCGAGGGCCGAACTGTTGTCTTCAGCGTCGATCACCACCGAGGGTCCGAAGAGAATCAGGCCGGATGGGAGCATCACGACCCGACCCTGGTCGATCCGGTCGTCGGGCTCATGGACACGTTGCCGTTCTTCCGCCAAACGATCTTCGACGCCGGGTTGGAAGCGACAGTCGTCGCGGTGGTCGGCCCGTCGGCCACTGTCGCTCGCTGGTGGGCCACCCCGCTCGGGTTCTTGTTCATCGACGGCGGCCACGGTGTCGAGCCGGCCCGGGCCGACTATCTCGGATGGACCCCGCACGTGGCCGTCGGCGGACTCCTGGCCATCCACGACGTGTATCCCGACCCCTCCGAAGGGGGCCGCCCACCGTACGAAGAGATTTACCGTCCGGCCCTGGCCTCTGGTCAGTTCGAGGAGGATGTCGCGCTGAGTTGTAGATCGCTGCGAGTTCTCCGCCGCGTGCAGACGGCCCCCGCCGTGCTACGCTGTGCTACATGAAGGAGATCACGCACCGCCAAATGCGGAACGACAGTGCCGACGTGCTCCGACGAGTCGCCGCCGGCGAGATGATCTTGGTGACCAACAATGGTCAGCCAGCGGCCGTGATCGGCCCACCCCCGGGCGACGTGCTGGCGCTCTTGTCGGCCCAGGGCCAGCTGCGCAAGGCCCTCAACTCACCGGCCGGCCTCCGGTCGATCAAGCGGAGGAAGTCCAACAAGACCACGGCCGAGATCATCGCCGACGTCCGGGGCCGCTAGTGCCTCAACCACAATCCTACGCCTCGTCCCACGCCGTGTTTCGCCTGGCAGCGCAGCTGCCGGGCGAGGCGTGGGTTTGTGGTTGAGGCGCTGGTGAAGCTCTCGTATCTGGACACCTCCGCGGCCATAAAGCTCTTGGTCGCCGAGCCCGAGTCCGCCGCACTCGTCGAGGGCTTGTCCGCCGATCGGCGCCTGGTCGCATCGTGGCTCCTTCACGCCGAGTTGCACTGCGCTGCCGGTCGACACCCCGATGAGGTCGGCATCGGCGATGTCCAGGATGTGCTTGACGCGGTAAACCTCGTCGACCTCACCCGCGGTGACATGATCGCCGCGGGGACACTCGCTCCGCTTCGATCGAACGATGCCATCCATCTGGCAGTCGCAATACGGCTCGGCGCCGACGAGATGATCAGCTATGACGGCGAGCTGACCCAGGCCGCGCGAATGGCTGGCCTGAGCGTCTTCGCTCCCGGCCCCTAAGGCGCACCACTCATCGTTGGTGTCGAAGGCATTAAGCGGACGGAGCGACGGAGTCGAGCGCATCGTGGGCCAGCACGACGGCGGCTGTCGAGTAGGTTGTGCGTTCGTCGGCCGGAAAGTGGACGTTGTCGGGGAAGGCCAGTCCGGTGAAGTACGAGCCGTCATTGGCTCGGAGCTGCTCGATCCATCCCAGAAGTTGCGCCGCCCGTGCCGTGTCGCCGATCCGCACCAGGCTCATCGCACATTCCGCTGTTTCACCGGTCGTCACCCAGTCGTGATCGTCGACGCAGCGCACCCCGACGCCTTCGTGCACGAACCGGGTCCACCGCTGCTCCATTCGCGCCGCCGCGACCGGTCCCGCCAGCACGCCCGTCAACACCGGGTAGTACCAGTCCATGGCCCATCGGTCCTTCTCGGCGAAGAACTCTTGCTCATGATGGCGTAGGGCCGTGCCGAGCCGCTCCCTGGCCTCGGTCCAATCGGGGCGCTCCTTGCCGACGGCCTCGGCGATGGAAAGGGCGTGACCCAACGACTCGTAGATGCTCGATGATCCGGTCACCAGCGCGTAATGGAAGGGCGTGCCGTCGGGCTCGCGGGCCCAGTGGATTTCACCGGTCGGCTGTTGCATGGCCACGACCCAGTCGATGGCCCGCTCGACGGTTGGCCAGAAAGCGGGTAGAAATCCGCTGTCGTCGGCGTGGCAATGGTGGTGCCAGACCCCGGAGGCGATGTAGGCGATCGTGTTGGCGTCGAACTTGGCATCCTCGACCCCGTCCGCCGTGTAGTACTGGTGCCATCCCCCATCGGGTAACTGGTTCGCCATCAACCATTCGTAGGCCCGCGCCGCGGCACCATAACGGCCGCCGATGTCGAGGGCCATGGCCGTTTCGACAAGGTTCCACGGATCGGCGTGTCCGCCTTCGTTCCAGAGGATCAGCCCGGTCTGCAACTGGAGGGCGGCGATGCTTTCAACGCTCTTGGCCAGGTCGTCCGGGTCCATCATTTCCGTCCGTACATCACGAGGCTCTTGCCAAGGACGGGATTCAAGATCGTGTCCGCGATTTTCGTGACCGCGGGCCGTTTCGTAAGATCCCACACCAATAGGTCGTGATAGCGCTTCACCAGGGGATGGTCGTTCTTGGCCACTCCCACTACACATTTGAGCCACCAATAGGGCGAATGAAGGGCGTGGGCGTGGTGGTGACCGGTGAGCGTGAGGCCGGCATCGGTCATGCGTCCACCGAGTTCGGATCGACGATAGATACGGACGTGGCCTCCGGGTTGGGCCGGTGCGTGATAATCGGACGACAGCGCCCAACACATCAGTTCCGGTCCGAACGTCGGCACGGTGATGGCAATGGTGGCGCCCGGTTTCAACACCCTGACAAGTTCGCCCAAAGCGCCTCGGTCGTCGCCGATGTGCTCCATGACTTCGCTGGCGATGATCCGATCGAATGTGGCATCGTCGAAGGGCAGCGCCAACGCGTCGCCCTGAACACAGCTGGCGGCCGCCCCTTCGGGAAGGTTGCCTTCGTTCACGATCGCCAGCAGCAATCCGCCGGCTGCAACCAAATCTTGGCGGCTGCGATCGAACGCAACGACTTTGGCGCCCCTGCGCAGTGCTTCGAACGCGTGCCTACCACCACCGGCGCCCATATCGAGAAGAACGTCGCCCGGCTGCACGCCTAGGCGGTCGTAGCGGACCGTCAGCAAAGCTACCGGCCTCGGTCGGTCAGCTCGGCCCGGTACTGCTCGACAGTGCCCTCGGCGGCCACCTTCCAAGTGAAGCGGTTGAGCACACGGGCCCGTCCGCCGGCGCCGATTCGGGCCCGCAACTCGGGGTCATCGAGCATTCGGCCGATGGCTACAGCGAGGGCCTCGGGGTCATTCGGCGCCACGGTGAGCGCGGCGATTCCATTGGGACCGACCACCTCGGGCAACGCCCCTCCGGTCGTAGTGACCAGAGGCGCGCCGCACGCCATGGCCTCAATGGCCGGCAGTGAAAAGCCTTCGTACAAGCTGGGCACGACCACGATGGTCGCCTCGTTGTACAGCTCGACGATGCGTTCGTCAGATACCCCTGACACGAACGTGACGATGTCGTTCAAGCCCAGCTTGTCGAGCAACTGCGGCAGGACCGACCCTTCGCGCTGCTTGCCGACGATCAGTAGTTCGACATCACGTTCGGTCCGAGCCTTGGCCACGGCCTCGAGCAGCGGACGCAACCCCTTGAGGGGCACGTCGGCACTGGCCGTCGTCATCACCCGGCAACTAGCCTTCTCGACGTGGTTCAGAGGCCGGAAGCGTTCATGATCGACGCCCACGGGCACGACGTGGAGCTGCTCGGCCCGCACGCCCATCTGCGCCACGATGTCACGTCGGCTCGACTCGCTCACCGTGATGATGCGCGGTATCTCTTTGGCGACCTTGATCTGCATGCCCAAGAATCCGTACCAGCGACGCAGACTGAACCGGCGCTTCCAGCCGGCGTCAAGGCGCTTGGCCTCTTCGAATTCGAGATCGCGATCGACGGTGATGGGGTGGTGCAACGTAGCGACGACAGGGAGCCCGTCTTTGCGGATGCCGGCGATTCCGTACCCGAAGCACTGATTGTCGTGGACGATGTCGTAGTCGGTTGGGTGCCGACGCAAGTACCGCCGGGCCCGTAACGAATAGGTCAACGGCTCGGGAAATCCGCTGGTGAGCATGTGGCCGAACTCGAGCGCGTCGATGCCGATATCGCCGGGTCCGTGGGCCTTCTCGATGCGCTCCTTGATCTCGTGGGGCCGGGGCAGATGCCATGGGTCATCGGACCGGAACAAGTCAAGGCTCTCGATCGGTACCAGTCGTACGCCCTCGTCGAGGACCGGATAGGGCTGGCCCGAAAGCACGTCGACGTAGTGCCCGAGCGCAGTCAGCTCACGGGCGAGGTATCGGGTGTAGACACCCTGGCCGCCCGAATGGGGGTTGCCCCGATAGGCGAGCCAGGCGATGCGAAGGGGACGGCCGCCGTCCGCGGCTCGGGATGACATAAGCCAGAAAGGCTAGACGCTCGCGGAAGTAACGGTGCCGTATCGGCGAGTCCTCGGCGTCGATTCGGGGGCGTCAACCCGACGCCGACGCCGACGGATCAGTCTCAGCAACGTCCAGAGCGAGACCGCGTTCAAGAGCAGCAGGTCGGTATCGAGGTGTTGACCCGGTGTGAGTCCCCGGCGCCGCTCCACCGTCGCGACGTAGAACGCAGCCGCCCCCAACCGGCTGCGCCAGCGGACCCGTCCGAGCGGGTCGATCACGGCCGAGTACCCCGTCGGGCCCACCTGCACTACCCAGCGGCCGCTTTCCCGGGCTCGCAACTGTGCCGCCGCGACCTGCTGCGTCGGCACCTGCGTCGACCGGTAGCTCGACGCGTTGGTCGGAATCACAACCACCTCCCCGCCGGCGCTGACCCCTCCCCGCACCCGATCCGCGAAAAACCCCTCGTAACTGATGGCCACGGCCATCGGACCGGCCGAAGTGTGCACGATCCCGGGCCCGGCGCCGGCTACGGCGTCGCGTCGGGGCAGTCTCGCCCCAAGCGCCCTCAGCAATGGTCGGAACGGAAAGAACTCGCCGAACGGCACGCGCATCACTTTGTCGTAGCGATCGATGTGCTCGCCGTCGGGTCCGTAGACCAGCACGTAGTTTCGGAATCGTCGCGAGCCCTGCGCATCCACCACCCCGACGACGATCGTGGCGTGATGAGCCCGAGCAATACCAACGAGAGTGCCGTCGACCTCATTGGCGCGATCGGCCATGCGCACAAGGTCGACCGCGTCCTCCGGCCAGACGATGAGATCGACCACCGATCCAATACTGTCGGTCTCTCTCAGTTGCGCGGCGTACGTTTTCACGGCCTGCTCCGGACTGGCGAGCAACCCTTGCGGACCGCCGCCCTGGACTAGCGCCACACGGATTGTGTTGCCCGTTCGCTGCGTTCCGACCGGGCCGATGCGGGCGATCAACAGGCTGCCCGCGACTAGGGCCGATAAAACGACTCGAATGCGGCCACTCACCGCCAGGGCCGTGCCGCCGGCCACCAGAAGGCTGACGAGCAGCGCCCGTCCACCAATAGCCACGAGCCCGGCGAACGGGCCCCGAGCCTGGCCCAGGTCGAGGCCGGCCAAGGGCAGGCCAACGAAGGGCAATCGCGAGCGTACGATCTCGCCTACTAGCAATCCGATGGCCACAGGCCAGCCGTGCGGGCTCCGGCGCTCAGCGGGCTTCGACGTCGAAGAGGCGGATCGGTCTCGCGTTGCGGCGATGCATATCGCGATGCAGCCTGCGACGATCACCGATTCGAGAACGACTACGAGGATCCAGCCTGGCGTCGAGAACTGGGTCATCCAAAACAGGCCGGGGCCCAACCAGGCCAATCCGAACAGCAGCGATCGCCTGAAGTTCTGGGCGGCCGTAACGGGCGCGGTGGCGATAAGCAACGCGACCCCAACAAACGCCAACGGCCACCACCCGAAAGGGGGAAGGCTCAACGTGACCAGCAGGCCGGCGAAAACCGCCCAGATCCGCGATCGCACGCAGTAACTCTACGGCACCGATCTCGTCGCCGGGCACCACGGCCGGAGACTCAGTTATCGCGGTTGAGTGATACCCGAGAGGTCAATTGTCGTACTGATCGTGGCGCTGCAGCCAGGCCATCGACCAGGGCAGGGAGTTCTCGTCGCGACCCAACGGGGTGAGGTCGAGCAGTTGATAGGCACTATTAAGGGGATCAAGACCGCGGGAATAGCAGGAATACGTGTGAAAAATCGCGCCGTCATCGCCGCGTGAGAATACGCTGAGACCGGGCGATTCTTCTCCGGGATGCTCAACTGGAGCGTAGTTTTCAACGCCGCCGTTCTCACGTTGTTGGGGCGTGAACGACACGTTGAAGTCGAAATTGAAATCGGAATGGAGGGAGGATGCCCATGGGAAAGACCAGCCCATTCGCTGTCGATACGCTAGTAATTGACCAAGCGGAGCCCGCGAGACGGCGATGAGGGTGGTGTTGCGATGGGCGAGGTGGACACCGAGCCCATCGTAGTTGTCGGCCCAGAAAGAGCAGATGGGACAACCCTCTTGCCATTCGGGGCCGAACATGAAATGGTACACGATGAGCTGGCGGCGGCCGTCGAAAAGCTGCTCGAGGGTCTGCGAACCGTTCGGTGTGTCGAAGATGTAGGGCTTGTCGACGCGGACCCACGGCAGGTTGCGACGCTCACGGCTGAGTTCGTCGCGCCGGAGCGTGAATTCTTTCTCCTTTACCAGCAGCTCGCGTCGAGCCGCCATCCAGGCTTGTTCGTCGACGACAGGGTGAGCGGCGGTTTCGGGCACAGGTCGATCCTTACATGAAGCCCTTGGCCTTGGCGTCGTCGAGGGCGGCCTGCAACGAAAGCGCGTAACCCGACCACGTGTCTGTCGCCCCGCTCACGACGTCGATCTGGGCAGACTGGAGGGTCAGCACTTCATCCCGGTACAGAGGCAGGGCACGGGTGTTGATCTCCTGGGAGCGCTGTTTGTGGTTCGGGTACTGCGGGGTCTTCACCCCGACCACCTTGTGGCCGGCAATGGAGAGCTGTACCTGTACCGGTCCCCAACGGGTGTCGACGGCGGAACCCAACACGGTATTTGAACCGGAAGAGGGCGTGGTCGTCGAAACCTTTTTGGTGGACTTGGTGGACTTGGTCGACTTGGTCGACTTGGTCGACTTGTTCGACTTGGTAGCGCCGTGGGCAATACCAGGAACGGCGCTTACGGTCACAGCGGCAAGGCTGAGAGCAAACGGAAGACGGCGGGCAATAGACATTTGGGGTCCTTTCGGGGAGGTTCAGAACGCGAAACGTTCGAAGTGCACATTGACGGGGGCGGTGAGCTGGCTCGCGGCGTGTCGGACCGACTCAGTGAACAGTGCGGGTCCACAGACGTAAACGTCGCGCTCGCCGATGTCGGCCACGAGACCGACGAGTACCGCCGGATCACCGAGATCAGGCTGTTCGTGGCGCGAACCCACGAGATAGCGGATATCAAAGCCTCGTCGTTCGGCGATCGAATCGAGTTCATCGCGAAACACCAGTCCTTCCACGGATGTGGCCCGATACAATAGGCTGATATCGCCGGGCGCCGCCGACAGCGATTCGAACAACGCTCGAATCGGCGTAATTCCGATTCCCGCCGCTACCAACAGCACCTTCGGCTGGCGGCGGGCCTGTTCGGTGAACGCTCCAAAGGGACCCTCGACGATCACTCGAGTCCCGACCGGGAGTCGATCCATGCGCTCTGTATCGTCACCCAGTCCTTTGACAGTCAAGCGCAGTCCGTCGGCGCTGACGAGGGCCGAGAGCGAGAGCGGATGGGCTTTGTGCCACCATCCTCGGTGGGCGAAACGCACGGTCACGAACTGCCCGGCGGCGGCGCCGAAGGCCGCCAAGTTTCGGCCGCTCAGATGCATGGATATCACCCCTGGGGCCTCGGGGACGATCGCCGCGATCCGGAATCCGTGGCGTCGGGCGTTGCGTACCGGGCCCCCTAGCCGATGGGCGAGAACGGCACCGAGTGTCGCCAGATAGAGAGCAATCCAGTACCGGCTGGTCCACTTATGGTGATCGAATTCGGTGCCGATCTTCACTACGTGTGGAAACGACACCGCGAGCATTACATAGCTCAATACGTGAACGTAAAACCAGGATTCATACGCTAGAACTTGTCGCGCGATCTGGACTGAGGTAGCGGCCACCGCGATCAGCAGGACCGTTCCCACTGAAGCCCAAATCACACTGTGTCGATCCGCGTTCAACCCGACGAGCTCGCCAAGAAACGATCGACCGTCTCCGGCCGCCCAGCCGAGGGTTGAGAAACCGACATGGGCCACGATCAGCCATGTGAGCGCGAAACCATTCCACCGATGCCAGTTCGTGAGGCGGTCCATGCCGAAACGACGATCGAGCGCCGGAATACGGGCCACAAAGCCAACCTGGATCAGTGCCGCGAATGTTCCGTACAGCGCGGTCAACTGACCCAGAGCCAACCACCAATCAACCCGGCGGCCACTTGATGGCCAGTTGCCGTGCGATAACCAAGACCAGGCTATGAGCGTGACGTTGACGGCTACGAACCCAAGACCGAGGATCGGAACCCATCGGCGCCCCAGGGGTCGAGCCCCGGTGGCCGAGATCAAATTTTCGCCAAGGAGGTGGTCGGGCCCACGGCGGCACCACCGCGCCGGCCCGTTCCGCCGGTCGCGAGACCGAGCTTCGCCCGACACGCGTTGAGCGCGGTACGAAACTTGGGATCACCGAAGTTTCGGTCCTGCGCCGAGCGACTCGTAGCGCCTGGCGCAGGTGCGCTCGGCGCGGTCACGCCGTTGGCTTTCAAGCACGCTTGGAGCTCCGGGCTGTTGGCTATGGCTCCAAGCCCGCCGCCACCGAAGCCGCGCCCGCCTGGGCCACCGAAGCCGCCTTGCGCGACAGCCGGGAGCTTGGCCTGACAGGCCTGGATCGCCGCTTGGCGCTTCGCATCGGGGGCTCCGCCGTCCTGACCGCCGCCACCTCGTCCGCCGTCGGCCTGACCGCCGCCGAGGGTCACGCCTTGTTTGGTCAAGCAGTCGGAAAAGGCCTTGAATTGAGGATCATTGGGGTCGAAGCGGCGCGGCCCACCCGGCCCACCCGGACCGCCGTCACCGGGACCGCCAGGACCACCGTCACCATCGTCGCCGCCTCTATTGGCCGGGCAGTTCTGGGTCGAAAAGTCGGTGACAGCTTTGGACGCGGCGCCCAGGGTTTTGAGCGTGGCGGCCGCCGTCGTCGGGCTCGCGGCCGCCGAAGCGTAGGCCGCCTGGATCACTGTCACGTTTGACTTGATCGCGGCCGGGGCGACCTTGGCGATCTTGGCCCACTCCGTGGCCACCGTTTGGTACATCGCCGCGCCCGATGACGTGGCCGCCGCCAGCGCGGTCTGCGAAACGCGCAGTTGCGCGCAGAACAAGTTGGAGCCAGGAGTTTTGGTGGTGATTGTCGTGGACTGCGCGAGGGCAGGACTGCCGGCCACCACGACGACGAGGGAAGTGCCAATGGCCGCGAGAGCCGCCGCCCGCCGGACCGTCATCGAGATGATATTCATACCTTCATAGTGGCCGAAAGGCATGAGAGTAAGCTGTGAATAGCCTCCGCCACGGCCTAAGATTTGGTGAGAATTTCGCTCGTTTCGAAGTCTCCGCCCACCATCGTGTCCTCGGCGCCGGGCATTGTCGGCCTGGCCGCGAGGCTCGAGACAAGCGGGATCCGCACCTCGAATGTGGCCCCGGTTGGGTCGCTGCGAACGTCGATCAACCCGTGGTAGGAGCGCACGAGGCGCGCCGCGATCGCCAGGCCGAGTCCGGCCCCTCCGCTGGCGCGCGAGCGCGATGGATCGGCCCGAAAAAATCGCTCGAACGCCCGCGCCGCCTCGTCGGGGCTCAGGCCCGAGCCGGCGTCGGTCACGGTAATGACTCCGAGGCCGCCATCGACGCTCACCGTGACCGTGGCCCTTGTCCCTTTCGGGGTATGGACCCGAACGTTGGTGAGAAGATTGTCGATGACCTGACGTAAAGGGCCATACTCCGCCAGCACCTCCACTCCGCGATCGGCTCGTAGCTCGACCGGCCAATCCGGCCCGATCAGATTCGAAGATTCCACTGCGGCGCGACACAAATGAACGAGGTCGACCGGAATCCGCTCCGCAGAAAGGGGTTGTTCGTCGAGACGAGCCAACAACAGGAGGTCGTCGACCAATCGCTTCATGCGGCCCGACTCGGAGGTAATTCCACGCATTACCTTAGCCAGGTCATCAGGGCGTTTGTCGGCGCCGCGGCCGAACAGCTCGGCATATGCTGATATCGCAGAGATTGGCGTCCGCAATTCGTGGGACGCGTCGGCCACGAAACGTCGGAGGCGGGCTTCACTCGCGTCGCGCTCGGCAAACGACTCCTGTATGCGGTCGAGCATGTCGTTGAGCGCCGTGGCTACGTGGCCAACCTCGGTGTTGGCCCCTGCTCCGGGCACACGATGATCAAGTTGTCCCGACGAGATGCGGGTGGCGGTTGACGCCATTGCGGCCAAGGGCCGCACGGCGCGACGAACGGCCCACCAGGCCAGACCCGCTGCCGCGAGTAGCCCCAGAAGCGTCACCGCCAGTTCGGTGCGGCGCAAACTACCGAGGGTGCGTTCGACCCGGTCGAGCGGAACCGCAAGCACGAGGAACCCTCCCGAGTCGAGCAGCGAGCTCCGCACCCGCCACTTCGGTCCCGAAGCCACCGTTGAGGCGACCGTGAAGTATCGGCGCAGTTCCCCGCCGAAACCCGGAGTCATGGCGTTGATCACCGAGGGCAGTCGAGGGCTGGCCGGCGCGAACCCCGGACCACGCGCTATTGCGTGACCGACGAGCTCACCGGTCACGCCTCTGACCTCGACGAAGATGCCAGGCGCCTCGATGCCCAACGCTCGAGGCGTAACCGGCAGCCCTGCCTGCAATCCGAGTTCGATCGGCCGGTGCGAGACGTCGAGGCGGCGGTCCTCCTGAGCGTAAAGAAAACTCTTGAGCTTCGAGTAAGTCACGAGGTCGGCAACGAGCAACGTGCCCATGGCCACAAGTGCGCTGGTTAACAGGAGTCGGGTTCGGAGCTTCATCGGTTACGGGCTCGCCTCGCGCATTGTGTAACCCACCAGCCGAATGGTGTGGATGAGCGACGGTCCGTGCGCGTCGAGCTTTTTGCGGAGATAGCTGACGTACGTTTCGACCACGTTGGGGTCGCCGTCGAAGTCGTAGTGCCAGACGTTGTCCAGGATCTGGGATTTGGAGACCACACGGCGCGGGTTGAGCAGGAAATAACGTAGGAGCGAAAACTCGGTAGCCGTCAGTTGGACGAGGGCGCCGTCCCTCCACACCTCGTGCGTGTCCTCGTCCATTTCGATGCCGGCAAACCGCAACCTTCCGTCGTCGGCCGCCAGTTCACCGTAAGTGCGGCGCAGGATCGCATGCACGCGAGCGACGATTTCGGCCAGCGCAAAGGGCTTCGGAACGTAGTCGTCGCCGCCCGCGTTCAACCCGGCCACGCGATCTTCCACCGCATCGCGCGCCGTGAGAAACAAGATGGGAGCGGTGATCGAGTCGTTGCGAAGCCGTCGGCACACTTCGAAACCGTCGAAGTCGGGCAACATCACGTCAAGGATGATGAGATCGGGGCGCTCTTCTTGCGCCGCGATCACCGCCGTGCGCCCGGTGGTCGCCTCGATAGTCTCGAACCCCTCGTACCTCAGTGCAGTAGCGACCGCGTCGACAATCGAAGGTTCGTCGTCGACCACGAGCACCCGACCCAAGGGTCGGTCCCGTTTGTGCATTGCCCTCATGTTCATAATCGTACGAGACCGTCGACGGCCAACCACTGCTCCATGGCGTCGAGCATCGGCGCGCCGACTGTGGCCAGGCTGTGGGCCCCGTGAGCAGCACCGCACAGCCCCGACCGGTGGGGCCTAAACGGCTTCCTCCAGGAAGGGCAGGCATAGTCGGTAGCCCCTCCTGGGAACCACCTCGATGGCGCCCGCCAAATTTCCCAGCCGACGCCGTAGCCGCGCCACCGTTACCTCGACTACGTGCGGGTCAGAACCCACGCCCCACACCGTGCCCACAAGCGCAACCTTTGATAGGACGCTCCCCGGCCGGCGGGCCAAGGCCCCGAGTAACGCGGCCTCGGTGTCTGATAGGTCGATGCGCGATTCGCCCCAAAGCACGGCCCGGACCCGCCAATACGACCGGTCCCAGCGCCAGGCGACGAGCGCTGAGCCCTTCGGTCACGACACGGATCAAGGGCCGAGCCTGACTACCATCGGCAACGATCGGATCGCTCACCCCCATTTCGCGGGCGGCCCGGGCACAGACTTCG
Organism: Acidimicrobiia bacterium; assembly: GCA_025359845.1. Taxonomy (GTDB): domain Bacteria; phylum Actinomycetota; class Acidimicrobiia; order Acidimicrobiales; family JANYDT01; genus JANYDT01. The sequence goes on from JANYDT010000194.1 coordinate 14,181, forward strand.
TCACCGCACACCACCATGACTTCGCGGTTCAGAGCGTGGCGCAGATCCGCGCTCCGACGCACGTCGTGGTCCATGGCAAAGAGGTTGACGATTGCAGGCACCGTCGTGATGATGATCGCGTGCACCCGTCCGTCGATGATCGACTTGATCATCTTCAGGGCCGATCGGCGATCGTCAGGAAGTCTCCAATCGGCCACGGGCTCCTCGTCAGGTTCACGGAAGATGGTCTGCAGCGTTGGTCCGTGAGTGATCGTGGCGCCGCGCCATCGAAGCAAGTCGGCCTGCTCCTCCCAGCGGCGGTCGGCCGTGAGGGCGACGGTGAAACCCGTAAGCGGCGGGTGCGCGTCCGTCGGTACCGCGTCGGTAGGTACCGCTTCCCTCGGTACCGCGTCCATCGATACAGCCTCGCGCCGCTCTGTTACGGCCACGTTGCCTATTGAAGACGGGAGCCGCGCAAAGGCGCGCGAACATGTTCCCTGGTTGTGGTCTTGGTCACGTGAGCACCATTTGGGTCGTGATCGAATTCATGGCCAGCGCGTCGGCGCGGCGCCAACTCCGTTGTCGGGCCAAGACTCCGACCGTGCCGAGGGCCATGCCAATCCCAGCGTGGCGAATCCGACCGCCTCGGTACCAGTAGAAGAAGCCAACGCGGCGAGCGAAATGGGCACGAGAGATCCGCCGAGTCCGCCGGCTGCACCGATGAGACCAGTGGCCGTGCCCGCGTGTTGCGAAAGCCTCTTGCCCACGAGTTGGAACACGGCGCCGTTGCCGGCCCCTAGAAGCGCCAACATCACCGTGCGGCACGCCAGCGTCGGAACCAGTGGCGGGAGCGTCGCCAACGCCCCACAGAGAACCGCGACCGAAGTGAAGATCACCGAAAGATTGCGTAACGCACCGCGCCGATCGGAAAGGGCACCCCCGACGGGTCGGGCCATCGCTCCCAGCACGCCGCACCCAGCGGCGTATGCCCCAGCCGCGACCGGGGTCATGGCGAAACGGTCCTTGAAGTACAGCGGCAGATAGGTGGCCAGGCCTAGAAAGCCCCCGAAAGTCAAGAGATAGAAGCCGGCCAGCGGCAGGGCGATTCCAAAGCTCGCCCCGGCGATTCCGAGCAGCGCACCCACAGCCACCAGCTCCCCGAAGGAGTGCGCCATCGACCCCCACACCAGAGGCGCGACCGAGAGGAAGAGGAGCGCGATTCCGACCCGCTTCATGCCGAACCGGTCGGCGAGGGGTCCGACGATGAGGCGCGTAATAGCGGTGCCGATGGCGGAACTGCCGACGATGACAGCCTTGGCGTTCCGGCCGAGGTGCAGCTCGCCGGCGAACGACGTTACCAGCGCGGCCGTCAGCACCCAGCAGAAAGCGCTGACGAAGAAGTGGAGCCAACAGACCAACGACGTCGGGAGGTGGCCCCGCCCGACCAAGCGTCTCAGGACGCCTGCGGATGCGATCTCAGGATGAGGTTCAGCGGACATGGTAATAGTGAACCGGGGTCGTGTGGCCGCTGCGTGAACGGATTGCTTCGTGTCTGTGCCGTTTTGCTCTCGCAACCGGCAGCGGGTGAGAGGGCTTGTTCACGCGCCGTTGACAGTTGCGAAATGGCCCAGCCACCTCGGTTGCGTTCAATAGAGGCATGACCCGATCCGCCTCGAGTGCCGCCGCGACACCCCCAGCGGGCCATCGCGTCGTAGTCGTCGGAAACGGGATGGTCGGCCACAAGTTCGTCGAAGAACTCGTCGGCCGGGCCCCGGCGGGCGCGTTCCGGATCACGGTGCTGGGGGCGGAACCACGCTCGGCGTACGACCGAGTAGCCCTGAGCACGTTGTTCAGCGGGGCCACCCCCGACGATCTCAGCTTGGGCGAATCGGGCTGCTACGAGCAATGGGGTGTCGACCTTCATTTGTCAACCACCGTTGACGCGGTCGATCTCGACGCCAAAATCGTGCGGACCCTGTGCGGGAAACACGTACCGTACGACACCCTGGTTCTCGGGACGGGGTCGCGCCCGTTTGTGCCGCCCATGCCCGGACACGACCTGGTGGGCTGCTTCGTCTACCGCACCATTGAAGATCTCGACGCGATCCGCGCCTACGCCCAGGGTCGACACGTCGGCGTAGTCGTGGGCGGCGGCCTCTTAGGACTCGAAGCGGCCAACGCTTTGCTTTCACTCGGACTCGAGACGCACGTGTTGGAAATGGCGCCTCGCCTCATGCCGCTCCAGATCGACGTCGAGGGCGGCGAGATCTTGAAGGATCGGATCGGGGCGCTTGGGGTGAAAGTGCACCTGGGCGTGCAAACAAAAGCCATCGCCGCCTCCGCCCCCGAAGGTGCCCACTCCACCGAAGGGGCCCCGTCGACCGACGATGCTCCGTCAACCGATGGCGCAGCCGCGGCGGTGGTCTTCGCCGACGACTCTCGACTGCCCGTCGACCTCGTCGTTTTCTCGGCCGGCATCCGTCCCGACGACGCTCTCGCCCGATCGTGCGGACCCACGATCGGCGAGAGGGGCGGGATCGTCGTCGACGACGGGTGCAGTACTTCTGACCCGCACGTATTCGCCGTCGGAGAATGTGCGGTCGCCGCCGGCCGGGTGTGGGGTCTCGTCGCTCCGGGCTACGACATGGCCCGAGTGGTTGTCGATCGGCTTCTCGGTGGAACGACGGGTTTCACCGAGTCCGATCTGTCCACGAAATTGAAGCTCATGGGTGTCGATGTCGCCAGTTTCGGCGATGCCTTCGCCACGACCGAAGGCGCCCGTGTTTTGCGTTACGACGACCCCTTGAACGGTACGTACCGTGCCCTGGTGGTCGACATCTCGGGCAAGTGGCTGTTGGGTGGAATCCTGGTGGGCGATGCCTCGGGCTATGCGACGCTCAGCGCAATGGCCAAAGGTGACCTCGCCACCCCCGACGACCTCGCCGAAATGCTCTTTCCGGCACGGGCCGGAGGCGCCTCAGCCAACGAAGGGGCCGGCCTCGCCGGTCTCAGCAATGTCGCCACCGTGTGCCGATGCAACAACATCACCAAAGGCGCCATCTGTACTGCGATAAGTGAGATGGGATTCACTGACCTCAAAGATGTAAAGAAGGCCACCAAGGCCGGTACGAGTTGTGGCGGGTGCACGCCGCTCGTCCAAGGCCTCCTGAATCTGCAATTGGCCAAGGACGGCGTAGCCGTTCGCAACGAACTGTGCGAGCACTTCGCCTTCAGTCGGCCCGAACTCTTCGATATCGTCCGAGTGCAGCGCATCACTTCGTTTGCCGACCTGATCGAGCGGGCCGGCACTGGCTTCGGCTGCGAAATTTGCAAACCTGCGGTCGCGTCGATGTTCGCGTCAATGGCCACCGGTCACATTCTCGACGGTGAGCACGCCGGCCTGCAAGACACGAACGACCACTTCTTGGCCAACCTGCAACGGGACGGCAGTTACTCCGTCGTGCCCAGAGTGCCCGGTGGAGAGATCACCCCGTCCCAACTCATAACCATTGGCGAAGTGGCCCAAGATTTCGGGCTTTACACGAAAATCACGGGCGGACAACGTATTGACCTATTCGGCGCCCGGGTAGACCAACTCCCGACTATATGGAGCCGGCTCATAGATGCGGGTATGGAGTCAGGACATGCCTACGGAAAAGCGCTGCGCACCGTCAAGTCGTGCGTCGGCGATTCGTGGTGCCGCTATGGCGTGCAGGACTCCACCAGCCTTGCCATCGATATTGAACTTCGATATCGCGGGCTCAGGGCGCCGCATAAAATCAAGTCCGCCGTCTCGGGTTGCGCCCGCGAGTGCGCGGAAGCGCAGAGCAAAGACTTCGGTATTATCGCCACCGAGCGAGGCTGGAATCTGTATGTCTGCGGCAACGGTGGCATGCGGCCGCAACACGCCGTGTTGCTCGCCGAGGATCTCGAGACCACGGCGCTGCTCCAGCTCGTCGACCGCTTCCTCATGTTCTACATCAGAACCGCGGGTCGCCTCGAGCGCACCGCCACTTGGCTCAACAACCTCGAAGGCGGTATCGACTATCTCCGCCGCGTCGTCATCGACGACGCTCTGGGCATCTGCAGCGAACTTGAGGCCGAAATGGATCGTCATGTCGCCACCTACGAATGCGAGTGGAAGGCTACCGTCGAAAGCCCCGAGCGGATGGTCCGATTCCGTTCGTTCGTCAATGCCGACTCCGTCGATCCAACTATCGTGTTCATTTCTGAACGGGGCCAGCCGCGCCCAGCGAGAAACGATGAACGCTCCCTTCTCGTTGGAGCAGGCCGATGAACACGGCGGTTCTCGACGAAATCGTACGCAACGAAATGTGGATCGATGTCTCCGCTTTCGCCGATCTCCCGGTGAACCGGGGGTGTGCTGTCTTGTGGGCGGCGAGCAAGTCGCATTGTATCGGCTCGCTCCCGACGAAACGGTTTTCGCCCTCTCCAATCGTGATCCGTTCAGCGGGGCATTCGTGATGTCACGCGGCCTGATCGGCTCACGTACTGTCGACGGGGCGGTAAGGCGCATGGTCACTTCGCCCATGTACAAGCAGGCCTTTGATCTCGAAACCGGGGTTTGCCTCGACGACCCAACCAATTCGGTCGTACCGTATGGGGCCCGACTGCTCGAGGGACGGGTGTTCGTGAGCGCCCAGCCCGTCACCGGGTTGGTAGCCGATCACTCCGGCGGGTCGTGACTGCGCTCGCGGAACTCGTCATGACCGACGAGACACCGTTCGATTTCTATCTGCGCCGCCAAAGTGACCTCTCGGCCGTCGACCGCTTCGCCAAGTCGTCAACCGCCAGACCCCTGGCCGGCGCACCGCCCCAGCAACAGCGGTATTACCGAAACCTGCTGCCGGCTACGGCTCCCGGCCCGGGCCAGCAGTATGGGTTCGAAGTCGACCTCGATGCCTGCACCGGCTGTAAGGCGTGCGTCACCGCTTGCCACAGCCTGAACGGGCTCGACGACGATGAGTCATGGCGGGCCGTAGGGCTGCTGCACAGCGCCGCATCTGGTGGATCGACTGCGTTGCAGACCGTGACGACCGGATGCCATCACCGTGTCGACCCGGCGTGTTTGAACGGCTGTCCGGTCGAGGCCTACGAGAAGAACCCGATCACGGGCATCGTGGCGCACCTCGACGATCAATGCATAGGTTGCGGTTATTGCACGCTGATGTGCCCGTACGAGGTACCCCGCTACAACGCCAGCCGAGGCATCGTGCGCAAATGCGACATGTGTCAGGACCGCCTAGGCGTCGGGGAAGCCCCGGCCTGTGCGCAGGCGTGTCCCAACGAAGCGATCCGAATTTCTCTGGTCGACAAAGACGAGGTCGTCGCTCGTTCCCTCATCACTCGACTCGTTCCCGGAGCTCCCGTATCGCATCACACTTCTCCTACCACGGTGTACCGAACGAGCCGCGAAACCTTCCGTTCCCTCGTTGCGGTCGATGAGGACGCGCTGCGTCCTGCGCCGCCCCATCCCCCTCTAGCGGTGATGCTCGTCCTGACCCAGCTGTCGGTCGGCGCGTTCGTAATTTACGCCGTGCTGCGACACTTCGCCGACCCTGTGGTGATCGGCGCGCTACGGCCGTACAACGCGGCGGTGGCGCTGGCCATGGGCGTCTTGGCGTTGGGCGCGAGCGTGGGCCATCTCGGTCGACCGCTCTTCGCGTTCAGGGCCGTCATCGGCGTCCGACACTCATGGCTGAGCCGGGAGATCGTGGCCTTCGGAGCCTTCTCTGCCCTCGCCACCCTCTACGCTGCCGTTGTCTGGTTCGGGCCCACGAGCGCGGCGGGTTGGCTCGACGTCCTGGGCGTCGCCGTAGCGGCGGTCGGCGCCCTTGGTGTATTCAGTTCGGTCATGGTCTACGCGGTCACGCCCAAGCTCTGGTGGCGGGCCCGCACCACGGGTACGAAGTTCGGGCTCACGGCGTTGATCGGCGGACTTGCCATCGTCATGCTTACCAGTGAACTCGCCGCCGTTCGCCTCGGAACCGGCCTCCCGGCGCGCACTTGGACCCACGTCGTGACGCCCGCGGCGAAAGCGCTCGCGGTCGCTTGCCTCCTGAAGCTACTGTTCGAATCGCTCATATTCTCGCATCTCCGCCCTCCCCGGGCGCGCCCTCGTTCACGACGTTACGGGCGGGTCGGCGACTCGACCACCGCTGAGCTAAGGCGGACGGCATCGTTGTTGAGTGACGCACTCCTTCGTTTCACCGTAGCCCGCTTCGCTCTCACGTTGGTGTGTGGTGTGGCGCTTCCGATCTCCCTCGTGAGCGTCCCCTTTCATGGGTTCGCTTCATCGATCGGATGCGCGTTCGTATTGGGCGGGTGTGTGGGCGGTGAACTGATCGAGCGATACCAGTTCTTCCGGGCTGTATCGGCCCCCAGGATGCCCCGGGGGTTGGCATGAACGAGGACCGAAAGGCGGGTGGGGGACGCATGATTCGCGGGCTACTGCGTCAGCGCCACGGTGCCCGCACCCGTGAACTCATACGCCAGCCCGGGGGTTTCGGTCTCGGCCAGGTGCCGACTCGCTTGGCCCCCGACGCGACCACATCGATGATCTGCGGCTACTGCTCGACGGGCTGCTCGCTCGATGTGCATTTGCGCGATGGACAGGCCGTCAACATCACGCCCACCACCGAGTATCCGGTGAACTTGGGCATGGCGTGCCCAAAGGGATGGGAAGCCCTGACCCCCTTGGGCGCGCCGGACCGCGCCACCACACCGCTGTTGCGCGACGAAAAGGGGCGCCTTCAACCGGTCGACTGGGCCCAAGCGACCAACGTGTTTGCGGAACGGTTCAAGGCGATCCAGGCCGCCTATGGGCCGGAATCGGTGGCGTTCTTGTCGACCGGACAGATAGTCACCGAAGAAATGATGCTGCTTGGAGCGCTTACAAAGTTCGGCATGGGCCTCGTTCATGGCGACGGCAATACCCGTCAGTGTATGGCCACTTCGGCGGTCTCCTACAAGCAATCCTTCGGATTCGATGCCCCGCCATATACGTATGCCGACTTCGAACTGTCCGACGTGATCATACTCATCGGGTCCAATCTGTGCATCGCCCATCCGATCCTTTGGGAGCGGATCTGTCGCAATCAGAATTCACCCGAAATCATCGTCGTCGACCCCCGCACCACCGAAACGGCCGTCGGGGCCACCCAGCACTACGCACTTGATCCGAAGTCCGACCTCGTTCTTTTATACGGCATCGCCAACCGACTGATCGCCCACGGGTGGATCGACGAACCGTTCATCGCCGCGCACACCAACTCGTTTCCCGACTTTGCGGCCCACGTCGCGCCGTATTCGCCCGAGATCGTCAGCCGGCGGACGGGCTTGACCGAAGAACAGATCGAGCGGTTTGCGGCGACCATACATGGCGGACGACGGGTTTCGTTTTGGTGGACGATGGGCGTGAATCAGAGCCATGAGGGGGTGCGCAGCGCTCAGGCCATCATTAATCTGGCCCTGATGACCGGCAACATCGGGCGTCCCGGAACGGGGGCTAATTCAATCGCCGGTCAATGCAATGCAATGGGGTCGCGTCTATTTTCCAATACGACCAACTTGCTCGGCGGAGGAGATTTCACCAAAGCGGAGGACCGGGCGCACGTCGCCCGAACGCTGCACATCGATCCGGGTCTGATCCCGGCCCGTCCGAGCCTGGCCTACGACCAGATCATCGATGGAGTCATGGAGGGCTCGATCAAGGGTCTCTGGATTGTGGCCACCAACACGGCGCACTCGTGGATTCACCAGTCGAACCTGCGTGATGCCTTCGAAAGGTTGGAATTCTTGGTCGTACAGGACCTGTACCCCACTACTGACACGGCCAGATTGGCCGATCTGATGCTCCCTGCCGCAGGTTGGGGGGAGAAGGAAGGGACCTTCATAAATTCGGAACGCCGTATCGGGGTGATCAAGCAAGTCAGCCGAGCGCCCGGACAGGCGCTCTCCGACTTCGCCATCTTCAAGCTGCTGGCGCACGCTTGGGGCTGCGCTGATCTGTTCGCCTCGTGGCGGGAGCCGGCCGATGTATTTGAATTCATGAAGCAACTTTCCAAGGGCCAACCGTGTGACTTCAGCGGAGTCGATGGGTACGAAATGATCGATGCCGCCGGCGGCATCCAATGGCCCTATCCCGAAGGGGTCCGCGATGAGTTCGAGCCCGCCGAACGGCGCCTTTTCGAGGATGGCCAGTTCTTCCACACCGATGGGCGGGCTCGATTTGTGTTCGACACGCCCCGTCCGGTTCGGGAGACGACCAGCTCGCGCTATCCCCTCACCCTGCTGACTGGCCGGGGCAGCTCCAGTCAGTGGCATACCCTCACGCGCACCGGCAAGTCGGCGATGCTGCGTTCTTTGGCCCCTGAGCGACCCTACGTCGAAATCAATCCGGTCGATGCGCTGGCCCGAGACATCAGCTCCGAAGACACGGTGTCGGTGGTGTCGGTCCGGGGTTCGATGACGGCTGCGGCCTTCGTGACGGCCACAGTGGCGCCAGGTCAAGTCTTCGTGCCGATGCATTACGTCGGAACCAACCAACTGACTAGTCCGTCGTTCGATCCGCACTCCCGCCAACCCTCCTACAAGCATTGCGCCGTCGAGGTCACCCGCCTTGGCGAGTGAGCCCGACGGCGCCGTGTCAGCGACAGCAGGTGCCGGCCGGTTGGGTCAGGCCCGCTTCGCCTCATCGGCGGGTTTCTTAGGATCAAACGTCACTCCATCCAGCTTTACTTCGAAAGCGGCCATATCGTCGCCGGGAACCGCTACCTTCTCTGTCGCGGCTACCGTGGCATACAAGTCGGAAAGGATGAGCTTCTCCGGCAGCTTGTAATCGGGTTCGGCCTTGAGCAGCCCGAGGCGTTGGTACTGGGCGAGGAACCAAAGCCCGTGGGCCCGCCTGGGAAAGCTCACGGCACCGTTTTGAAAGAACTGCATCTGATCGCCAGCGAAGGTCTTGAGGCCGAGATCCGCACCCAAGTCGTAGCTGCCCAGAAGACGCTGACGGATATTAGCCGCTTGTGTATTCACGTACGCCGGCGCAGCCAGTTTTTCGGCCGCATCGGAGCGGTTCTTTAGGTCATCGAGCCACTTCGAAGCTTGCAGCACCGCCCCCATCACGTCTTTGAGCACGTCGGTTCTGCTGGTCGCGAACTTTTCGTTTACCATAAGGCACTTCTCCGGGTGGTCGGTCCACAGGTCCTGAGAGGCGAGGTGAGTGAAGCCAACTTTGTCGTAAACGGCTTGGGCATTCCAGGGCTCTCCGACACAGAATCCATCCATAGTATTGGCCTTCATGTTGGCGACCATCTGCGGTGGGGGGATGGGAATGATCTTCATCACGGCTGGGTCGACCTTGCACGCCTTTAACCAATAGCGTAGCCATACGTCGTGTGTGCCACTCGGAAACGTCATCGCCAACGTTGGGTTTTTGGCCTTGAGGAGCTTGCCAGCAGTTTCCAAGTCAGCGTACCCGGCCTCCTTGTAGCTATTGTCGAGAGTAATGGCCTGACCGTTCTGGTTCAACATCATCGCAATCTTGAGGTTTGTTCCCCGACTGCCACCAATGCCCGAGGCGACTGAGAACGCCATACCAAAGAGGGCGTGCGCTCCATCGATTTGCTCATTGAGCACTGCGTCGCGCAACGCGGGCCACGAGGCCTGCTTCTCGAGTGTCACATCGAGGCCCCGTTGCTCAAAGTAGCCCAGTTCCTTGGCCATGACGAGAGGCGCACAGTCGGTCAGAGCGATGAAGCCAAGTTTGACCTTGCGGTCAACCTTCTTGGCCGGGACCGTCGACGAGGGGGGCGTCGTGGTCCCGACCAAGGTGGTCGAGGGAACCGTCGTTGCCGATTTTCCTCCTTTCGCAATTTTGGCCTTCTTCGCGGCGGCATCCGCGGAAAGGGAATTGGTTAGTGGGACCAGTGAAGCCGCGCCAACTAGCTTTAAAAAGTCTCTTCGTTCCATGCGTTGAGGTTACAAATCGGGTTATCAGTAGGCGTTGCCGATTGGTTAACTGGAGGAGTCGAAGTTCTCACACGTCTACTTTTCTGAATCGGAAGACTTTGGCGACGTTGCGCTGATCGATCGGCACCGACGCCGCTCCTTGGGCGGTGTTCATGATGATGGGCCACAGGGGGTGATGAAGATGACCCAAATAGCGGCTCGGGGAGCATTGTGAAACACGGTCAGCCAGATCGGAAACCACGCCAGCGGCGATACCGGCCGCAACAGGTTGACAAGAGGGTTGACGGCCTGCCAAGCCCGCTTACTCGTACCGATGGCCAGACCCACCGGCGCGCCCACCGCGGCGGCCAGGGCAAAGCCGATCCCGACCCGCTGCAGCGAGGCCAAGAGCTGCACCCCGATGCCCTTGCCGTTCAGGCGTCCGTTGGAGAAGGGCGATCTTAGAAGCGTGGCCATTTCTCGGCCAGCGGCGCCCGGCGACGGAAGGCCGGCGACTTTTGCCGCCACGATGGCCCATGCGGCGATGAAGACCCCGATACCGACCCCCGACCATGCCGCGGCGCCAATCGTTCGCCGTACTCCGAGCCAACGCGAATCCCTAGATGGGGGGGGATGCCAAGGGTAGGCCGAACCAGGTCAAGGCGATTGACCGGGGCTGCGGGACGCGCTTCGGTGAGTACTTCCTCACGAGCGGGCCCAACCAGAAGAGCGGATTCCATGGGCTAATCGTCACCCTTAGACCCCTCCCGGGCATTGCTAAAGCTTTACGACTCGGTGTCGCATCGCCCTCAATGCGGACCCGGTGTCGTGAGCCGGCCGTAACCGAGAGTTCATCGGCGGCGACGTTGATCCTCGCATACCCGAACTCGATTGGCACCGCGGCCAACGCCCCCTGTGTCCGTTTTAGACCAGCATGAGCTGACGAAGTTCGGCAATGGTGGCGCCCGACAGTCCGTTGTCTATCAGGTAGCGCTCGGGGCTCTGCCACTGCCGCCGCAACTCCCTCAGGGTTCGCAGCATGGCTTCGCGCGGCGAACGACCGTACGCCACAGGCAGCTGTTCCATTCGAGCAATGGGCTGCGACGAAGCAGACGAAAGGAGCGAGCGCAGATGCGGCATGGCCGCCTCGCTGAGCGCGTAGTCGTCAGCGACCTCGGCGTCGGACACGCCGAGCGCGCCCAGCAGCACGGCGATCAGGACGCCGGTTCGGTCTTTGCCGGCCGTGCAGTGCACCAACGTCGGGCGGCCCCCGGCGATCACCGTGAGGGCCCCGACGATGGCCGGCGCTCCCTCGTCGAACATGCGGGCATACTGCGCTGACAAGAATTGAACCGGATCCTCTTCCAAATCCTTGGTGGTCGCCTCAACCATGTCCCACGTCGTGACGATCACGGGAAGGTGATGCACGCGCACACCGATGCCCAGCTGTTCCGCGGTTCCGTAAAGCTCGAGTTCACTCGTGGTGCGAAGGTCGATCACGTCGGCGATGGCCAGGTCGACCAACCGGGCCCGGTCGGTCTCGGAGGCAAAGCACGGGATGCCGGCGCGGTACACGAGCGAAGGGCGGACTTGGCGTGCGCCCGATCGAAGGCCGCCGAGGTCGCGGAAGTTGGGGATCGAGCGGAAGTCGAACGGGGCGATGCCGGTATCGAGGGTCGCACCGGAGGAAGTCGAAGTGTTCACGTTGGCAGTGAAACAGACGCAGGTGGCCAAGAGATGAACAACTGTGGAATAGGGTTCGGCCCTGCCGTAAACTTGTTCAAAGTTACTCGTTAATCATCAGCGCGCACCCGGCAAAGCCGCCCACCGAGTTGCTCACGACACCGACGCTGGCACCGGGAATTTGTCGGTCGCCGCACTCACCGCGCAATTGCCGGGTGACTTCGATGAAGAAGTTGGCGCCGTGGCGCCGCCCGACGTTGCAAGCGCCGCCGTCGGTATTGGTCGGCAGCCTTCCGCCCGGACGGGTGTGGCCGGCTTCGACGAATGGCCCGCTCTCACCCAAGCCACAGAACCCCAGCGCCTCCATCCACTGCATCGCGATGAACGAGAACCCATCGTAGAGTCCGGCGATGTTGACGTCATCGGGGCCAAGATCGGTTTTCGACCACATGCGCTGCGCGGCGCGCCATGGCGACGATTGCGGCATGCTCTCCAGTAGGTGAAAGTCCAGGACGTCGGTGGTGCCCGCGGCCCAAGACTCGAAAAATACCGGTTTGTGGACCATGTCGCGGGCCCGCTCTTCGGTGGTGAAGATGAGCGCAGATCCGGCGTCGACCGGATAATCGCAGTCGAGCACGTGCAGCGGACGAGCAATCATGCGTGACGACAGGTAGTCATCCATCGTCAACGGCGTTCGATGGATGGCGTCGGGATTGGCGGCCGCGTAGTCGCGTTGGGCGATGACGAACTCGCCGAACTGTTCGGGGGTGGTGCCGAACTCGTGCATATGGCGCTGCATGTACATGGCCGCCCAATGCGCCGCGGTGGTGTCGCCGTAGGGTACGAGGAACTGATCGACGCCGGCGATGCCGTCCGCCGGCCACGCCCTGGTGCCGCCGGACGCGCCCATCCGGTGCACGGACCGAATTGTCAGACACGTATGACACGAGCCAGACGCCACAGCCGCGATGCCGTGATGGGCGGCGACCACGTACGCGGCGCCATCGAAATTGCCCGAATACCAACCCAAGTCGGGAATGCCAAGCAGGTCCGCCACGCGGGTCGGTCGCACGAGCTGGTGCGGAAAGCAGTGCGTGGCCACCCCGTCGATGTCGGTCGGCTTCAGCCCGGCGTCGGCCATTGCCGCGATGGACGCTTCGACAGCCAAGTCGTCGAGGCTCAAGCCGGTGCTACGACCGATCGTCGAATAGCCCACGCCGACGACAGCGACGCGCTGGCCCTTCATTGGCCCAGCCCCCGAGTCGCGGCGGGTCGGAACATTGGCAGCGTGAACCCCTCCTCGACATCCTCGAAGGTCACCTCCACGGCCATGCCGCAGTGCACGTCGTCGACCGGACACCCAATGACGTTCGAGACCAGCTTGAGGCCCGACTGCTCGGCGAGTTCGATCACCGCCACCACGAAGGGCAAACGAGACTCGAACCACGGATGAAACGCCTGGGTCGCGACAGCGAACGTGTACACCGTCGCCTGGCCGCTGACCTTCGTCGGCGACAGAGCGGTCGACCAGCATTTCTTGCACCGTGGCACCGGCCAGTGGTTGAAGTAGCCGCATCCATCGCATTTTTGAATGGCCAGCTCATGGCGCAGGGCCGCCTCCCAGAAGAAGGCCGTCAGATGGTCAGGAGCGGGTCGTAACTCGTGGCGTGCGACTCGCCCGTCCAGCATCGTCTGAGGCATTGAGGGACAATCATATGAATAGTTTCTCCAGAACCAAAACCCAGAGAAAGAAAAGGGAGTCGCTGATGCATCGAGAAGAACTTGCTACCGTGATCTACGAGAAGGAAGGGGCAGTTGGCCGCATCATCCTGAACCGCCCCGAACGGGCCAACGCTCAAAACTCGGCGATGGTGCACGACGTTGAACGGTGTTTGAAGGATGCCGAAGCCGACTACGCCATCAAGGTCGTACTCCTCAAGGCGAACGGGCGCGGCTTCTGCGCCGGGCACGCGGTGGCCGATGGACCGATGGCATTTGACGAGTTTCGCGAAGCCGCCGAAGCAGGCCATCCGTGGAAGGGACAGGGAGATTTGTTTCTTTGGCCCATCCTGCATCTGTGGGAGTTTCAGAAACCCACCGTGAGCGCCGTGCACGGCTACGCCATCGGCGGCGGTACCTACTTCGCGCTGATTCCCGACATCGTGATCGCGGCCGACGACGCCTACTTCCAGATGCCGCTCGTACAGGGCCTCGGCTTTCCGGGGGGCGAGACCATGATGGAACCTTGGCTGTTCATGAACTACCACCGGACCTATGAATATCTCTACCTGGCCCAGACGGTGCGGGCCGACGAGGCCCTACGCATGGGCATGGTCAATCGCGTGGTCCCTCGTGACCAGCTCGATGAGACGGCCGAGTTGGTGGCCCGCCAGATCGCTCAGGCGCCCCTGACGACGCTCATGGGCACGAAGGCCTTGGTGAAGCAGGCCTGGGAGATGATGGGCCTGCGGGTGCACTGGCAGATGTCGCTCAAGGTTATGGAACTCGTTGGCAAGGCCGGAGACGTGGCCGCGTGGCGGGCGGAGAACGCGGAGCTGGGCTTTACGGGGGGCCCCCGTCAAGTAGTCGACCAGCGCTTCGAAGCGGTGGCCGAGAAGCTGAGGGCCGAACGCAACGGGGGCGTCGAGAACTGAATTCGCGACCGCGGTACATTGATTGCCATGTCGATGCAACGTGACAGCGAGAGCGGCGACTGGGGTCGACCAGTCGTGCATTGGGAGATCGAGGCGCTCGATCCGCAACGCCAGCGCGCCTTTTACGGCGCACTGTTCAACTGGAATATTGCCGACGGACCGATCATGTACATTCCGGCCGGTCTCGGCGGTCCCGAGCCCGGGCCGAACGGGCACACCCGTCGGCTGTAGGACAGAACGGCCGTAGTGCGGCGCACCAAGCCGGGTTGCTGGTAGGCGAAGTCGGTCTGGACCATAGCGTCGACCCCGCTGAAGGCCTCGGTCGCGACGCCATGGAGTAACCGGAATGTAGTGATCTCGAGAATGGCCATACCTGTCAAGTTACGCTTGTTACGTTACGCGTCCACCTTGTCTCGAAGGGTCTCGCGATGCAACGCGGCGAGTTTGGTCAGCTGGGGTGCGCGATATCGGGTGAGCAGACCGTGCCTTGCGCCGGGGCCACTCGGTCGATGAGGAAGCGGGCGACCGCTTGTTGCACGCAGGCGGACTTGTCGACGGCCACGTGACCCCCGCCGTTGCGAACGAGGAAGGCCGATCCGAGTTCTCCGGCCAAGGCCCGAGACCATGCGATGGGTGTAGTCGGGTCGTAGTTGTTCCCGATGACGAGAGTTGCGCCCGGCGCCGACCGGAGAGGGGTGAGCGCCGCCGTGGGCGTCGGCCACTGTTCGCATGTCGTCGCCACCAATTGACTGAGTCGCAACCCCGAGAATCGTGGCGCCAGCACGGGGATCTGATCGACGATTGTCTGGTAGCCAGTCTGATCGCGGGGGAGGATGCCATCCGCGCAGATGATCGCCGTATTGGTCGTGGGGGAGAACCGGTCGGCGGGAACGATCCGCTCGCCGTCCGAGGCAGCGAGGTTGTCAGCGGGGGTACCTTCGAAGATGGGCTGACGTCCCTCGGCCAGTTCCTGTAAGGCCCGACCCAAGACGGGCCAACCGTTGCGTGGATACCCGATCAGCGAATTGATCGTCGAGTCGAAGTCGTTCTCGGCCCTGGAACGGTTGCGGCGTGAGGCCAGATACGTCTCGCGGACTGTATTGAACTTCATCCGCAGGTCGGTGCCATCGCTGAATCGGCAAGGCAAGAGTGTCCCATTCGCGCAAGCGGTCAGAAACGCATCGAGCGACACTTCGCTTTGGGCGATAGGGTCAAGCACCTGATTGACCCCAAATCGAAAAGGGTCTATCGCGCTGTCCAAGACGATTGACTGGGTCCGTTCGGGGTATAGCGACTCGTACACCGCACCGAGGTAGGTGCCGTACGACATTCCGAGAAAAGAAATCTTTTCCTCGCCGATGGCGACGCGAACGGCGTCGATGTCACGGGCCGCCGTAGTGGTATCCATGAACGCCAGCTTCTTGCCGTCGGAGACGGAGCAGGCCTTGCCGAGGTTGGCGTACACCGCCCGGCGCCGCTCCAGCTGGCTGTTGTCAACAGGGAACACCAGGTCGCGTGTTGACAAGTTGTCGAAAGAACAGTCAAGGGGCGCGCTGCGATCAGTTCCCCGAGGGTCGACTCCGACCACGTCGAATCGGTCGAGGACATCGGTCGTAAGAAAACTCTTGGCGCTGCGTACCAGGTCGAAAGCCGGCCCTCCTGGACCACCGGGATTGACGAAAAGGGCACCCATTCTAATCGCAGAGTTCGACGCCGGGCGTCGAGACACGAACAGGGTAATGTGATCACCTCCAGGGCGTGCCGGGTCAAGGGGCACCGATACGTTGGCACACTCAAGGCCCGAGTCGCAGGGCGCAAATACCGCCCGATCCTGTGTCGCGGTCGTCGGCCCCGACTCCGCTGTCGTCGCGGCGTTAGCGGGCGCGGGTTTGGCCCGCGCCTTCGCGGTGCTCTTCTTCGTACTCTTCGACTTCAGCTTCGTGGCTCCGAGCGCATGCCCCCCGCCCGCAACGCTCATCGCGAGTACCGCAGCCATAGTCATCCTCGCAATGGCCGGGCGAACTCTCGCAACATTGATCATCAGTTCACGTTACCCACTCGTTCTGGGAATTTGATGAGAGCCCCCGTAGAGTGCATCGGAGTGTTGAGAAGCTCACAAGAAAGGCAGACCGATGGACCGATTTGATGGGAGAATGGCTGTGGTCACCGGCGGGGGAAGTGGGATGGGCCGCGAACTGGTGCGCCAGCTCGCGGCCGACGGCTGTCACGTGGCGACGTGCGACGTTTCTGGCGATGCGATGGACGACACCGTGGCGATGTGCGCCGAGGCCCCAGCGGGCACCCGCGTCACGACGTTCGTCGCTGACGTGTCAGACGAACAGCAAGTGATCGCGTTCCGCGACTCGGTGGCCCGCGACCATCAGACCGACCACATCAACCTCCTGTTCAACAACGCCGGTATCGGCGGCGGCGGCAGCTTCGTGATCGATGACCGGTCGGAATGGGACAAGACGTTCGCCGTCTGTTGGGGCGGGGTCTACGCCTGCACCCGTGCGTTCTTGCCCATGCTGATGGCCAGTACCGAGGGGCATGTCGTGAACACCAGCAGCGTCAACGGCTTCTGGGCTTCCCTCGGGCCCTCGATCGCGCACACCGCCTACAGCGCCGCCAAATTCGCCGTCAAAGGATTCACCGAGGCGCTCATCAATGACTTCCGCCTGAACGCGCCCCATCTACGCGCGTCGGTGGTCATGCCAGGTCACATCGGCACGTCGATAGTGATCAACTCCAGCAAGGCATTCGGGCGCGACCCGAAGGAGCTGACCGAACAGCAGTTGCTCGAAGTTCGGACTCGAATGGCCAAGCTTGGCCTCGATGTGGGCTCGGCCAGCGATGAGGATCTCCGTCAGACTATGGCGCAGCGAGCCGAGTCGTTCCGTGACGACGCCCCGACAACGGCCGCTCAAGCAGCCACGACCATCCTCAATGGCGTGCGCGTGGGAGATTGGCGCATCCTCGTGGGCGACGATGCCGTGATGCTCGACGAGATGGTGCGCGACGAGCCGCTGCGGGCCTACGATCCCGATTTCATCGACAGGGTTCACGCCAAGGGCGCGCTCCACTTCACGAAGGGGTAACCCGCTCCGTCGGCCACTCGTCCTTCTATCGGCTAGTTCCGTCGGGCAAGGACACTCGACTCAAGTGACTTCAATGACGGCAACAGCGCGTCAGTGGGAGCGCGTGCGCTAGCTCCTGGCCAGCTGTTGGCCCCAGTCGGTCTCTTTGCGCAACATGGGCTTGAGAACCTTGCCGCCGGGGTTGCGGGGTAGGGGCTCGGCCCGCAGCGAGATGTACTGCGGCACTTTGAAGTCGGCCAGCAGGGTGCGGGCGAAAGCGGCGATCACGACCGGGTCGGGGTTGGAACCCGGCGCCGCCACGATCACCGCCCCAACCTTCTCGCCCATCATCGCGTCGGGCACACCCATCACCGCCACTTCGAACACGTCGGGATGTTGTACCAACGCGTTCTCGACCTCGACGCAATACACGTTCTCGCCCCCGCGATTGACCATGTCCTTCATGCGATCGACGATCTGCACGAAGCCGTCGGCGTCGAGGCGGGCTAGATCACCGGTATGCAGCCAACCGTCGACGAAAGTTTCAGCGCTCTGCTCGGGCTTGTTCCAGTAACCCACGACGACGTTCTGGCCGCGAAT
Organism: Acidimicrobiia bacterium; assembly: GCA_025359845.1. Classification (GTDB taxonomy): domain Bacteria; phylum Actinomycetota; class Acidimicrobiia; order Acidimicrobiales; family JANYDT01; genus JANYDT01. The sequence continues at coordinate 32,146 of JANYDT010000194.1, forward strand.
CAACAACTCGCCCACACCTGAATTCTCGTCGACGTCGGCCAGGTCGACCTCGACCGGCGGGGCGGTGAAGCCGACAGTCTCGGGCCTGGTCTCGCAGTACTCGTCGGGCAGGAACGTCGACACCGATGAAGTCTCGGTGAGCCCGAAACCATTGCCTAGGCGAGCATTGGGAAACGACGCCCGGATGCGACCGATCACCTCGGGCGCCGTGGGTGCCCCGCCGTAGGTGACCCAGCGCACATGGCTCATGTCGAAGTCGGCGAAGTTCGGTTGGTTCATCGCCAACCAGTAGATGGCGGGCACCGTGGTGAGGCAGTTGATGCGCTCATCGACCACGGCGCGCAGGAACTGCTGCACCTCAAAGGCCACCATGATGACCGTCGTACCGCCGAGCATTGTGGTGATCAACAGTTGGCTGTTGCAGCCCGTAACGTGAAACATGGGCACCGAAATCAGGTTGCGTACTTCCTCGTCGTCGTAGCCGATGACGCGGCGACACGTCTCGCAGTTGGACAGAAAGTTCTCGTGCGTCGTCATGGCGCCCTTGGGAAAGCCGGTGGTGCCGCTGGTGTAGAAGATCGCAGCGAGGTCCTGGTGGCCCAAACTGTCGTCGACGTACGGCTCGCCGTCGGGCAAGGAGTCGCCTGGGGCGATCACGAACGTGGCGCCGGAATCGTTGACCACGTAGTCGATCTCGGGTTGAGTGAAGCGGGTGTTGACCGGTACCACCACGGCGCCGGCCATCTCGATGCCGAAGAACGCCAACGCCCATTCGTTGCCATTACCGAGGCGTAGCGCCACCCTGTCGCCCTTTTTCACACCTTTGGCGCGTAAGCCGCCGCTAATGCGCACTGATCGATCCCACACCTCACGATAGGTGAGGCGCTCACCGCCGAGTTCGACGAGTCCTTCGCTGTCGGGTTTCGCATCGACCGTCGCTTTGAGCATGGCCACGAGCGATACCGGCAGCCCGGTGTAACCCAGCACGCCGTGTTCATTGCGTTCCACCCCGTCCATGGAGAAGGGAAGGATCTTGGGCGTATACCCCTGCTTCACGATCATGGTTGTTTTGCTCCTCGGTTGGTTCGGTGCCGGCGGTGTTCGTTCTTGGGTGTCTACTCTGAAATCAGCGCCGCTTGACACGGCAACGCCGAACCGAGAAGATGACAACGGAGCTGCCAACCGGATGAAGCACAGCCTACTCAGCAGTGCGTTTCGACCCCAAAGTTCACGAAAGGAAGCGAAATGGCAACGATTCAAACCGTCCGAGGACCGGTCGATAGCGCCCAACTCGGCCAGGTCCTGATGCATGAGCACGTGTTTGTGCTGAGTACCGAAATCATGGAGAACTACCCAGGAACATGGGAAGAAGAGGAGCGCCACACCGATGCCGTGGCCCGACTCCGCGAACTGAAGGCGGTCGGGATCGACACGATCGTCGACCTGACGGTGGTTGGCTTGGGCCGCTACATCCCTCGCATTCAGCGCGTCGCGGCCGAGACCGAGATCAACATTGTCGTGGCCACCGGCGTGTACACGTACAACGAGGTTCCCCACTACTTTCATTTCCGGGGCCCTGGCACCCTCCTGGGTGGACCCGAGTTGATGGTCGACATGTTCGTTCACGACATCGAAGTGGGTATCGCCGACACCGGGGTGAAGGCGGCCATCCTGAAATGCGCCACCGATGAACCCGGGGTCACGCCCGGCGTCGAGCGGGTGTTGCGGTCGGTGGCCCAAGCCCATCGCGCTACCGGTGTGCCAATCTCGACCCACACTCATGCCAATACCCGCCGGGGGCTCGAACAGCAGCAGATCTTCGCCTCGGAAGGTGTCGACTTGAGTCGCGTGGTGATCGGCCATAGCGGCGATACGACCGACATTTCCTACCTCGAAGAGGTCATGGCCACCGGGTCCTACATCGGAATGGACCGCTTTGGTATCGAAGTGATGTTGCCGTTCGAGGATCGAGTCAACACTGTCGCGAAACTCTGCGAGCGGGGCCACGCTGATCAGATGGTGCTCAGCCACGACGCCGCGTGCTTCAACGATTGGCTGCCCAACGACGACCTTCCGACGATTTTGCCGCAGTGGAACTACCTGCATATCACGAAAGACGTCATCCCCGCCCTAAAGGGCAAAGGCGTCACCGACGAACAGATCAAAGCAATGATGGTCGACAACCCGCGCAAGATCTTCGAGCAGCCGAGGGGCGCCTACTGAGAACGGCCCGAAGGCCCCGCGGTCATGACCGCGGGGGCAGGATCTTGCGCTCGATCAGCTTGCGAAGCCAGTAGCGGAAAGTCTCCTCGGTGTCGTAGACCTCGCCGAAACCGGCTTGCTTGATCTTCACCGTGCTGACGAAGGCCGCCGTCGGCGGGCCATCGGAACCGTACGCGAAGCAGAAGTCGGCGTAATGATGCGACTCGCCGACGAGCTCGGCCATGGTCACCGGGCGGAGGCCATGCTTCTTGACGATGTTGTCCCACACGTCGGCCTTCGACGGTAGGTACTCTGCCAGTGAGATCGACTCGTCCGGGCCGACCTCGACGCCGAGTTCGTCAGCCAACGCGGGCCACAGATCGCGCCATTCGAATACCTCGCCGTTGGTGAGGTTGAATGTCTCGCCGGCGGCATTGGCCGACGTGGCCCCCCACACCAACGCGTTGGCCACGAGGCGGGTGTCGACGGCCTCCCATGGCCATGACGTTCCCCCCGGGTAGCTGAACGCAAGGCCCTCTTCTCGACGGATGGCCGCGTAGGCACCGATGATCGGAGGCAGGTTCATCACGACGCCGTAGTTGGGTCCGACGATGAGTTGCGGCCGCCAGATGCTGAACTTCCAGCCATCGCTCGCCGACTTGGCGCGGATGTAATCCTCCTGGAGCCAGTAGAAGTTTTCGTGCTGATCACGGGCGTAGCGTTCCCGTCCCGGAATTCTCATGGCGTGGACATGAACGCCGTACGCCTTCGTCCCTTGGAGCAAGCTCACGTGCTGGAGGCCCTTCGCGTTCGCGGCGAGAGGCTCCATGAGGTTCTTGAGCATCGCCAGATTGGTCTCCATCTGGTCGCGCTCGCTCCACCCGGCAATGAGGCCGGGCTTCTCGTAGACGGCCGTGTAGACAACGTGGGTGACGCCGGCCAAGTCCGCCGCCGACGCTTTGCACGCGGCCTCGTCCTGCAGGTCCAACGCTATGTGTCGGAACGATCGTTGGTGGTCGACCTCCGGCTTCCGGCGCGAGGCGGCGATAACGTCGTAGCCGGCCTCCAGAAAGCTCTCGACCGCCGCCGCCCCCACGAGCCCGCTGGCTCCCGCGATCAGTACGGTTCCAACCATTGTTCTCTCCATCTCTCTCATGCCGGACACCCCGATCGGGGTCGGCTGCGCAGGCACATTCAGTGACTGCGCCGCGAATCTACAGAACCCGGCGGCTCAACTTTCAACCCGATCTCAAATGGGTGAAGCTGCAGCCGGATCGTCTACCGTGTTCGCGCCATGGGATCCCGACCTGTCATCGTCGAAGAGACCGATCAGATCCGTTCCCGCAATTGCTACCGAGAGATGATCTGATGCCGAAACTATCCGCCACCGAGATGGACCAGTTCCTCGACGAGCAGGGTCACCTGCTGCGCATCGGCACCATCGACGCGGAAGGCCACCCGTCGGTGGTGCCGATCTGGTTCATTCGCGAGGGCGACGACATCATGTTCACGCCGCGCGGACCCGCGGTGTTCCTGAAGGATATCCGCCGCGATCCCCGTGTCGGACTCTCCATCGACGAGGACCCGTTGCCGTATCGCAAGGTGACGTTGCGCGGTCATGCCCGCATCGTCTACGAGCCCGGCCACGACGACGAGTGGCGTGATCTCTACCGTCGGATCGCCAAGCGCTACATCCCCGAGGACGCTGCCGACGCCTACGTCCACGACACCATCGATCAGCCGAGGGCACTCATCGCCGTTTCACTCACCGCCGCCGATGCTCGCGTCACAACGTGGCGCATGCCGGTCGGAGAAGAAGACGGAACGGGCATTTGGCATCGGCGCTACTACGTTGACGGCACGCACATGGCAGAACTCGCCGACTCCGGTGCCGGCCGGGCGGCCTACTTCCCCGAAACCTGATTCCACTCACACAAGGAGAAATAGCAATGAGCACCACCGAACAAGAGCCATCACTCGACCGACTCCTCAAGGATTCGCCCAAGAACTGGGGAAAATGGGGACCCGACGATGAAGTAGGCAGCCTGAACTACCTGACGCCCGAAGTGATCCTGCGAGCCGCTGGCAGTATCAAGCAGGGCAAGGTCTTCACCCTGCAGGTGAAGATGGCCAACCCTGAAGGCGATCCCGTGTGGCCCGGCCGCAGCGGTGCGGTCCGTACGACGGTGATCGACGAGGGCCACTACATTGCCGGCAAGGGAGTGAACTTCGCCGGTGGGGCCCACTACGCCGATGACTACATGACGTGCTTCCTCCAGGGCAGCACGCAGTACGACGCCCTGGGCCACGTCTGGTACGACGGCCAGATCTGGAACGGCTACGACGCCAAAACGACGATCGGCGGTCTCGCCAAGGCCAGCGTGTTGCCGCTCGCGGAGAAAGGAATCGTCGGACGCGGAATCCTGCTCGACATGGCCCGATTCCGCGGCAAAGAAGTGCTCGACGTGGCCGAGACCTTCACCCACAAAGACCTCATGGCGTGTGCCAAGGCGCAAGGCACCGAGATCTTGCCGCGCGACATCCTCGTCATCCGCACGGGATGGATCGGCAAGTTCTACAAGGTCAGTCGCGAGGAGTTCTACGGCAACTTCGTCGAGCCGGGATTGACCCACAGCGACGAACTCGTGCGCTGGTTCCATGAGATGGAGATCCCCAACCTGGTCACCGACACGATCGCCAACGAGGTGACTGTCGATCCCGTTTCCGGCGTCGTGCTGCCGCTGCACAACGCACTGATGCGCAACCTGGGCGTGACCCTCACTGAGATCTGCTGGCTCGATGATCTCGCCGCCGATTGCGCAGCCGACGGCCAATGGACGTTCCTATACGCCGCGGCGCCGCTCAAGGTCGTCGGCGGCACCGGCGCCCCCGTGAATCCGATCGCCATCAAGTAGCTCCAATGGCCGACCGAGGAGGAACCATTTACGCAGCGCGACCCTGGTTGCGCCAGTATTCACCGGGGATGCCGTCGGATATCGAGGTCCCCTTCGAGTCGGCCCTCGACATGTTCAACGCCGTGGCCGCATCATCGGCGGACCGCCCGCTAGTGCATTACTTCGGGCGCACTTTGACCATCGGCGAAGTCGATAGGGCGACCGACGCGTTGGCCGCGGCGTTCGTCGAACGCGGCTTCGCACGCGGTGAGCGCGTCGCCTTGTACCTCCAGAACGTGCCCCAATTCGTCCTGGCGGTCATCGCCACATGGAAAGCCGGGGGCATCGTCGTCTCGGTGAACCCGATGAACAAAGGGCGCGAGCTGACGTACGTTCTGGAGGATTCCGGCGCCTCCGTGCTGGTGACTCTCGAGTCGCTCTATGCCGAGGTGGCCCGCGACGTTGTCGCCAGCGTGAAGACCGTGCGCACGGTCGTTACCACGAACGAACTCGACTTCCTCGGCGACGAGCGGCCCGCGCTGCTCGCAGGGTCGACGAAGGCTCCGCAGGACGGCGCCCTCGACCTCGTCGCCCTGATCGCCGCCCACGACGGGCAGAAGGTGCCTTCGCCATCGCTGCGGGCCGAGGAGGTGGCCTTTCTTTCTTACACGTCCGGCACCACCGGCCCGCCGAAGGGGGCGACGAACACCCACCGCAACGTCGTGTTCAACTCCGAGGCGTACCGGACCTGGATGTCACTCACTCCCGACGACATCGTGCTCGGCGTAGCGCCGCTGTTTCATATCACCGGGCTCATCGCCCACCTGACGGTCGCTCTGCTGGTACCCATGCCGATCGTGCTCGGGTACCGCTTCGACCCCGCCACGATGCTTGACCTCATCGAGCGCTACCGGCCGACGTTCACCGTTGGCGCAATCACCGTCTACATCGCGTTGATGAACGACCCAACGTGTGAAGGTCGTGACCTTTCGTCGCTGACCAAGTTGTACAGCGGCGGCGCGCCGATTGCGCCATCGGTCGTCGAGCGGTTCGAGCAAGAGGTGGGGGCCTACATCCACAACATCTATGGCCTCACCGAGACCACGTCGCCCTCGCACGGCGTGCCCATGGGCGCTCGGGCCCCCGTCGATCCCACCTCGGGAGCCCTGTCGGTAGGTGTGCCCATCTTCAACACGATCGTGCGCGTGATCGACGATGAGGGCAACGACGTGGCGGTGGGCGAGATCGGCGAGTTCGTGACGAGCGGGCCCCAAGTCGTGACCGGCTACTGGAACAAGCCCGAGGAAACCGCGCACGCGCTGCCGGGTGGCGACCTCCACACCGGCGACGTCGGATTCATGGACGCCGACGGCTGGTATTACGTGGTCGACCGGAAAAAGGACATGATCATCGCGTCCGGCTACAAGGTGTGGCCGCGCGAAGTCGAAGACATGCTGTATCAGAATCCGGCCGTACGGGAGGCCGCCGTGGTTGGCTTACCCGACGAGTACCGCGGCGAGACCGTCAAAGCTTTCGTCAGCCTCCGACCCGGTGCCACCGCCACCGAAGCGGAACTGATTCAGTTCTGCAAAGAGCGAATGGCCGCCTACAAGTATCCACGCTCGATCGAGTTCGTCGACGAGTTGCCCAAGACTGTAACGGGCAAGATCTTGCGTCGCGAACTCCGCACTCAGCCGTCGGGCTGAGTGCGCAACCCGCTGGCCGCTACTTGAAGGCCAGCGGGTTGATCGGCGAGCCGACCCCGCCGGTGACTTTCAACACCGGAGCGCAGAAGAAGAATTCGTAGACGCCGTCGCCGGCACAGTCGGCCGCCAGTTCCTCGAGGTCGAAGATCTCGCCGAGCGTCATTCCCATATCGCGAATCAAGACCATATGCACGTTGAACACCGTGTCGGGGTCTTCGCCCGGCAGCACCTCGATGGCCCAATTGTCGCTCGCTACCGCCGCAATCTCATGCTCGTGCAGCCACGCACAACAATCCTGTCCGAGCCCGGGTTCGCCGTCCATGAACGACGACGCCGACTTTTCTATAACGAACTTTTTCCGCCATCCCGTGCGGAATACCAAGATGTCACCGGAGCCAATCGCCACTCCGCCTTGCCTCGCCATCGCGCCCTCCAGGTCGGCCGGCGTGATCACATAGCCGCGCTCGAGCCACTCGACGTCCTTGTATCTGGCGATGTCGAGTAACACCCCGCGCCCGGCGATGCCCTTGCCCTGGTGCTCGATACTGCAGTGAAACGCACCCACCACGGTCACGTCCTTGGCCGGGAAGCCGTTGTAGAGCTGGTCGTCGTAGTAAACGTGGGCCAGCGAATCCCACTGGGTTGCGCACTGCAACGGCATGAAGATGTAGTCGTCGGCATACCTGAACCCGCCGGGAAAAATTTGCCGATCCCCGGTCTGCGACATGAGGTGCACCGGGTTGATACGGCCTCCGCCCGGCTGCGGGCCGGACTCGTCGAACGGAATACCAAGGTCGAACGTCTTGCCGGTGCGGATCAACTTTCCTGCCGCCACCAACTTGTCGGGCGTGACGAAGTTCATGGTTCCGCGCTGGTCGTCGGAGCCCCAGCGACCCCAGTTGCGCAGGCGCACACCAACTGTTCGAAAATCGTCCACGGTTCCCTTTCGTCGCGTCAGCTGACGCGTCGCCTGATTCTGTCTTTCGGCGCGCCGGAATGCCAACCGGCCCAGTCTGTTGGCAACCTCGCGGACCCTAAGCAAGCCTCGGGGGTATCGGGAACCCGCCTACCACGTCTGGTGCTTTGTGACCTTCGACCACTTCGCGCTAGGGTTCGCCGCGAGTTGACGAATGCCTCCGTGCTCGCCGTTTGAGATGTCTCGCCTTGTTGAGATGTACCGAGGTGAACATCTCGAAGTCGTCGTTCGTTCAAGCCAATCGCCAATGACTAGGCAATTGAAGCCTTACATTGCAGCCCACCACCACTACAGGAGTCACCCATGCCCAACAATGAACACCTCGATCCCGAGGGTAACGAACTGACCGGACTGACCCGTCGAGAGGTGCTCCACCGCCTCGGCCTCGCCGGTGTCGGCGCCGCCTTCGTCCCCGGCTTGGTCCGCAACGCCGCTTCCGCCGCCACGAAGCCCAAGCCCAAGGCCAAGGCCAAGGGCAAAGCTCCGGCCGCAGCCGCTGGAGGAGCCGGAGCGGAGCTCGCGAAAATGTTGAACATCGACCCGAAGTTCGCGGCCAAAGGGTTGGATTTCCCGGTCGGCGTCGTGCTCGCTCTCTCGGGCACGGGGTCGTTCTACGGCAAAACGATGTCACGCGGCGTCGACTTGGCCATCGATCACATCAAGGCCGCCGGCGGACCCGCTTTCAAGGCTATCTACAAAGACCACAAGTCGGGGGACCCGGCCGCAGGGCAGGCCGCCGTTACCGAGCTTGGCGCGGCCGGCGTTTCGGCGAAATTGGCGAGCTACGTCGACGACCTCGGAGCGATGTTCCAAGGCACCGAGCAGTACAAGATGTTCACCCTCGACGGTGGCGGCGGAACGAGCGTCTTCGGTCGGGGCAAGCCGTACTTCTGGGGCACCCGAGCGGAAACGCCGACCGACCCATTGCCGGGTTTGTTCCAGTACCTCCACAAGACCGTGCCTGCCGCCAAGACGGTGGGCCTCATGGGTTGGGACGTAGGCGAGCCCAGCAACTCCCTCATCAAGAAGGACGTGCTGGCCAAGATCGCGGCCGGCGGCTACACCCACAACGGCCTCTACGAGCTGGTGCCGATCGGCAATCAAGACTTCTCGCAGGTGCTGCCCAAAATCAAACAGAACGAGCCCGACGTCATGCTGCTTGTGAACTACGGCCAAGACCCCGGTTCGTTCGTCAACCAGTCCGTGACTAGTGGCATCAAATCGACGATCATCGGCTTCGAATTCACCCCCGACGGCGTAAATGCTTCGAAGGGCAGCTACGACAGCGTCGGATATACCTTCGCGTATGACTATTTCGATCCCAATACCCCGGTAAGCCCGCTGGCCAAGCTGTTCGTGACCGAGTTCAAGGCTAAGTACAAGGACTCGCCCGACTTCTATGCCGCCAACTTCTACGAGAACATGCTCGTGTTGTGGGAGGTCATGCGCCGCACGTTGAAGAAGGGCGGCGACACCAAGAAGGGCGACCAACTCGACGCCGCGCTGCGCGACAACCTCACTGTAGTGAGCGTCTACGCCGGCGATGCCACGACCGTCGGCACGTTTACCCTCGACCCGACCACGCATTCGGTCGTCAAGCGCGGGATGGGCGTGTTCGAGTACAAAGCCGGTAAAGTGACCACGAAGGCCACGTTCGGCATCAACGGCGAGGGTTTCAAGATCGTCTGATCTCTCGACTAGTGGCGGTGAGTGCCGTCGCCGCCACTGAGAACACCCAAAGCGACCTGAAACGGACCCATGTATCTCGCCACCATCACGTTCCAGCAATTCACCCAACTCAGCGCCAATGGCGTGATCAACGGAGCCGCATATGGTTTGCTAGGTGTCGGATTTGCTCTTATCTTAGGTGTAACCGGACGATTTCACTTTGCGTTCAGCTTTACCTACAGTCTGGCGGCCTATTTCGTCTTTACCCTCCACAATCGCGGGCCCCATCTCAATCTGTGGCTGGCGCTGGCGGTCGGCCTTGCGCTGATCACTGCCCTCGGCGTGGGTATCGAGCGCTACGTGTACCAACCCTTAGCCGTGCGCGCCGGCGCGACCGCACTGCTTGCCGTATTCGTGGCTGCGCTCGGGATCGGCATCGCCGGTGAAAACCTCATCCGCCTCTTTTGGGGGTCGTCGAGCCAGTCCATCACGGGCTTGGCCCAGAAGCCGATCCACCTGTTCAAGAACCGGGCCATCTTTTTGAACTACGACGTATACCAAGTGGTGAGCGCAGCTGGATTGGTAATGATTTTGGCCGCCCTATTGCGCTTCACCCCACTGGGTCGAGCTATCAAGGCGACACGGGGAAACCCCGAGATGGCCCAGATCATCGGTATCAATCCACGAATTATCTATATGGTCTGCTTCGCCATTGGCACGCTGTTCTCTGGAGTTGCGGCTTTCTGGTACAGCATCAAATTCGCAGTAGTCCCCGATATGGGTCTCCGGCCGGTGATCTTCGCCTTCGTCGTGGCCTTCCTTGCCGGCACCGCGCGGTCGCCGATCCGGGTCTTTCTCATCGGCATCGCGGTCAGCCTCATCGAACAATGGAGTTCCATGGTCATGTCGGTGCGGTGGACCCAGACCGCGGTCTTCGTAATCCTCGTCGTGTATCTGATATCGCTTTCGGTCGATCCCAAGACGCTGTTGGCTCGGGCCCGCGGCGGACTAGCGTCAGCGAAGGCTTGAGCGATGGAAATCTGGTTCAACTACCTCAACATCGCGTTGATTTTCGTGGTGTTCGCGTTGTCGCTCAACTTGTTGCTGGGCTATGCCGGCCAGGTATCGGTGGCGCACGCGTCGTTCGGTGCCATTGGCGGCTACTCCATGGGTTACTTCGCCATGGTGCGACACTGGAACTTCGTGCCCGGGGTGCTCGTCGGCATGCTGGTCTCGTTGATATTCGGGATCGCGGTCGCGCTCTGCGCGTTGAAGTTGTCGGTCGAGTACATCATCTTGCTGACGTTGGCGGTGGCTTCGGTCATTCTCGGCGTGTTCAGCACTTTCAAGCAGCTGGGCGGTTCCTACGGTTTGATCGGTATACCGGTCGCCAACCTGTTCGGCTGGAAGATGGAGAACCCTCGCGACTGGGTCGTGCCCCTGCTCGTTGTGGCCGCCATCGTGTACGTGTTCTGTTGGCGGATAGGCGAGTCGCCCTTCGGCCGGGTGCTTAAGGGCGTAAGAGAGGATGATCGCGCCACCGAAGCACTCGGAAAGAGTGTGTTCCGCTACAAGGTGCTCGTATTCGCCATCTCGTCGATGCTCGCCGGTCTGGCCGGCGGCCTGTACTCCTCGTACCTCCACCTTGCCACCCCCGGTGTGTTCGGCTTCTCGATCTCACTGGCCATCTTCGCCATGGTCATTTTTGGCGGCATGGCGAACCTCACCGGTTCGGTGCTGGGAGCGATTGTGGTGCAGGGCTCGCAACCGTTGCTCGAACGGGTCGTGAAGCTATCGCCGGAACGGGCCGGCTTCGTGCGCCTCGCCCTCTACGGATTGCTGTTGCTGGTCTTGATGCGGCTACGGCCTCAGGGCGTGCTGCCCGAAGGCTTTTCACTGTGGCGTCGATTGCGCGGAGGAGGCAACGACAGGGCTCGCATCGAGATGGTGAAGGATGCCATCCCCGCCGTCGTGTCGTTCCAGAACATCCACGAACACGAAGACGAGCCGTCTCATGATGCCCAAGTGGCCAAGGAAAAGGCGTGGGGGGCCAGTGCCCTGGTCTTGCAGGTACGCGGGTTGACCAAGCACTTCGGCGGCATCATCGCCGCCGACGACCTCACCATGGACTTGCACAAGGGCACGATCACCGCGCTCGTCGGCCCCAACGGCGCCGGAAAGACGACAGTATTCAACCTGCTGACGGGCTACATCAAACCCGACGCCGGCTCGGTCCAGCTCAACGGTGTTGACCTCATCGGTCATTCCCCCCACGAGGTGGCGCGGCGCGGCATGGTGCGCTCGTTCCAAGATGTTCGACTGTTCATGCGCCTCTCGTGTCTGCAAAACGTGGCCATGGCGGTGCAAGGTCAGCCCGGCGAGCATCTCGTCCCCCTATTTTTCTCTCCCCGATCGGTCGACAAGGCCGAGACCGCGACGAAAGAAAAGGCGCTCGAGTGGTTGCGGTTCGTCGGCATGGATCAGTTCGCTGACATTCCGGCCGGCGCTTTGTCGTACGGGCAGTCGAAGTTGGTCGCCCTCGCCCGGGTGCTCGCCACCGAGGCCGACGTTTTGCTGCTCGACGAGCCGGCCAGCGGCATCGATACCCAGTGGGTCGAAGCCATGCTGGCGCTCATCGAGTCGCTGCGTACCCAGGGCCGTACGATCTGCATCGTCGAACACAATCTCCACGTCGTCGGACGACTTGCTGACCACACGTACTTCATGGAACTTGGGAGTATCACGGCGCAAGGCACCATTGAAGAGCTGACCGCGGCGCCTCGTTTGGCTGCCGCCTATTTCGGAACATGAGCGGGCTGACGAAAATCATGGGTGACCAGAGATGAACCAACTAGCAGGCACCGATATTTCGTTCTCGAGCCCGAAGGTCGACGATATGCTCGTCGTCGACGGCCTCTTCGCCGGTTACGGGCGTAAGCAGGTCGTGTTCGACGTGAGTTTTCACGTCGCCCCCGGTGAGGTCGTGGCTCTCTTTGGCCATAACGGCTCGGGAAAGAGCACGACCATTCGCACGATTCATGGCCTGCTCGCACCCCAACGCGGGCGGGTCAGCTTTCTCGGTCACGATGTCACGGGTCATGGCACGCGGAAGAACGTGCGCGCCGGCATGGCCATGATCCCCTCCGAGCGGTTCGTGTTCCCCGACCTGTCGGTACTCGACAACTTGCTATTGGGCGGCGCGAACGAGCCCAATCCCTCAAAACGGCGCCAGCGCACCGAGCAGGTGTATGACCTCTTCCCGATCCTGCGTGACCGTTCCACCCAGTTGGCCGGCACCCTTTCGGGCGGTCAACAACGCATGGTGAGCCTCGGTCTTTTGCTCATCGCCGGGCCGAAATTGCTGATGCTCGACGAGCCGTCTTTGGGTTTGGCGCCGGCCGTGGTCGAGCAGATCTTCTTCGCCGTGCGCGACCTCGCTCGCAATGAAGGCCTGGGCGTGCTGCTTCTCGAACAGAACGTGGCCCAGGCGTTGAAGATCGTCGACCGGGCGTACGTGATGCGATCCGGGCGCGTCATTCTCGAAGAGACCGTGGAGCAGATGAAGGCTCGAGACTCGTATTGGGACCTGTTTTAGAGGAATGTCTCTCGATCTCCTGATCCGTAACGCCGATCTGGTCGCCACTGTCGATGACGAACGGCGCGAGGTGTTCGGCGGATGGGTCAGCACGCGCGATAGGCGCATAGTAGCCGTCGGTGCCCCCGGCGATGAACCGTCTGCCACCGAAATCGGGCGGACCATTGACGCCCACGGCTGCCTCGTGACCCCCGGTCTGATCAACACCCATCACCACATCTACCAGAACCTCACGCGGGCGTATCTTCCGGCGGTCAACGGGACTTTGTTCGAATGGCTCACCACCCTTTATCCGATTTGGAGTCGGCTCGACGAAGAGGCCGCGTACATCTCGGCGTGGATCGGATTGGCCGAGCTGGCCGTCGGCGGTTGCACCACCTCGACCGACCACCTCTACGTCCATCCTCGCCGCGGCGGAGACTTGATCACCGCCGAGATCAGGGCCGCGCAAGAACTCGGATTCCGGTTCCATCCAACGCGAGGTTCGATGAGCTTGAGCCAGAAGGACGGCGGCTTGCCCCCTGACTCGGTTGTGCAGAACGACGACGAAATCCTGGCTGACAGTGAGCGGCTGGTGAAGCAGCATCACGACCCATCCTTCGGAGCGATGGTGCGCCTCGGTCTCGCTCCCTGCTCGCCCTTCTCGGTGACGCCGGAACTCATGAAAGCCACCGCAGAGTTGGCGGAGCGCCTAGACGTGCGCCTCCACACTCATCTCGCGGAAGACCCCGACGAAGACGCATTCTGCCTCGAACGTTTCGGCCGGCGCCCGCTCGAGCAGTTCGAAGAAGTGGGCTGGGGCAGCGACCGGTCGTGGGTCGCGCACTGCATCTATCCGAGCGCAGCCGAGATCGAGCGGATGGGCCGTTGGGGCACGGGCGTGGCGCACTGCCCGAGTTCGAACATGATGATCGGCGGTGGGGGCATCGCTCCGGTGCGGGCCTTTCGGGCCGCGGGTGCGCCCGTCGGGATCGGATGCGACGGCTCCGCGTCGACCGACTCGGCCTCGCTGTGGATGGAGGCCCGCAACGCCCTCCTCCTAGGTCGGCTCCGCCACGGACCGGCCGCCATGACGGCCCGCGACGCGCTCGAGATTGCGACCCGCGGATCGGCTGAGTGTCTCGGTCGTGGTGGCGAACTCGGTCAGCTATCGCCGGGCGCGGTGGCCGATTTGGTGGTGTGGCCGCTCGATGGGCTGGCCTTCGCAGGAGCCATCAGCGACCCGATCGAGGCGTGGCTGCGCTGCGGTCCGGTCTCCGCCCGCCAGACGATCATCGACGGCCGAGTCGTGGTCGACAACGGTGAGTTGGTCGCCCCCGATCTCGACGCGAAGCTCCTGCAGCATCGCCGGGTGGCCGAACGGCTCCAGCGGGTCGCGTAGCGAACTCTCGCAAAGGTTCCTGGCCAACCGTCCCGTAGCCGGTCAGGGTTGTTGGGGTTCGTCGGCGGTCGTGCCGGACGCGTACAACGCGGCGATGGCTTCGTCGTCGAGCCCCGCCTCGCCCAAGATCTCACGGTTGTGCTCGGCGAAAAGGGGCGCAGGCCGTTCGAGGCGGGCCGGGGTCCTGTCGAAGCGCCACGGCCATGTCGTCGTCGGGTACGCGCCCACGACGGGGTGCACGATCGTCTCGTACATGGCGCGGTGGTGGATGTGCGGGTCAGCCATGATCTGCCAGTTGGCGAGCACCGGTCCGGCCGCCACCCCGAGCGCCTGCAGGGCGTGAGCCACCTCGTACTGCTCGAGCCCGACCGTCCAGGCCGAAATTGCGGCGTCAAGCTCGTCGTGGCGGGCGTGGCGGCCGGAGAGTTCACGCAAAGACGGGTCGTCGGCCAGATCGGGTCGTCCGATCAGCTTCGCGACCCGATTCCATTCGTCGAACGATCGCACCGTGATGGCCACCCAGTTGTCGGTGCCGATACACCGATAGGCGCCCTGGGGGGCCACCTCGGGGTCGCGGTTGGCGTTCGGGGCCCGCAGCCGGCCGGTGCGCTGAAACTCGACCAGCGCTTCGGCGCAGAACGTGACGCCGCACTCGTTCAGCGACATGTCGACCCATTGCCCCTGGCCGGTTCGGGCCCGGTGGCGCAGAGCCGCCATGATCGCGATCGCCGCGTAGTTGCCAGAGACCGGGTCGGCGTAGAAGAGCGTTGTGCGGGAGAGCTGGCCGTCGGGGTAGCCGGTGATCGACGTGAGCGAACTCGTGGTTTCGATGTTGGCGCCGTAAGCCACCCAGTCGCGATGCGGGCCCGTCGCCCCGTAGCCCGACATCGACACCATGATGATCGCCGGGTTCACCGCTCGTAGATCCTCATAGCCGAGACCGAGGTTGGGCATCACCCTCGCACTGTTGTTCTCGATCACCACGTCCGCCGTCTTGACGAGTTCGAGGAAGGCGGCCCGCCCGTCGGGCTTGGCCAGGTCGATGCAGACCCCGCGCTTGTTGCGGTTCATCTCATTGAAGTACATGGCGCGGTGGTGCGGCTGGCGCTGCTGGTCCTGCGTGGGACCGACCCAGACGAGGGCACGAGTGGCCGGACGAGTGGCCCATTCGACCTTGACGCTGTCGGCTCCGAGATCGGCCAAGAATCGACCGGCCACCGGACCCGCCCAGTTGGTGGTGACCTCGATGATGCGCAGACCTTCGAGGGGTGCCGCTGGCTGGGCGTGGCTGTCGGCCGCCCGTTCCAAAGACCGATCGGAGGAGGGGCCGGGATGGGTCGGGTTGGGTCGGGTTGGGTGGGGATGGGCGGCCGAGTGCTGGCCGACCGACGGGGAGGGGCCACGACGCGCTGACGGGGTGGCCGACAGATGGTAAGGCTGCCCGGGGTAGGCGATGGCGCCCTCGCGCTCCCACCAATCGCGGGAGGCGAGCTGCTCGTCGGCCAGGACGCCCACTCCGTCGAGGACCGGCGTCACCGCCACTCGCAGCAGTTGGCCGAGCTCGATGATCTCGGCCACGGTCTTGTCCTTCGCCCATGCCGTCACCGCCTCGAAGATGCGAGGGATGTTCGCCGTCCAGGTCGGAATGTCGACGGTCAGGTTCTCGTCGCCGAGGTCGGGCCGATCGATCATGACGAACAGCTCGTCCTTGGGGACGATTCGCATCACATAGACCCATCCGTCGGTCGCCCGGATGAGATCAACGGGCTGGCGCGCAAGGAGCAGCCCGCAGGCGGCCCACGACGACACGAGCCAGGCATGCGCGGTGAGGACCGCTTCGAGATCGCTCACCTCCACCCGCTGCCCCCGACCGCTACGATCGCGTTCGTGCAGCCCGACGAGCGCGGCCAGCGCGCCCTGGGCGCCGGCGTGCAGTTGCGCCTGGCTTCCCGGCACCCAGATGGGCTCGCGGTCGGGGGCGCCCGTGAAGTACAGGTACCCGCCCATGGCCCAGGTGACCAGATCGCTGCTCGTCCACGCCGCGTAAGGACCCGTGCGCCCGAATGGCGACAGCTCGACCAAGACCGTGCGGTCGGGCCGACCTTCGACGGCCGCCGTATGCCATGGCGACGAGCCGTCCGACAGCACGACATCGGCGGCGTCGAGCCAACCCGCGAATGCCGCGTCATCGGCCGGCACCACCGACTGCTTACCTCCGGCGAGATAATCGAAGAGATGATCCCGGCGAAAGGCCGTGCCCCCAGGCGGCTCGGCCATCACCACCTGGGCGCCGAGGTCGGCGAGGAGCTTGCCCGCGAACGCACCCGACACCCCGGCCGTGAGATCGAGAACGACTACACCATCGAGAGCAGATTCAGTCATCGGGCAAAGTCAAGCACCACCTAGGACCGAGTGGCCAGACGGGCGTTGGCAAACGAGTCAACCTTGGGCTTGGGCGATGACCAACCCGAGCGCGAGCATCGCCGCCATCAAGCCGGCCAGGATCGCAATGTCGCGTTTGGCGTTCGGTGGACGGTGGGGCCCAAGGACGGCGGCGGCGGCAATCCCTCCTCCGATCAGGCCACCGACGTGGCCTCCCAACGAGATCTGGGGAATGGCCACGGTGATGAGCAGATTCATCACGATGACTTGGCCGAAGCCGGTCTGGTTGAACTTGTAACCCCGCATGCGCATAGCCCAAGCGCCGGCTCCCATAAGCCCGAAGGCACCCCCTGAGGCACCGACCGTGAGAGCATGAGGGCTGAGGAGAACCGCTCCTGCCGATCCGGCCAGCACCGCGACCAAAAAGATACCGGCGTATCGAAGTCTCCCGACGCTGCCCTCGAGGGCCTGACCGAGTCGATAAATGGCAAAGCAATTGAAGGCCAGGTGGAGGGGACTGGCGTGAATGAAGCCCGCAGTGATGAGTCGATACCAGTCGCCCGACTTGACGTATGGCCCGAACAGCCCCCAGTGGTCGGCCTGTTGCTGAATCGCGCTGAGGCCCGTACCGGAGGCCTTGCTGCGAAAGCTCATCAGGTAAACAATTACGTCGACGGCGATCAGCGCCTTCGACACCAACAGGGTGTCGCCCTTCCACGTACGCCGGACGCGCTCTTTCGTCGAGGGCTGAGCCGCCTTCACGCACGTGACGCAATGCGAACCGACGGCGGCGTCGACGAGGCATTGCGGACACGCCGGGCGGCCGCATCGGGTACACGAGCGACCGGTCTCGCGATCTTGGTGGATGTGGCAGGTGGCCATGAGGATGCGCCTACAACCCAGCCCTGCGGCGCAGCAGCGCGGTGAGAGTTTTGCCGTCGGCTTTGCCCCCGGTGCGGTTCATGGCCTGACCGACAAAGAACCCGATCACTTTCGCGTCGCCGGCCTTCAGCCGCTCGAACTCGGCCGCGTGGGCGGTGATCAGCTCGTCGGCCACGACTTCGAGTTCGGCCCCGGCCATGGCCTGAAAGCCGTGAGCGGCGGCGATCGTGGCCGGGTCGCGGCCGGTCTCGAGCAGTTCGGCCAGCACCTGCTTGGCCTGCGTTGCGGTGAGCCGTCCGTCGCCTTCCATCAGGAGGACGGCAGCGAAAGCGGCGGGGTCGAGCCCCGCGATCTGCTCGACCGGCGCAGCGGCGACGTCGTTGGCGGCGCGGTTGATCGCCCGCCGCGGGTCGGCCGCGGCGGCTACGGCGGCCAGCACAAGTCGATCGAGATCCTGATTAACGATCGTGACGATGGGGTCGGCCCCGGCGCCGAACTGACCGCCCGTCGCATCGGCTAGCAGTCGGCGGCGTTGCGCCGGTAGTGGCGGCAACGAGGCCCGCACCGCGTCGATCGCCGCTTGGGTGGGCACCATGGGCACGAGATCGGGTTCGGGAAAGTAGCGATAGTCCATCGCCTCTTCCTTCGATCGCATCGAACTGGTGCGACCGCTGTCTTCGTTCCAGTGCCGGGTCTCCTGCAGGATCCGCTCGCCCGCGCCGATGGCCTCGATCTGGCGGTTGGCCTCGTAGTCGATGGCTCGCACGAGGCTGCGCAGCGAGTTCACGTTCTTGATCTCGCAGCGGGTACCGAACGGAGCATCGGGGCGCCGCACACTGACGTTGGCATCGACTCGCAGCGACCCTTCCTCCATCTTGCCGTCAGACACGCCGGTCGCCACGAGGATGGCCCGCAGCTCGCTCACGTACGCCTTGGCCTGCTCAGCCGAACGAATATCGGGTTCGCTCACGATCTCGACCAGAGGCACACCGGCACGGTTGTAGTCGACCAAGGAATGATCGGCGCCGTGGATGCGCCCAGAGGTGCCGATATGAGTGTTCTTGCCCGTGTCTTCTTCCATATGGGCCCGCGTGACGCCGATACGGGTGCCATCGGGTAGATCCAACCACCCGACGCCGTTGATCGGCTCATCGTATTGTGTGACCTGATAGTCCTTTGGCATATCGGGATAGAAGTAGTTCTTTCGGTGGAAAATGGACGGCCGAATATCGCAGTCGAGAGCGGCACCGATCCTCATGGCGAACTCGACGGCTCGCTCGTTGATC
>JANYDT010000070.1 GCA_025359845.1 Acidimicrobiia bacterium
GGTCGAGCCGTGTCCGCGAGCACACCTTGCGGCCATGCGGGCGACCGCAGAAGTGGCGCGCCTTCACACCGAGGCGACAATGCAAGTATTCACCGAGCAAGCACCCGGCACCGGCCGATCCGACGACATCGCCCGACTTCGTCAAAGTCTCAGCGCCGCTAACACCAGTGCCGAATACGCCGAAGGCTTCATCGGCGGCGGCTCGGTGACAGCGGCCACTCACGAGACTATCGAAACCCATCTCAAGGATGCACTCGACGGGTACTACCGCCTGGGACAGCTACTCGCAATGCCCTCGCTACTCAGCGCCCCTGCGCCGATCGCGCCGACCTCCAGCGCCGACAAGGCTTCGACTACCATCAATGTCGCTCGTCTCCCGGGCTCTGTCGGCTTCGACGTCTGGGTGCTCACCGACCCCCGTACCGTGGCCCGATGGAAGCAGGAGCGAAAAGCGCGAAAAGCGGTGGCCCAGCTATGGAGCACCGACCCCGCACCCGGCAAGACCCTTGCTATTCAACGCGAGATCGACCTGGCGCTCGGAGTCGGCGACATCCACCCTGCAGCCATCGGCAACTACTTCTGTTGCCCGTGGGCGCCCATCTACGACGTGGCCAACTCCGTCACGATCGGCGCCACGATGCTGCGGCCGCGCCAGCAGTTCACGTTCGACGTGTCCGGCGAAGAACTTGGCGAAGGCGGTGAGTTCAAGCGCGAGATTCTCGTCGCGACCTTCCAACCCTCGAACATCGTCGACTACTGCTTGCCAGGAGAGGACGACGACTAGCTAGTGCCGTGACCGCAGACCACGAACGATCTGTCATATAACTTGAATTGCTACCTTCATGCCCAACTCGTAATGCTTCGGTTGGTGGCAGGCAATTTGGTAGGCACCGGGTTTGACGAACTTGAAGATGAGCGTCTTGCGTTGACCGACTTTGACCGTGACGCGGTCTGACTCGTCCTTCATCGCCATTGCCGCCCCCATTCCAGCCATCTCCTTCTCATGGGCCAGCTGCACGGCCAGAGTGCCGATCAACGCCTCGTGCAGAACTTTTCCTTTGTTCAAAAAAGTGAATGTGACGGTCTCGCCCCTGCGGACTTTGAGCGATGTCTTGGGTTGATACGCGTTGTCGACAAGTATAAAAGTGACCTTGCGGGGGCCCAGCGATTGCGCCGTAGCAGGGGACGACGCTGACCCAAACAGAACAGCCGCAACGACCACGAGGAGATACATAGATCGAATTCTCATGGTTCGAGGTTACCTCGGGCCGAACCGCTACAGATTGTCGTCGACGAGCTCGTCCTCAGCTTCTCGGTCTGATAACTCTTGGCGGGCCAGTCTCACGGGCTAGTCTGGGGCGGTGAAGGCATGTTACCTGCCATGACGGAGAAGCGCCCGATGGGGGCGCTCGAATCGGAAGTTTTGCGGTTCTTGTGGAGGAGCGACGGACCGGTGACCCCAGGAGAGGTGCTTGACGGCATCGGCGGTGAACTGGCCTACACGACGGTGATGACGATTCTTACGCGATTGTTCACGAAGGGTCTGGTGAGCCGTGAACGCGAGGGCCGAGCTTTCGCGTATCGACCGACGATTTCTGAGGCCGATTATGCGGCCCAACGAATGCGTAACATGCTGGCCGGCGCCACCGATCGTCATGCTGCGTTGAGCCGGTTCGTGAGGGGTTTGTCGAAGAAGGAGGCGATTTCGTTGCGCCAACTGCTCGACGAACGAGTCGAGCGATGACCGTGTGGTTTTTCCTTCCTCTCCTGGTCGCTATCGCCGCCGCTTTGGGCTCTCGACTCGTGCAGAGTCGACTTGACCCTGTCATTGGGACTTGGCTGTTGACGGGTCTCGCCGCGGGCTCCGCGGTAACCGTGTTCGGCGCGGTCGCCCTCGTAAGCCTGACGTATGTGGCGGGTGTCGCCTGGATCGCCGACCGGGTCGGATGGTGTCGCACTCTTGCCGCGGCCAACCATGCGCCCAATACCGTGGTCGGGGTCGTGTCGTTGACCCTCACTGTTTGCGCCGTTTTCCGGGGGTGGCGGGTATTGCATCGCCATCACCAGATTGCCCGCGCCCCAGCCACAGAAGAGGTCGTCATCGTCGAATCCGCTGACGTCGTGGCCTTCGCCGTTCCTGGCCGGCCTGGCCACGTCGTCGTGAGCACCGCCATGCTGGAGGCGCTCAGTTCCGACGAGCAGTCGGTGATGTTCGCCCACGAATCAGCTCATCTCGCGTATCGACATCATCGATTCGTTCTCGTTGGATCGGTAGCGGCGGCGGTGCTTCCTGTGTTACGCCCGCTCGCACGCCAGATTGTGTTCTCAACGGAACGTTGGGCTGACGAGGTTGCGGCCGCTCACGTCGGCGATCGAGTGCTGGCGGCGCAGGCCATTGCGACCGCGGCGTTCGCAGCTAGTTCTCCGGCGTTCGCCTTGGGCCTAGCCGATCTCGGAGTGGTCGGTCGCGTCGATGCCCTTCTCAACGATCGCGCTCCGACGAAGGTCGCTGGTCGTTTCGGCGGCGCCACGGTATGCGCGTTGGCCGTCGTCTGCCTCGGCGGTGGCATCGTGCAACTCCATCATGTTGCATCGCTCGTGTTACACATTTGTGCGGGCTAAGGCGCTAAAGGCCCGACACACTGTAGTAACGTCGTTGGCCTCGAGCGAGTAGTCAGGACACTCGCCGAGTAGTACTGCGTATGATGGTTCGGCCGGAGGCGGCCCAAGCCTGCATGCCTCCTTCGAGTTCGACCACATTTGTGTAGCCGAGTCCCTTGAGCGTCGCCGCGGCGATCTTCGACATACGCCCGCTGCGGCAATACAGGACGATGGCATGGCTTTTATCTTTCGGGAGGAGGCGGCTTGCGGCGACCCGGTTGAAGGCTATGAACGCGTCCGTGCCCGCGATCTCTCCCTCGTAAGGAACGTGAACATTCACCACGAATGCTCTACGGTCGGCGACGCGCGCTTCGAACTCAACCGGGTTGAGGAGCGTCGGGCGGGCTTGCTGCTTCGTCACACCCACAACTGGTGCCGCGCTCGACCGCTCGAAGCCCGGCATTCCCGGAAGGCCAAATCCTCCGAGGAACCCGGCCACTGCGGCAAGGCTGACGACCAAAAATCTTCGAGAGTTCGAGTGCCAGTCACGTTGACGCCACATTTCAAACATGGTACTACGAAGCGAAACTCTCCGACTTCGCTAGCAACGACACGATGTCGTATCATTTCGTATCAGGGGTACGTGGCCGGCGGTGGCTGACCCCGGTGGTGTGGTCGCTCGGTGTACGAGGCGAGGCGAACGCCGTACCCCGGTCGTAGTCAGTATTTGCGGGTGACGGTTGGGCGTCCTGGTGCTCGACGGGCTTCGAGCGTGGCCACGAGAGCCGGATCGGACATGAATCGGACTTCTTCCTCGCTCATCACCACTGCAGGGCGAAGCAGGACGTCACCGTTGGGGTATTCGGTCACGCGGTAGCGGGAGTGTTCAGGTCGGCCGACGCGCCTGAAGCTGGTCCGGCGTCGAGCATCGAGTTCGACGAGGGCGTCTTCGTTGGGGTCATGGCTTGCATTGTATGCCAAAATACCTTTTGCAAGATATAACCAAAATACGAAATTTATCTATGGGGCATATTCGGAAGATCATGGCCGCGCCGAAATTCGTTTCGAGGCCGACGCCCAACTGACCGAACTGGAGAACAATGAAGGGTCACGGGTGATCGTCCAAGCGCTTGAAGAGCGCGTCTTTCGACTCCTCGCCCGCGACCCGAGCGATCTGCGCTGCGCCGACGACGCTTCACCAATGGCCTTCGGGCCGTTACCGTGTGGGTAGGCGACGATGAGATGAGCGTGCTCTGGGACGGAGAAGACCTCTCCGAGAGCGTGACCGTCCGCTACATCGGCAAACTTCCGCACCGATGAACGATGGATCAGGTCCCGGATCGATTGGCAGCCTCGAGCGTGTGGACCGGGTTGAGTCGAGGTGGACCATTGGTGGCGCCCGGTCACGACGCGCCTCCACCTCACGACCCGCGGGTCTGACGGTGGCGACGCGACCTCGAACCTGACCACCGAGTGGAGCGCACCTACAGCTACCGCTGACGTTGGGGTCTGAGGGTGGCGGCGTCGCGCATATCCATGATGGCGGCGATGCAGCGTCGCGGGTTCCGCAGGGGAAGGTCATGGGCGCCATCCCAACG
>JANYDT010000247.1 GCA_025359845.1 Acidimicrobiia bacterium
TAGAAGACGTGCGCACGTTCTTCGCCACCATTCGTTAGCGCAGACTCTGGGCCGGTTCCCGTCCGATTAGCAATGCGAAGCGACGAGCGGCCTGCCAGTATCATCCATATGCGTATTTCCGCTTCGCTGACGAGCCATAACTCCGGGATATTCCACTATTCCGCGATGGTCCTTACGTCGCTCATCCGCGGACCTGACGCAATAACTCTGAATCGCCGAGGCTCGTTTTTGTAATATCGGGAGGCCCACGACCCGTCGACATACTCCCCTTCGATCGGCAATCGCCACGACGTCATCGTGGAGCCCTCGAGCGCGATGGCCACCAACGCTCGGGGCTCGTCGTGCGTGATGAGCCGGTAGGCGGCGTCGTAGCTCCACTCCTGACCTGGCTCGTCAATCGAAGGGGCGACGGTGGAGGGATCTGTGAGGGGGA
This sequence comes from Acidimicrobiia bacterium, assembly GCA_025359845.1. Lineage (GTDB taxonomy): Bacteria > Actinomycetota > Acidimicrobiia > Acidimicrobiales > JANYDT01 > JANYDT01. The sequence goes on from JANYDT010000247.1 coordinate 434, forward strand.
GGCGGACGTCTCGCCAGGCGTCATCCTGGCCCGGTTCGAACACGATCTCGGCCCGACCGCGAATCGTGACCTTGCGCAGCGGGTAGCGGCCCTCGTCGATGACCGCGCATACCCTTGGGTCGCGACGGATGTTCGCCAGCCAAGCCACGCGGGCCCGGGCCGTGAGAAGAATGCGCCGATCCCGGTACACATAGGCGACGGGAACCAGGAGGGGGAATCCGTCATTGCCGTTGGTGGCGACACGAACGAGCCCGTTTCCGGCCAGTACCGATTCGATCTCATCGGCCGTCATCGCCGGCATCGGCTGGCGCTCTCTCGTGGGAGGTATCCAGGTTGCACCCCATCAGCGTACGTGGGTCCCGGCGGCTCCGGGCGTTGGCGCGTTTGGGGCTCAGCGACGGGTCGCCCTCACGAGGCGAAGCGGGCTCGGAGTTCGTGCTTGAGGATCTTCAGGGTCGGGTTGCGAGGGAGCGCGTCGATGACTTCAAGGCGCTCGGGAAACTTTTGCGTCATGAGCCCCGCCTCTTGACAATGCCGCACCATTTCCGCGAATATGAGCGGCGGCGCTCCGTGGCGCGTCTCCACGACCGCGCAGACGCGTTCGCCGCTTTGAGGGTCGGGCAGACCGATGACGGCAACCGCACCGACGCTCGGGTGGCCGGCGAGAATATCTTCGATCTCGCGGGGGCTGATGTTCTCGCCTTTGCGGATGATGAGATCTTTCGTACGCCCGCTGAGGGCTATCCGTCCGTCGTGCGTGAGGCAGCCGAGGTCGCCGGTGTGAAACCATCCGGCGGCGTCGAACGACTCGGCGGTGAGCACCGGATCGGTATAGCCCTTGCACAGCATCGGCCCCCTTACCCAGATGTCGCCGATCTCATCGGGCCCGAGCACGCCACCAATATTGTCGCGAATCTCGATCTCGCAACCTGTCACCGGTCGTCCGTCGGCGTGGGCCAAGGCGTCGTCGGGGTCGGTGGGCGCCCCGTTGGCGATCATCGGGCACTCCGTCATGCCGTACCCGTGCACGATGATTGCGTTGAGTTCGTGCTTGGCCCGCCAGAACAGTTCGGGCGGCTTCGGCGCCCCACCGCCTACGAGAAGGCGCAGGGCCGGAAGGATGGGCTCGTCGGGCTGCTTGGCTTGTTCGGCGAGGAGCGCTTGGTAGAACGCCGTACTCCCGCCCGTGATCGTGACCCCGTGGCGTCGCAACACAGCGACCGCCTCATGAGGAACGAACGCTTCGAGCAGCGTGGTCGCGAGCCCACGGTCGAGGAGGTGGACGAGCGCGTCGGGACCTCCAATGTGAGCATACGGAAAGGGGATCGAATAGACATGGCTGCTGTCGCCTTGGATCATGTCGGAGATGCCCCGACCACCGGCGAGCAACGTCTCGTCGGTGTGGCGCACGCCCTTCGGCTCCGAGGTGGTACCCGAAGTCGAGTAGATCCATCGCACGGCATCACCATCGGTCGGTGGCGGTGGGAGGCGTCTGGGATCGCCTTCCGGGAGGCCCTCGTCGATCGAAAGAAGACGCAGCGGCCCTCCGACGTCGGTGGCGATGGCCTGAGCCATGGAGCGGTAGTCGAACCCCCGCCATCGGTCGAGGATGACGAACCATTCCGCGGCCGTCTGGCGCAAGCAAGCGCGGACTTCGCGCTCTCGGTATATGGCGATGATCGGATTCTGGACAGCCCCGAGGCGCGACAGCGCCATCGACAAAACGACAGTCTCGATGCGGGTCGGCAGCTGCCACGTGACGCGGGTGTCCGGCCCGATACCGAGTTCGAGGAGACCGGCGGCCACCTGTTCGCACCACACCACGAACCCACCGAACGTGACGCGTCGGTCGCGTTCGTCGGTCAGCATGAGCGAGTCCGGAGTAAGCGCGGCGCGGGCCAGCGTGAGATTCCAAAGCGTCGTCGCGTCGCGAAGCCCATCCACTACCCCGTTGCCCTTCGCAGCCAATCGTTCCTCCTTCGACTCGATCGGTTCGATCGTTCGCGCCAACATAGGCGAAGTTGGTCAGCGGTCCGGAGCCCTCGTCTAGCGCCTCAAACGAAGCCCACGACTCCATGCGGTGTGTAAATGGTTTCCAGGTGGGCCATTTCTTCGGCGCTGAGCTTGAGGTCGAGGGCGGCGACGGCGTCGTCGATGTGATGGAGTTTGGTGGCGCCGATGATCGGCGCGGTGACGACCGGCTTGGCCAACATCCACGCCAACGCGACTTGGGCCCGGGGCACCCCGCGTGACTTGGCGATCTCGGCGACGCGTTCGACGATCACCGGGTCCGACCCGGTCGTGTCGTAAAGGGTTTTGCCGAATTCGTCGGTGTCGGAGCGGGCGGTCACGGCGTCCCAGTCGCGAGTGAGGCGGCCTCGGGCCAGCGGGCTCCACGGGAGTACGGCGATGCCCTGATCGGTGCACAGTGGCAACATTTCTCGTTCTTCTTCACGGTTGAGAAGGTTGTAGTGGTTCTGCATGCTGACGAACCGGGTCCAACCATGGCGGTCGGCGGTGTGCAATGCCTTGGCGAACTGCCAGGCCCACATCGACGAGGCGCCGATGTAGCGTACCTTGCCCGCTTTGACGATGTCGTGCAGCGCCTCCATCGTTTCCTCTATAGGCGTCCGAGGATCCCAACGATGGATCTGGTAGAGATCGATGTAATCGGTGCCGAGGCGACGGAGACTGTGGTCGACCTCGGTCATGATGGCTTTGCGCGAGAGACCGGCGGCGTTGCGCCCGCCGCGCATCGGGATGTAGACCTTCGTGGCGATCACGACCTCGTCTCGGTTGGCGAAGTCGGCGAGGGCCCTTCCGACGATCTCCTCACTTGACCCGAGCGAGTACGCGTTGGCCGTGTCGAAGAAGTTAATGCCCTGCTCGAGGGCGTGCTTGATGAAAGGGCGGCTGGTTTCCTCGTCGAGCGACCACGGATGGCCCCCAAGAGCAGGTGTACCGAAGCTCATGCAGCCCAGGCACAGCGCGGAAACGTCGAGACCGGTAGGGCCCAGTTTCAGATATTTCATGTTCTCTTCCGTGACACTTTCAAATCGTTGTAGGAGGGGGCATTTCGTGCTGGCCAATCATATATGGCGGGCCGGAAACGTCAGCGGCTGTCCCCGCAGGCCAAGCACACACGCGTCGTCGGTAGAGCGAGTAGCCGATCCTCATCGATCGGCTTGCCACATTTCTCGCAATGGCCGTAGTCGTTCGCAAGCAACCTCGCGAGTGCGGCCTCTACCGCGACCAGATCGGCATTGAGCGATTCCAGCAGCAACCGCTCTTCGTTCTGCTCGGCGATCTCTGCGCCGGCCTCGTTCACATCTTGGGTGTCGGCTTCGCGAACGTCGCCGGGTCGTTCCCGGCGAAACGCTGAGCGCGCCCGCTCGAGACGGCCTTTCTCGTCGATCAGTAGAGCGCGGATCTCGTCATTCATGATTGGGGTCTCCTTAAATTGACGGCGTGATCGCACGGCACGAGTGGTCGAGCGACGTGTGCCCTCGACGTATAGGGAACTCGCCGACCCAACAGTACTGGGGCGCGATCGGATACGTTGCGGATATGACGAACACCGCTGAAACCCTCGACGAGGCCGGGGCCTGGTTTGACGCCAACTGGTCCGCCGATCTCCCTCTTGGGCAATGGTGGGACCGGCTGGGCCGTTCGGGTTGGGGGTTTCCAGCGTGGCCGGCGGCCTGGTTCGGCCGTGGTCTGTCCAACGCCGCGGCCCGCGCCGTGATCGGTGAACGCCTCCGGCGAGGCGTCTTCGGTCCGCCGTCGGGGATTGCCACGTTTCTCGCCGCGCCGACCATCCTCGCCCATGGGACCGAAGCTCAGAAAGAGCGTTACTTGCCGGGCATCGCGACGGGACGCGACGTCTGGTGTCAGCTCTTCTCCGAACCGGGCGCAGGGTCCGATATGGCTTCGCTGCAGACCCGGGCCGAGCGCGACGGCGACGAGTGGATCATCTCCGGTCAGAAAGTCTGGACATCAGGGGCGCAATACGCGCGCTATGGCATCCTGATCGCGCGCACCGACCCGGGAGTGCCCAAGCACAAAGGCCTCACCTACTTCCTCATCGACATGCACCAGCCCGGCGTCGAAGTACGGCCGCTGCGCGAGATGACCGGCGACTCGGGCTTCAACGAAGTGTTCTTCACCGACGCTCGTGTGCACGATCGTGATCGGTTGGACGGAATCGGTGAGGGTTGGCGCGTGGCCATGACAACCTTGGCCAACGAGCGCGATCCGAGCAATCCCGGACTCGGTGCCGGTGGTGGATCGCTCATTGGCAGCCCCGATCTGAGCTTGACCGTCGCCGCGTATCGACGGCGGCAGGCTTCGGATACTGACGCGTTTTCCTATTCGCTCGGGGGCGGAATCAGCACGGTGCTCGAGGGTCTCGTGCGGTCTTTCGGACGAGGCGACGACCCGGTCGCTCGTCAGCGGCTCATGGCGATCAAGACGATGCACGAGACGCAGCGCTGGACCGCGGAACGGGCGAAGGCATCGGCGCGCGCCGGCGCTCAACCCGGCCCGGAGACGTCGACACTCAAGCTGATGGGGACGAGGATGAGCAGAGCGATCCGCGACCTCGGATTCAGTGTGATGGGCCCTCACGGAATGCTGATCGGCGATGACGCTCCGGTCGACGGACTGTTCCACAAGTACGCCTTGTTCGTGCAAGCCGGGTCGATAGCCGGCGGTTCCGACGAGGTTCAGCACAACATCATTGGGGAGCGGGCTCTCGGGCTGCCCAGGGAGCCCGACGACTCGCGCGATCGGCCGTTCCGGGAGCTGCGGGTCGGCACCCAAAGGCCTCCCTCCTGAGCGCGTCCCCGTGGTTGGGCGCGTCAGGTCCGCAACGGGGTCATGACCTGTTCGACGAAGCGTTGTACGGGTTCGAGAGACTGCGGGTGGCCGAAGTCCATAACGAAATGCTGCACGCCGAGCGCCGCCTTGTGGGCGAGGAAAGCCAGCAGTTTCTCGGAGTCGGTGTCGCTTTCAGGCAGCGCTCGCTCGACGGTGACACTGACCTCGATCGCCTTGGGGTCTCGACCGGCCTTCTCGGCCGACGCCCGCACGATCTCGAGGCGCCTCGTCCAATCCTGGTCGGTACCCCGGGCACTACCGTTCCACATATCGGCCAGACGCCCGACTAGCGGCAGCCCGATCCGCTCGCCCGACGCGCCGATGCAGATGCGCGGCACCGGGTCGGGCAGCGGTGGCGCGGCGGCACCCGAGACACTGAAGTACTTCCCTTCGTAGGAGGGGTCCTCCAGCGTCCACATGCGTCGACAGATCTCGATGACCTCCTCGAGCTGCGCGAATCGCACCGACGCCTTCGGGAAGTCGTAGCCGTAGGAGCGGTACTCGTCTTCGCGCCACCCTGCGCCGATACCGAGGATGAACCGGCCTCCTGAGAGCGTCTGGAGTGTCGCGGCCATCTTCGCGGTGAGCGCGGGCGGGCGGTAGCCGTGCCCGAGCACGTGGTGGCACAGTTGAACGTTCGGGTGCCGGGCGGCGAGCCACGTGAGCGTGGTCCAGGCCTCCAGGAATGGATCGGTTTTCGCGTCGAAGCCGTAGAAATGATCGGCAATCCACAGCGAATCGAAGTGGGGGAGGGCGTGCGGAAGGATGTGGCGATCCTGGTGCACGACGATCGGTTGGTAGCCGCTCCCGCGATTGCCGATCACCGGCGAGAGCCAACCGAATTTCAGAGTCGGTGGCAAGGACGGGCTCCTCGGGATGCGGTTCGGGTTGCGGTCATGGGTTACCTTCCCACGCCGATGGTCGCCGCGCCCAAATCGGGCTTCTACGCAATTGGTGCCGCTACGCTGAGGGGTGTCGTCAGCCGACAGAAGTAAAATCCACCGATATCGGGCTCTTTCGCCCCGAGGTGATGGAGCGACTCGGCCTCGGAGCCGACGCCTGTTTCGCGGTCAACCCCAAGCTCGTCTACGGGCGGGTCACCGGCTGGGGTCAAGAGGGACCGTTGTCGTCCGAGGGGCGAGCGTGTTGAATGGCGCCTCCCTCTACGATGCGGTGTACGCAACCTTGGGCGGACTGTTTGTGAGCATCGGAGCACCAGAGCCCCAATTCTTTGCCGAGCTACTGCGTTTACTCGGCATCGATCCGGACAAGTTGCCGGCGCAGAACGATGCAAATCGCTGGCCGGAAATGCGAAGCCCGGTTGGAAGCGAACTTTCGGACAAAAACGCGTGTCCAATGGTGCGAGATACTCGAAGGCGTTGATGACTGTTTCGCACCGGTTCTGAACCTCCACGAAGCCGCGACCATCCCCACAATGAGCACCGCAACAACTTCGTCACGGTGGACGGTGTGCTGCAGCCCGCTCCCGTTCCCCGTTTCAGCCGGACCATTGCGACGACCCCGGCACATATGAACGAACCCGGGGTCGACGCGGCCGACGCTTCATGCCGATGGGGTGCCGCGGGTTCCTGAAGCCGTCGCTGCTATGTCGGTCCTAAGTGCTCGGTGTTTTGGCGCTTCAAGATCTTCCTTGACAACGGGTTCTTTTATTGTCATCATCAAGGGGCCCTAAGCGTAAGCAGTTTTATTCACCTCGGCAGAAGGAGATGAAATTTCATGGGAGTTAACAGGCATACACACACACACACACACGGATGACGGTGTAGACCTCATCAAGCGGGGGCGCGAAAAACGTAAAATAGTGGTGGCGATAGTGTTCTGTGCCCTAATCGTGCCGCTCATTCCCGCCACTCGTTCAGAAGCCACCATCAGCGGAGTCCAGTGGATCAATAGATCCGGACTTGACAGTTGCCAGGTACCAACTGCCGCGCAAGAGTACGATCTTTGGTATCACACGTCGTTTTGGATGCAGGCCTTCTACTTCGGCGGCGCGACTGCTTCGGTCACCTCCTGTGCCTCAACGAATCCGCAGACGATCGCCGCAAACATAAACATGTACTCTGCCTATCCGTGGTTATTTATGCCGATTTGGGATGATCGGCAGGCTCCTTGTACGGGTAATTCGCAGAAGTTTTCCTACGACACCTCGACGGCCTACAACCAAGGAGTGTCGGACGCGATCAGCGCTTACAACGCCGAGACTGCGGTGGGCATAGACCATCAGACTGTTGTCACTCTCGATGTCGAGACCTGGGATGTGCCTGGTCAGTATTACGGTTCGCCTTGCGACTACGCGGCCTATTCGTATATTAAAGGTTTCCTTGGGACGGCGGAACAGGGCCTCGCCATGTCGGTCGCGCTGTATTCGAGCCCGACAAGTTTGAGCTGGTTTCTCGATCACTACTTCTTCGAGATCAATACTCAAGGTGGCAATATTCCGATTCCCACGGAGGTATGGGGTGCGCATTACGACTCCAATCCTGACCCGTGGGCGTTGGCGCCGCTCCCTCAAGGTGCCTTCGTGTTTCATCAACGAATCAAACAATGGCAAGGGCCGGCGCCCGCAGGCCAAACGGGATTTCTGGTGGACCGAGATTGTGCCGACGCTTATGCGGACGGCTCTTGGACGACCTATCAAGGAGGCTGTCAATGAAACGTTCAACGATTATAGCGATTAGTTTCGCTGTTGGTGGTGTCGTGTTCGCAAGCCAGACCACCGGTTCGGGAGCAGATGGTCCATCCGGGCCAAAGTCGCCCCCAATCACCTGGCACGACATCGGCCTCATCAACACCGGCACCGGTCTTGCCCCACGGCCGATGCCCCCGCGGCCTGCGTTTGTGCCCCCCGGGGTTCCCCCGATCTACATCGGAGATGATTACTTTCGGTACGGAAACGGATCGACATCACGGCGTCTCCTGAACCCGTCGCCATCGGGTGATTCGCTCTCGTCTCAACGCTCGCTAGACCCGATTTTGGGAACCGACCATATACTCGATGTGGCGTCGCGATCCGGCATTTCTGTTTCGCTAACTCACAAAGCCGCGCACGAGTTTCATATTCTCACCAAGGTGGAGGGACAGCAGTGGCAAGATAGTGGTAAACCTATCGACGGTTACCCGGATGGGCTCGGCTATGCCGCTGTCTCTCCCACGGGCGACCTCGTCGTCGCCAGCGGGTGGGCCCATGGAGGCAGCGCATACGGCCGATTCTCCATTCGGTCTGGCGGATCAAACGAGTTTATCGACGTAGATTCTCCGACGTTCGGCCGTCCCGTATGGGACGGAAAGGATCTCGTGATGCTTAGTGACCTGGAGACTCGCGAGATGTACCGATTCGATGGGAAGTCATGGGAAGCCATCGTTCCGCCGAAACCCGCCGAAATTACCTCAAGTTGGCAACAGGTTAATCGTTTGCTGTCACTCGACGAGGGACAGCCCGACGGAAAGCTTCTCTTTGAAGTGATCTATCAACAGCTGGAAGCACCACACGAGTTTCGCTGTTCACTACAGACCATTCGGTTGGGCATGTTTGAGGCCGTTCCCGGAGCATGCTTGAATGCGGAACCCGCTGATCACCCAACCGACCGATTCACGATCTTCAAGGGGACGGTTTATCAACTCTCCCGGGCTGATTCCACGATTCAGAACTTGAGTTCGAAGGAGTCGGGACCGACTCCGATCGATCTGAAGAATCCCTATGTGGAGGTCCTCGACTTTCGAGCGACGGCTAGTGGCCGGCTTTGGCTCGCTACCAGGGCGCAATCATGTTCCAACAAGGTATGTGTTCGGGCATCGTTTTCTGGCTTTCTTTCAGCACCGAACAGTCTGAAGGGTTGGAATCAGCTGGAGAATAAATGACCGTCGACGATGGCGTCACTTGGTGCTTGGTGGCGGCAAACTCGTTGTCGGTTCCGGCCCGAAAGCTGGGCATCGGCACCGGGATACAGCCTTGTTTCGTTAACACTTGAGTGGCCTTAGCAGATATTGGCGGCCCGGAGTTCTTGGCATCCTCGGCCTCTTTGCGGTCCATCATCTGTTTCTGCATGGCCTTCCCTCTCACCTCAGCCGCATCCATCTCGGCTTTGGTGAGCGGGGCCGGAAACGTTGTGGGCTCTTTCGGACCAATCGTGCTGCTTGGTGCCGGATTCGGAACGGGAATAAGTCTTTGCCGAAAGGCCTACCCCTGACCTTCGAGCGAGGAGAAATAGCCGAGTTCGGACCCGACGCCACCGGAGTGAATTGAGTACAGTTGCTGCCCCGGAGCCGCTAGTCGCAGAACTCGCGTTTGGTGTCGTGGCTATCAGAGTCAACGGGATGAATAGCGTAAAGAAATATTCATTTTGACCACTCAATACTGGTCGCTACCAGAGCGGTGATCGCGCCGAGGCGTGAGAGCATCTTTCGAAATCTCATGTCGTCCTCAAATTCGCTGTGTGCTACGACGTGGTTAACGGTACAGATGACGACCTCGAAAGTCAACCCTCCAGCCCGCTGGGTTCAAGCCCTCGTCCGCCCGCGCGAACATGTAGACCATGACCGATTGTGAGGTGCCGGCGGGGTCGGGCTTGGCGGCTGGCGATTTCTCGCAGTGGTTAACCCAGATGGCGGCCGCGCTGCGTGGTGAGCGCGGATCGGAAGTGCCGTGCGGCGACTGCACCGCGTGTTGCACCTCTTCGCAATTCGTTCACATTGCGCCTGACGAGACCGATACGCTCAGCCACATTCCGAAGGAGCTGCTGTTCGCGGCGCCGCGACTGCCACGTGGCCACACGCTCTTGGGTTACGACGACCGCGGCTATTGCCCGATGCTGATCGATGGCGCGTGTTCGATCTACGCACACCGACCCAGAACATGTAGGACCTATGACTGTCGGGTATTTCCGGCCGCGGGCGTGGAACTTGATGATGATGACAAGGCCTTGATCGCCGGGCAGGCGAGGCGTTGGCGGTTCAGCTTTCCGGGTGAGAACGACCGGGCCGAGTACGAAGCTGTGCGTGCCGCTACCGCGTTTCTGCGCGACCGGGCCAGTGAATTGCCCGAAGAGGCGCGGCCCCACACCTCGACCCAACTTGCCGCCCTGGCCGTCGCGCTGAGCGAAGCGTTTCTTAGCCGCGATGAACGGACGGGCATCGCCGCAGTCGTCGACCCCGACCCTCAAGCGGTTGAGG
>JANYDT010000083.1 GCA_025359845.1 Acidimicrobiia bacterium
ATTGTCGCTCGGGACTGGCCGTGCCCCCGTTGCCTGCGCCGGTGGGGCAACAACTGACGCCTGTCACCCCGAGCCGGGTGTTCGACTCTCGCCAGTCGACGCAGCCTCTTACCGGTGGAGTTCGCCTCGCTGCGGGAACACTGAAGCAGGTGAAGGTCGCGGGCACCAGCGTTGTCCCCGAGGGGACGGGTTGGGTGCTCGCCAACGTCACGGTGATTGACGGTGCAGGGACGGGACTGTTGCGTTGGTCCGCGGGCAAACCGCAAGCTGAACGAGCATCAAGACCCATCACGGACGGCGGATCGTCCGGCCTTGAACTCCTCCCGGTCGACGGCGACGGCAACGTTACCTTCGAACCCACGATCGAAACGCATCTGATCATCGATGTGGTGGGCTACCTCACGCCGTTGTCAGCACCGGGTCGGGTGCGGGCCGGGCGAATCCTGCAAACGGGTGCAGTGGCGCTTGTACAACCCACCGTGTTGTCGGCTGGCGGCGCGACCGAATTCGACATCTCCAGTGTGCCGGAATGGGCGTCCTCCGCGGTCATTCGGATCACCGCGCAGGCAAATGCGGGGCCCGGCTTCGTGACGGTGTCACCGGTCGGGGCGACGCGCTACGGCGCGTCCCAACTGCATGTGCCGGCCGGTGACGTCATCGCGACGAACTTGACCATCGTACCGGTTCGCCGCCTCAGCCTGTACACGTCCGACGCGGCGACCGTGTCGGTAGAGTTGCTCGGCTATGTCACGAACGAGGGTGCCGACGAATCAACCGCCGGCCTCATCGTGCCTACCGATCCAAAATTATTGGTCGACGCCGTCGTGGACCCGGGCGAGGCCGTGCATTTCGATCTGCCCGCTCGGCCCACTGGGTCGACAATGTCGGCCTGGATCGGATTGAGTGTCGCCGACGCGGCCCGACCCGGCGAAGTGCGCCTCTGGGCGGGTCGCCGGCCCGAGGCCCCGACCCGGCCCTACCGGTCTGGCCCGCTCACCCACAGCCCCGAACTCGTCGCCGTTGGTGACCAGACGACTCTGTCGATCACCACCGCCACGTCAGCGCGTGTCCGAGCACAGCTCATCGCCTACCTATTGACGTAGAGGAGAACACTTGTCGCGGGACCGGCAACTCCGTCACCCGCGCCCCATCCACAAGGACGGGACTGCTCTACCGCCACCATCAATTCGACTCCGGGCGGGGGACCGTTGTACCGTTGTTACGTTGGTCGCCCCGTGGCGGCGCAGCCGGGATTGAAGCTGGCGGATGACCGAGGTTGGGCTATGGGGTATTTGTACCCTGTCTCCGTCCTAAGAAATACCCCGTTGAGAAAGACAATAGTGATCTAACGCGAACCCCGGACGTCCTTCACTATGTAGGTATGGCACCTAGCGACGTTCGAACGTCGAGTCGCTGAAGTTTCAGATTGCTTGTGCGATCTTCCTGACCCTTCCCCGGGTGCCGTGCAATCCATTCGACAACGAAGCGAACGCAGGGAGACAGTAATGACTGAGCGCAATTTTGGTTACGACGGCAACGCGGGGTACCGAGTCACGGGGGCTAGACCTGGGGTGGGGCCGATGCCTGCCCCCGGCGAAGGGGGGCTCGGGTTGACCCCCCGGACTCGAGTGGCGATGCGCATTCGATCGGTGGGGTTGGCCGTCTTCACTGTCGCGTTGCTGATCGGCGGGTTGCTTTCGGTCGGATCCAATACGCCGGCCCATGCGGCGGGTGGGAGTGTGGGTTCGCCTGCGGTCAACCTCGACTCGGACTCTGCCTCTGCGATCAACACACTCTATTCAGCGTTCTTCACCGCGACCTCGGGGCTAACGCTCAACACCTCGACGATCACGTTTGATGGTCCGGCCGGGACCGTGTTTCCGAGCGCCGCCGACCAGTACTTCGTGTCGGACGATACCACTTCCCACAACGTTTTCGGTATCCCGTCCTCGGCGCCGGTCCTCACCAACGGGAACCGCACGGTCACGTTCACCAGCCCGAGCGCGGCCAACCCGGGCGACTCGATGATCGTGATTGTGTTCGACATCAACAATCCGGGCACCATCGGAGCGACAACGCTCAACATGTCGACATCGAACGATACGACGCCGGCACCTGCGGCGTATACGCTGGTCGCACCATCCTCGGTGACCGGTGCGAGCGTCACTACGAGTAACGGCGTCGCCGGGGCGACCAACGTTACGTACGCAGCGCAGTTCGTTTCGACGCACACGATGAATGCTCGGCCGCCGGCGACTGGGGTCACCCAAGATCCGTTCATCACGCTCTCGGCCCCAAGCGGCACGGTTTTCCCGAACGATCCGTGCAAATACACGGTCACCAATACCACGACCAGTACCACCAGCCATGCATGCACGCCGGCCGGCCTTCTGGCCGTCTCGGGGCCGACCGGTAACGTCGCCACTATCGATGTGCAGGGGCTGGTCATCGCCGGCAACGCGGTCACCGTTTCGGTCACCGGTGTGACGAATGCTCCCTCTTCGGGCTCGAAGACCCTGAGCATCTCGACCTCGGCCGACCCGGTCGCGGTGGCTGCGTCGTACACGTTGACCGGTTCGAGCATCGGTTCACCCGTCGTGTTTCTGGACTCCACTTCCGCCGGGGCGACGCGTACTGTGT
>JANYDT010000174.1 GCA_025359845.1 Acidimicrobiia bacterium
GGTGTCCGCGTCGCCCGTACGCAGCCCATGTACGAGGTGCTTTGTAAAGAGCGACCGGGACTCGGGGCCCTCCAACGTGGAAAGCTCGAATGAATACTGCATAGCGCTCGATGCGGTAATTACCACTCGACCGATTCCTCGTAACTCCTCCGCGATGTCGATCGTCATATCCGCTTTCGCTGTGAATGCCCGCGAGAATGCGCCGCCAAAGCAACAGTCGAGAATGACAATTTTCGTGTCGGCCCGCGCCTGCTCGAGTTGCCCACTCACGAACGTTGATGGCACCGATGTAGCGCTCAACAAGTCACGTTCGGTGTCGGACATGGCAAAATACAGCAGTCCGTTCTCGTCCTTTACGCCGTGCCCGGAGAAATAGAACAAAAGCGTGTCACTGCGTTGGCTCAACGAAAAGAACCGCGCGATTGCGCGCTGTACCTCGTGATGCGGTCGATTTATGACGCTTGCGACCTCAAAGCCACCGATTTTAGGGTCGGTCAGAACCTCGGCCAGATCAGTGGCGTCACGTCGCGGCGCCGCCAGGGCACGCAGCGCGGGGTCGACGTACTCGTCCGACGCAACAACTAGCGCTCGGCGATTCGACACGACGACCTGCCCTCAACTGCCTGGCGCCGCGTCGTCGGTCGATTTGCTCCAAACCGAGGCAAGGGCCTTCAGCCGCTCTGGCGAGAGGGAACGCAGATCTTCGGTGTTGCCGGTCGGCCCCGTGACAGTACCTCGTCCCCGCCAGTGCTTGGAGAACGGCTCGAGGGCCATAGGAAGAACGACGTGGAGTGTTCCCGCCGTGACGGCGACCACGAGTTCGAGCATCATCTCGGTTCCCTTAGCGCCAGCGGGGACGTCGCTGCCGGCGACCGCCTCGACCGACAACGCACCACTATCGACGAGATCGCGACGAAGCCCGTGCAGGGCACGTTCTGCATCTTCCGCGGTTGCGTCATCGCTGCTCTCTACAGCAATCCGGAACCGAATCACGGCATCAGAACCCTCGGAACTCACCATGACCCCAGTCTGTCGCGTCCGAACTCACAACGCACGTCCGGAACAAGCGGCAAGCGTCGATTCGCGGGGAGCGACATCCAACCTTCGGATTGCCATCTGAACTTGACCCTGCCCCTGTCCGCGAAACAGTCGGTGTCGAACGGGTTGTCTCTGCCCGGATTGGATGGGGTAGTTCTCACCCTTGGAATAGGGGCGAAACGCTCTACCGGAAACCCATTCTGCTCCATACCATCAGGAGAAGCCGGACCGACCGGTTTGGAGAGGACAATCGAAGGTGAATTCCGCGGACCATACCGGCCGCTCGACGACGAGGGCCAGAGCACACAGGCACATCGGGCCTGTCTGCGTTTCGATCGCAGCACTGTTCGTGGGGTTCGGCTCGGCGCCCGCGTCGTCGGAGACGGTCAACGTCGACTCAATGGCGTGGCTCCACTTCGCTGGAAGCCACGTTCAGTGCGTCGTGTACGTTCATACCGAAGACAATTCCAGTCCAGCCCAGGTCGACTGCTTCTTCGATAAAAGCCGCGACGGCCGCGGCACCCGAGGCGCGTATCACGCGATCATCGATGACCTCGGTCATACCAAGATCGAGAGAACGGTCTTAAGCGGTGCACCATTGCCGGGCGGTGCGACAAAACGTGTCTGGTCCACGCCGGATCTCACCGATATCGCTACTACCTTTCGATCAACTGCGCCGTCCATAACCGTCCAACTCGGCGACACAGTTCTGATAGGACCTGAGGTGTTCGCCTGCGTCTACAAGTCCGGTGGGCTGTTCGACAATGGACGCGGAGTGGCATGCGCCTACTTACCCCGAGGTACGGGAACAACCGTTGGGCCCACAACTCAAGGGGTCTACGTCAGCGACCACGTCGCAGTGGTCGCCACACCCGGCAACGGTCACCCCGTCGCGTCGGTGATCAAACGTCACTACACTGACTCGAACCAGGCGAGTACGGGATGAGACGCTTCGCGCAGTGGGTTTCATTGGAACTTTCCAGTCAAGGCGCGACCATGTGCGTCAGCCGCAAAACCCGGTTCGAGAACCTGGCGCATAGAAGAATGACCTCGTGTGGTCGTCGGTCTCATCTCGGCCGCCGCCTTGGTCGTCCATCGGGGCTATGGCGATTGTCGTGGAAATCCACTGTGGCAGGAGGGCCCACGCGAGCGAGAGGTCGGGACCGAACGAGGACAACACCGGGTCTCGCGCACCTTGCCCGCTGCGAGGAGTTCGCGTTTCGGCCTCGGCGATGTCGCCTTCGGCAGCAAACGATTTCCCACGCAAGATGTGAGCTGCCGTTCGGGACGGACCCGCCACCGCGGCGCCACGTCATTGAGCGGTGGCGGCTACGATCGCTTCGGCGAGGTCGAGGTCGTCGACAGTGTCGAGGGCTGGGAGCTGTGGGACGGGGAGGGCGAGTTGGCGACAGGCGTGGAGAAGCACGACGTGCACGCTCCAAGTGACGAGAGGGGCCTGATCGAACAGGACGAGTGCGCCCCGGACGATGTCGGGTTCGTCGAGTACTTTGTAGAGGCACGCCAGGCGCCGCTCCTCTGACCGTGTGGCGTACATCGTGTCAACGACGAACGAGAGGGCTTCTGCTCGCGGCGCGTGGTGCACGTACGACGCGAGAGCCTCGCCCCATCCCGAGCTCCGGCGGGGCTGTTCGAGAAAGGCGCGTAGGAGGCGCGCGGCCGACGCGGTGGGTGTGACTTCCCGCAATAGCCAGCGCGCCCACTTGGCCACGCCGTCGTTTCGATCGCCCGCCAGTTCCAGGAGGTCCGGCGTGTCATCCCAGACCGCGAAAGCGTCTGCGGCACAACCTCGTACGACCGGATCAGGATGGTCCCTGAGTGCTTCGGCGAGCCGAGCCCGTCATCGGCGGCCACGCCGGACCAATCGAAACGGGCCCGAAGGCGTTGTCGGCGTTCGGCCCACGGACCTCCGACATCGGACAGTTCCGCCATCACGGCCTCGACATCGACAGGTACGAGGCCGGGACGCGGCTCGGCGATGAAGGGCCGGTCGTCGACGGCGTGATCTTCGCCGAGCACGTCCCGAAGCGGTTCCATCCAGTCCCGCAGGGCCGGTTCTCTCCGAAGCGTGTCACGGAATGCCGCTTCCATGAGCGCCCAACTCGGTCCCCGCGATTCGGCCAGGCGTCGCAACACGCGCCGGTCGCGGAAGTACTGCAACACGTCCTCCGTCTCCGTCCGCACGCGTTCGTCGGCGTCGTCAAGGCACGCCAGCAGGCCAGGTATCGCGTTGATCGGCTCGAGCCACATCACCGTGGTCACCGCCGCGATCCGCACGTCGGGACGTGGGTTGGACAGCGCGGCGACCGCGAGATCGATGTGGTCGTCGAAGCGGAACGCGAGGGCGTGGATTGCGTCCTCCAGGAGCGGATCGTCAGGGTCAGCGGCGATGGGCACGACCACATCGGCGTCACCGAGATGTCGCAGAACCACGTGGCGAAACAACGGGTCGCCTGCGTCCCACAGTTCGCGAAATTCGGCGTCGCACAGGTTCTCCTCGCGATTGAGGATCAGCTGCAAGACGTCCTCGCGAATTTCCGGGGCAAGGGTCGCGTCACACAGTGCGGCGCGCAAGCGCGCTACGAGTCTCGGATCGTCCACCTGACGCAGCGTCTCCCAGATCTCTTCGCGCTCCGCCGCGGGGAGGCCGACGTCGAGAAGCGCGTCGAGCAGCCGCTCGGACCAATCACGGTCCCCGAGGCCACGAATCAACTCATGCTCGAAACCCATGAGTCCATTATCGCCCGTCGCAGGCCCCGTACTCGCGCTGCAGCGATACCAGCCGGATTCATCGGTGGCGGTCGCGCTGCGTGGGCTGCGGACCTAAGGATCCTTTTGATCGTTAGGATTCTTAAGATCCTTCCGACCGAGTGCTGCGGTGTCGCGCATTGCCCGGTAGGTGAAGGCCACTCCGTCTTTGCTGGCGAGCGCACTCGAGGCGAGGTGACGACCGAGGCTTCGATAGGCTCCCAGTGTCCCCCGTCGGTGACATAGAGATACGGAGCCTCGGAGCGATAGCGCCGCACCACCTCGCGGAGAAACCACGGCCAACCCGGCACATGCGTCCATGTCGGCGTCGCTTTAACGTCCATATTGCCGACCCATTGGGGGTGCAGCAACCAGGCCCCCAGTCGGACATTGAGCATGGCGAGAACCGAACCGATCGGTCCGAGCGACTGGCGACCCATCGCTGGGCTTACTGCCGCTCCCGAAACCCCGACAATCGCCGGTCCATTGATATCCCAAAGACGACGCCGGCCCATTCTCGCCAAATAGGTGTCGCCGGCGACCCAACCAACCTCAGGACCGCCGACTACCGAGCGGGAAACAGAAAATGAAACGGCGCGCCGACCGGTAGGGGCTCGGTCGGCTCCCACAATGTTGGCGGCACAGCACAGCACCAATTCGGTGCCATCTCCCTCCTCGCCGTCGAAGAATCCGGCTCGCTCGGAGCGCGTCGGCGACTCACCCCCTGGCGTCGGCCCGGCCCGGATGTACTCCCAATGCTCCTTGGCTTCCGAGAGCTCGAGCATCCCAGCATGAAGGCCGATCCTTTGCAGACCGAACGCCGAGAACAGGCGTCGCTTGTACACCGGCGCTAGTGACCACGACGTCGCTTCGAAGGCGGTCGCCAGCACAATGAGGGCGGCCGTGAGCAAGCACCAGAATACGGGGTCGGGCGGAAAGCGGAGTTCGAAGCCGAATAGGTCATGCGTCAGCCAGGCGAGATGCCCGCTCGGACCGTTCGCCGCGCCTAAAACCAACACGTTCATGAAGTTCACGAGGAGAAGTGCTCCGAGGACGACACCTACGAACGCCCGTTGGACTATGCCCATGAGCTTCGACCGCAGAGCTTTCGCATTCTCCTTAATGGCTCAAGGTTTGCTGGCGCTCGCGGGGGACCTGCGCACGTACTTGCGCAGAGTCGACACCGCGAGGAGAATCGACGCGAATACGCCACCGGGCAAACGCGGCAACAGCGGAAGTTTGGCGTTACCGGTCGGCGACGATGTCAGGCCACTGGCAAGGCGTCGCGGATAGGCATCCGCCAGCCACGGCAACACAGCCCAGAGGACCAACATGAGTGCGCCGGCAATGACCGTCACCCACGCGACGCGATCGACCCATTTCCACAACTTTGGACGGATGGTTATCCGGTACAGAAAAAGCAGCCCACCAAAAAGGAGGACTCCGAGCGGAACCCGCCACTTCCATTGCGGATTCATATTGATCTTCGGGTGCTGTGCCATCGCGGATTCGGCCTTGACGGATGGCGGAGTATCGAGGCGGATCTGGTTGGGTTCGAGCACCTCACCCGTCACGATGGCCGAGGCCGTGACGAGCGAGATTGTCGGCTGTCGGGAGATCGAGAGTTGGTCACGAAGTCGTGCCGCATTCGTGACGGAAGGTAGTCGTTCGTCGTCGTTGGGCCTGTCGCAGTTTTGCGGGGTAGTGGCGGCGATGCGCAACCTCGGCTGTCTGAGGACCTCCGTCTTGGCGTTGAGCGATCGAATTATTCCGGATTGGCTGGTCTCGAGGCGCATCAGCGTCTGCAAGCGCGGCCCCGATCGCCCCAGTTCGCCATTCACGCAGAACTCGATCGGATGAGCAGGATCGGTCGAGAGGGAAGAGAGCGTTCCGTCAGCCGGTGCCGACGAGATCGCCACCGCTTGCCCGAAGAGCATCGTGCAAGGCTTCTCATAAGGATGGAGCGGAGGCACCACGCCGCTGTCGCAGAACTTCGGAAGAACTCGATTCGTCGTTCGGTGAGGGCAACGTGATGATTGGAAGCCGACGGCCAAGGTGGAGTAGCGAGGCAACAGCGCTGGAATCAGGCAATCCCACTCGAGGTCGGTCGCGTGCGCGAGGCGTCGACGGGCCATCTCGATCGCGGGCTTTGTCGCGGCGGTTGGTGCAGCGTTGCCTGCGATGCCGCGAAGACCGATCCGATCCGACCGAGCCGCCGATTTTCTTCCAAATCGAAGACGAGATAAAGGACTTCGGCAATGGCGACGACGAGGCGAAGCACGATCGAGCGCGCTCGTGACCGTCGGGTGTGACGGTGTCCGGTCCAGAAGGCGACGACCAGAACAATGGTGATGGTCGTTGTGAAAGCGAGAGCAGTGTCGAGTCTCAGGGCTCGAACGAGCTTGGGGCATGGATTTTGACTCCCGCATATGACGATCGCCCGAAGTTGATCAGTGCGGGCCCCGAGAAGTGTGCCGATGCGTCCGTCGGTGCGGTGCACGTGCCAGTACAACACCGCACTAAAGAACCCGCTCACGGCGGCCGGGAGGAAGTATCGCCACCAATGTAGGCGTCGAATCAGTGACGCAATTCGCACCCTAAGTGGTGGCTGTTGCGTTGTTAGTACAACGATTGAACTGACCGAATCAGACCGTTCCGACATTCGACGTCACCACCTTATCGACCGACCCGACACTCTTACTACCACTTGTGGGTGAACTGGTTGAATAACTCGGGCGTGTGTTAGCCGTCAATATCGAGTGGAGGCAGTTCATGAATTCCCCCCAGTAGGGTGGCGACAAGCGCGATCAACAGCAGCAGCGAGGCTGGCCGTCGAGCGCATTCTCGTGTACCGTGTTTGCCAAGTGCTCTGGGCGCCTCTGTTCGCATGCCACCAGAGCCTCGTTCGTGATCGGGATAGCGCGATTCAGCGCTATCCCGATTCTCGTCTCGGGCAGACGCGACCATGACCAACGACGAACTCGCGGCGCTCGTGGCGGGCTACTCGAAAGCCCGGCTCGAGGTGTATCTCCGTCAGGTCAACGCTGACCCCGACCGTGCATGGGCGCTGATCGTGTGGGAACGCTGTGTCGCAGCGGCACTGTGGACCGACATCGCTCACTGCGAATCATCGTTCGCAACGCCATCCACCTCTCCTTACAGACCCAGGCTGGTTCCAGCGATGGCATGACCGACTGCCCCAACTCGGCATTCGCGGCGCAGACCGCGCATGAGTTGACGAAGTCGTCCATCGTCTTCACGATGAGCCGACCCGTGACGGTCGGGCCACGTCGTCTGCGGTATCTGGAAATGGCGCAGATCGGCCACCGGTGACGCTAACCACGCACCCGTCAAGGCGGCCGATGACCACAGGACCAACACCTTCGAATATCTCCCGATTTCAGAAAGTACCGGGTGTAGTCTCGGGTCCATGTCAGCAGTCGACGTCGTGGACGATCTCATCGCGCTAGAGGAGCTCGCGGCGCACTAAGATGATCCTGAGCGTCGGCGCTCCCTCCAGGCTGTACGCAACCACGTCGCCGACCGGGACCTGGGGGCTAAGGTGGCCGAAGTCGCGCAGGTGCTCGGGATCTCGCAACCAACCGTCCGGGCCTGGATCGAGGCCGGTGTCCTCAAACCTCGCGTCAGCGCGAATCCGGTGCGGGTTGATGTCCTGTCGCTTGCCGCGGTGAAGAGAGCACTCGAGCTCCTGCGCGAGCACGGCCACGACCGCAACCTCCTCATCGCCGTTATGCGCGTCCTGCGTGACCGCGCCGTACTCGCCGGGGAAGGCGTCCGAGAGGGCTTCGACGATGTGACCGCCGGGCGGCTCGTCCCGTTGAGCGACGTTCTCGATGAGATCGCCACAACCTCGCGGGAGACGAAACGATCCAAGTCGAGCTGACGACAACCGCACAGCGATAGCTTCGCGACCTCCGAGGGCGCCATCAGAAGGCAGCCGTCGCGGCGCTGCGTGATCTGCGCGACCGCGGTTGCAGAGCAGCCGGGTATCGGCTTGCTGCCACCGTGCTCGACCACATCTGCTCGCGGCATCTGTACGCCAACGACCGAATGCTCATCGCGTGGCCTGGCGACCAACACGCCGTCATTGTTGCGATCTGGCGCCATGATCGATCGAGCGGTGACGTCTATGACGTCCTGCTCGAACACCTCGGCCTCGAAGCGTTGACGGCCGAGCGGGAGAAGCCGCCATGCTGCGACGAGTACGGCCTTCCGCCGGTCGATCCCAAAGTGGCGACCGCTATCGTGGACGCTTTGGACCGAGGCCGTCGGACTCGCTGATTTCCACCGGACTGGAAACGCCCGAAACGCGACGCACACCGTTCACCACAGGATCGCAGCGCTGTTGTCCTCGGCCAGGACTCGACGATCGGCGGCGGGCTGCCCCACGCAGCTCGTGGTTGCGCTTTCAGCCGGTGCGGATAGCCGGTCAAGGGGCCGGTGCCGGGTGACCTCGGGCAAGTCGGCATCGTCACGGCGGGAGGGCGTGGCCGACGTGACTGATGCTCCCCTCGACCGACCCCGGACCCGACCGGCCCGCTCCCACGGGTCGCAACCGAATGGATGGACCGAATCGGGACGCGGCTTCGGCACGCCCGGCTCGGCCGCTCCTTACAGTTCGAGGCCGGCGTCCTCGACGCGGACGCGAAAGGTCGCACCGGCGGGCGGCTCGTAGGTCGGTGCCGCGACGACGAATCGAAAAGGCCGTCCCGTCACGATCGCTGCCTTCTGGTTCGCATAGAGGCCTGATGAGCACGATCCGAATGCGCAAATAACTTCGTTTGTGAGACGCAAGCGCTCACCGCACCGGGATTCATCGACGCTGGCGTGGCCGTTGGAGTGTGTCGCCGTTGGGGAGCGTGAGTCCGATCATCGGGTTCGTCCTCACGGTACCGGCGTCGTGGGCGGCCTTGAAGGCACCAGAGAGCACGAGGGCGGCCTGATGAACGGAACTAGCCGACCGCCCGCTCCGGGCCATTACCCGCAGGACCCGTTCGAGCCTGGCCGTCGTAACCCGTGCTGCCGGCAACTGCCCAAGCGTGGGCGCCAGCCAGTCGGTCCACAGTTGGCGATACCGGCGTATCGTCGCCGCAGAACGACTCTTGGCTACCAATCCATCGAAGTACCTCGCGACGAGGTCCTCGAGCATCACATCGGACGGACCCGAAGCGGCGCGAAGCTCACGCATCGCCTGCTCCGCGTCGCGAGCTTGCTACCTTCGACGGTTGCGTACCGACGTCCGTCGGGCGTCGGTACCGTGAGGGCCCAATGGCCCGGACGAAGTGCACGCAACGAGCCGCTCCCCTGAGGCGCCCGCACCCGCTCGACCGGCTGCACCTCCGCGTGCGCAGACAAGGGTCGCGCTCCGAGACGCAGATGCTCGACTCGCACGCAGCGACTATCGGCCTTGCAGGCCGCAACTCGTTGATGGGATCCAATCGGTCCGACGGTCAGCTCCCACCCCACACGCCGCGCCGTCGTGAGCTACTTCTCCGCATTTCAGAACTCGGAACCGACCGCTCACCAAGCCTGGGAAGCCGAGGGAGGTAGTTTTCGTTTGTGTCGTTTACTCACAAATCTGGGAGCGTGAGCGACATGCTGACATTCGAGCTCGGTCCCCGCGACCGCAAACGCCTCGCCGCGCGCTTGTCGGCCGGCAACAGCGTCCGACCCGTCGCCGTACGAACCACCGACGGCGAGATCCAACTGCCCGCGGCCCCGCAACGAGCAGTCGAACAACTCTTGAACGACCTCGCCGGCGGAGGGTCAGTACACGTCCTCGTCGACGATCATGGCATCACCACCCAACGGACCGCGGACCTCCTCGGGCCCTCGCGTACCTTCGTCGTGCGCCTCATCGATTCCGGCAAACTCGCCGCCCATCACGCCGGTTCGCACCGTCGCGTTCGCGTCGGCGACGCTCTCGCCTACGCGCGGCGCCGCCAAGACCGACTGGCCGCAGTATCTGAAATCGCCGAGGCCGACGCCGCCGCGGGCGTCGCCTACCGCTGACGGGCCCGCCGTGCGCGTCGACCGTGACGTCTGTCGTGTCACCACCAACGAATATTACGTGGGCTGACGAATCGTAATACGATACCTGTGATGGAGATTCACCGATCGGCGCGTAAGCATCGGATCTCCGACGACGCCATCACCCATGCCTATGACCATTCGCTCGCAGAGTTCGACTACGACCCCGATGAGCACCCACCCCGAATCGCCGTCGTCGGGCCGGACGGGGCCGGCAACATGATCCAACTCGTCGTCATCGTCGCGGACGGCAACCGACAGATCGTGATCCACGCCATGCATGCCCGCCCAAACTTCCTCGCCCTACTCCTGCAACTCGGAGACGACCAATGATGGCAATCACGCATAAGGGACGCCCAGTCACATCCGAAGAGATCCAAGCTCTCGCCGACGAAGCCGAAGCAGGAATCGACATAGGACAACTCAAGCGTCGACCCGGTCGGCCATCACTTGGAAGCTCCGCAGCCGATGTATTCCCCGTCCGGCTCGACCCGGAGCTCCGTGCCGCCCTTGAACAACGCGCCGAAACCGAACACACCACGGCCAGCGACATCGTACGCAGCGCACTTCGCACCTACCTTCACGTGGCCTGAACACCCGACGCAACGAACCCGATCAGCGACCAGGACCAGATTCCTGTCCGCGTCGGCGTGGTCGTTGGAGTGTGTCGCCGTTGGGGAGGGTGAGGCCGATCATCGGGTTCGTCTTCACACCCCCCGCTGCGTGGGCGGCGAAGAACACGCCGGAGAGCACGACCGCGGCCTGATGTACGGAACTGGACGACTGACCGCTCCGTGTCATCGCCCGCAACACTCGTTCGAGCCGGGCTGGCGTGACCCGTTCAGCCGGCAAAGCTCCCAGTGTCGGCGCCAGCCAATCGGCCCACAGTTGGTGATACCGGCGGATCGTCGCCGCAGAACGGCCCTTGGCCTCCAAACTATCGAAGTACCTCGCGGCGAGGTCCTCGAGCATCACCTCGGACGGACCCGAAGCGGCGCGAAGCTCACGCATCCCCTGCTCCGCGTCGAGCCTGGTTCCTTCGACGGTCGAGTAGCGACGCCCGTCGGGCGTTGACACCGTGAGCGCCCACCGGCCGGGACGAAGCTCACGCAGCGACCCGCTCCCCCGAGGCGCCCGCGCCCGCTCGGCGGGCTGCGACTCCCGATGCGCAGGAGAGGGTCGCGCCCCCAGATGCAGGTGCTCGACGCGGACGCACCGGCGCGCAACCGCACATGCCGCGACTCGTTGATGGGGCGGGATCGATCCGAAAGCCAGTTCCCACGCCACCCGCCGCGCCGTCGTGAGCTTCGAACCAACCCGCATCTGCGGTGTGCCATCGCCCGCGGAGAAACCGAGCCACAGGTGATGATCACCGGTGCGGTCAACCATCCTTTCAAAACGCTCCCCAAGCGAACTCATCACCAAATAGTAGCGGCTCCGTCTATGTCTATCGTCTAGTCTCGGATTAGTTACGCGGTAGACTTACGCGGTAGACACGAACAAACGCTCGATTCCCGCCGCCGATACCATCTCTTACCAGCGACTTTATAGTGCGCTCCCTGGGATTCGAACCCAGAACCTGCGGATTAAGAGAAGGTCCTGTATCGACCAGTATTGCCCAGGAGTCCGGGGGGAATTCCGGGTGAATGTCTAGCTTTGAGTTCCGAGCAGGCTCTCGCTGACGGATGTTGTCGCAAGTCGTTGGGGAGGCAGTGATCGTCGCGTGCGTCTGATACTCCTTCTGACCTACCGTGGTTTGCTGGCGGATTCTTATCCACGACTCTGCGCCCCCTGCAGACAGGGCCGTGCGGTCGTGTATTGCCTTGCCCAAGTGAGCACGGGCTTTGAGTACCGCTGCGTCCGCCCCGTACGCCCGTTTCAGGAAATGTTTGTTGCTATGTCCCCACGGTGCGGGCGTGAGCCGGGTCGGCAGATCAGACCTCGCTCTCTCGGGGTGGCCTCGTTGTGTCGAGAGCACTAGTGTAGTGTCTCGTAAATAATCGGTGATTGTGGTAGTGTCTGGGTGTGCGTGCGCCGAGCCTTGCTTTGAAGATGTCTGATGGTGAGCGGGAGATTCTTGAGCGCATGTCGAGGTCGTCATCTGCGCCGCATGGGGAGGTGACTCGGGCTAAGGCGTTGTTGTTGGCCGCGGAGGGGGTGGCGTCGACTGCGATTGCTGCTCGGTTGGAGGTGTCGCCGTCGAGTGTGGTCGCGTGGCGGGAGCGTTTCGTTGAGGAGGGAGTGGCGAAGCTCGGCCAGGTGAGACCGGGCCGGGGACGTAAGGCGGTTATCGCGGCGGAGAAGATTGATGAGATTGTCCGGTTGACACAGAAGACTAAGCCGGTGGGTGAGACGCATTGGAGTTGCCGGTCTATGGCCAAAGCGGTTGGGGTGAGCCCGGCGACGGTGCAGCGGATCTGGTCGGGTCGGGGCCTCAAACCGCATCTGGTCAAGGCGTTCAAGTTGTCCAACGACAAACGATTCGAGGAGAAACTCGTCGATGTGGTCGGGCTCTATTTGAATCCGCCTGAAAAGGCGATCGTGTTGTGCATGGACGAGAAGAGTCAGATCCAGGCTCTTGACCGTACACAGGCGTCGCTGCCGATGAAGAAGGGCCGCGCCGCCACCATGACGCATGACTACAAACGCAACGGCACCACCACACTGTTCGCGGCGTTGAACGTGCTGACCGGGGCGGTGATCGGC
>JANYDT010000212.1 GCA_025359845.1 Acidimicrobiia bacterium
GAGTGTCGCGTCGGAGCTTGGAGTGAACGCGGAAACGCTCCGTGTTTGGGTGAATCGTGCGAGGTACGCTGATCGGAAGACGCAGGGTGTCGTCGCGAGTGAGGATGAACGAGAAATGAAATTGTTGCAGCGACGTATCGCGGATTTAGAGATGGAGAACGCGTTCCTAAAAAAAGCGGCGGCCTTCGTGTGTCACGAACATGTGGTGAGACCGGTGTAGTTGCTGGTGTTGCTGTGTGGTGCTGTATCAGAGATGGAGGTTTGGCCCTCCGGGATCGCCTTGCAGGAGGTGGTTTCAAACCACCGCAAGCTGCGTCGGTTAAGAGCCGGGGTGGTGAGCGTTGCGGAAAGACATGCCGTTGAGTGTGTCGAGGTAAGGATTGGGAAGGCGAGCGTGAGCGAACCACTGATGACGTGTCGAAATGCTTGAAATGACATCAAAACTGGGCAGGAAGGCTGGCCTGGGATTGGCTGAGGGGTTACCTGTTTACTGCCTCAGTGGTGTCCGGCATGAAGGTGGCGTGAGTCCAGTCCAGGCTCTGGTGTGGAACGTGAGAACCTGTCGTTTGTCGTGTCGGCCTGACTGTTTGTTGGTTGGGTTGGTGACGGGAGGACCCCAAGCTGCTGGAACGGTTAGGGGCAGAGTACCGGTGGCAAGCATAGGGACGGATCGTCTTGTAGTAGCGGTGATGCCTGGTAATTCGGGCGGAGCGAAGGAGACGAGTTATCGAGATCGGTTCGTGGGTCAACCATCTTCGGGTGGGAGGAACTCGTGAGCAGGTCAAAGCAGGTTGTAGATGCGAAATCGTTTGATATTTCGAAACGGGTTGTGTTTGAGGCGTGGGAGAAAGTGAAGACGAACGGTGGTGCTGCTGGGGTTGATGGCCAATCGATCGCCGAGTTCGAGAAGGATTTGCAATCAAATCTGTATCGGGTTTGGAATCGGATGTCGTCGGGGACGTATTTCCCGCCAGCGGTGCGTGCTGTGGAGATACCGAAAGCGGCTGGTGGGGTAAGGATTCTTGGGGTTCCGACGGTGTCGGATCGGGTTGCTCAGACGGTTGTACGTTCATATCTTGAACCGGTCGTGGAACCGTTGTTCCATCCGGACTCGTATGGCTATCGGCCTGGCAGATCCGCTCTCGACGCGGTAGGGACGTGCCGGGAACGGTGCTGGAAGAACGACTGGGTGATCGATCTTGACATCCGGGCGTTCTTCGACTCGTTGGAACATGACCTCGTCATGCGCACGGTAGCGAAACACACGAAGCTTCCGTGGGTGTTGTTGTACGTGCAACGGTGGCTGGTCGCACCGCTGCAACATGTCGACGGCACGCTGTCGGCCAGAGCTCGTGGTACCCCGCAAGGATCTGCGATCTCGCCGCTGCTGGCGAACCTCTTTCTCCATTACGCGTTTGATCGGTGGCTGGCCCGAGAGTTCCCGGCTGTCTCGTTCGAGCGTTACGCCGACGACGCGGTGATTCACTGCGTAAGCAGAAACCAGGCTGTGTGGGTGTTGTCACGGCTGAAGGAACGGATGGGTCAGGTCGGGTTGGAGTTACATCCCGACAAGACCCGCATCGTGTACTGCAAAGACGCGAACCGTCACGGTTCTCACGAACACGAACGGTTCAATTTTCTGGGGTACGCGTTCGGTGCCCGAGTCGCTGCCGGCAAGCAAGGATTGTTTGTCAGTTTTTCGCCAGCGATTTCGGACCCCGCCGCGAAAACAGTCCGTGGCAAGATCAAAGCTTGGCGTTTGCATGATCGCAGCGAATCGTCGTTGAGTCACCTCGCCGAGATGATCAACCCGATCGTCACTGGATGGGTAACGTATTATGGCCGGTTCCACCGATCCAGAATGTACCCGTCACTCCAGAACATCAACACCTATTTGGTGCGGTGGGCGATGAAGAAATACAAACGACTCCGAAACCGTCCGGCACGTGCGCGGGTATGGTTGCAGACCATCGCGGTCCGTCAACCACGCCTGTTCGCGCATTGGCGGCTCGGTCTCACACCATAAGCCTGCTCGATGATGGGAGCCGTGTGAGTCGAGAGGTTCACGCACGGTTCTGAGAGAGCCGGGGGGTGAGATCCCCTCCGGCCACTCGCCTTCGCAGCGGCACAAAACCAGAAGAATGGTTTGCGTTGATCGCGGCGGAGAAGGCCAACTTTGCGGTGGCTCGGATGTGTCGGTGGGTGGGCGTGTCGGCGTCGGGCTATTACGCGTGGTGTCGTGGCGTGCCGACTCGTACTGCGGCGGCCCGGGCGGAGCTCAGCGTGCAGGTGCGTCGGGTGTTCGACGCTTCGAATGGTACGTACGGGTACCGGCGGGTCCATGCTCAGCTGGGCCGGGAAGGTCACGTGTGTTGCGACAAGCTGGTGGCCCAGGTCATGGCGGACGAGGGTCTGGTGTCGTGCCATCCGGCGCCGTGGCGGTATAAGACCGAGCAAGGCGTCGGCTCGGGGCCGGTGGATCTGATCGGGCGTGACTTCACTGCTACGCGGCCGGGTGTGCGCTTCGTGGGTGACATCACCCAAATCGACACGTGGGAAGGACCGGCGTACTTGTCGACCATGATCGACCTGTTCAATCGTGAGATCGCGGGTTGGTCGTTCGCGGACAATTATCATACCGATCTTATCTGCGAGACGGTTGCTATGGCACGTCGAAATGGGCGGGTTCGACGCCGAGCTGTTTTTCATTCTGATCGGGGGTCGCAGTACACGTCGAGACAGTTCGCCGGCTGTCTCAAAGTCAACCGGATGCGAGGATCGATGGGACGGGTTGGGACTTGTTATGACAATGCTGTCGCCGAGTCGTTCTTTGCGTCTTTGAAGAAAGAACTTGTCGACCGGACTGTGTTTCCGACTCGTGAACATGCTCGTAAAGCTATTGCAAACTATATTGAGATTTGGTATAATCAGCAGCGTCTTCATTCAGTGCTCGAGTATCAGACACCGAATGAGGTACGTGAAGGGTTCCGAAAACCAACCGCTGCCTGACACCACGCGAAATCTGTTCCTCACTCCATAATGACGGCGTACCCGTGTGACATCACCGCCGTTACCGCGGCCCGACACCGTGTGCGCGACGTGTGGGCGGGCACAACCAGCCCGGACACACTCGATGACGCACTGTTGATTGTGTCCGAACTTGCCGCCAATGCGGTGAACCATGCCCGCACCCCCTTCACGGTTGAGGTTCAACGCTCAGGCGATCTTGCACTGCTCATAGTCTGCGACGAAAGCCCCGTACAGCCCGTGGTGCGCCACAGCGATCCCTCCACGCCAGGCGGACGTGGCCTCGCCCTCCTCAACCTCCTCGCCCACAGTTGGGGAATCACCCCGACCCCCCACGGCAAACAGGTATGGGCCACTATCAAGATCACCTGATATCCCCCGAACCAGTCGGACCTTGGCCATGCCGGAAGCGTCACCAGCAGCATCGCCGCCCAGTCAGTACGGATCTGGGACTGTGGCTAAACGGTGTGACCAGTCCAGATGTGGACCGACGTCGGTGGCGGCCCTGTTCCAGCCCCCAACCCGCGTTTCATCAGCGCCCTTTTGGACTTCTTCGAGGATTTTCCGGCCACGCGAACAAGAACGGACCGTCGCGTTCGGTGCATATCTCCACAAGATCATTGAGCGCGCGAATGATTCTGACGGCCATTCCACAGCGGACAGGTTGGCGTTGGTGATCACCGCGGCCCGGACCCTTACTCCACGAGAACATGTCGTTCGGCCCCGACGTGGCGGCTGCGGCCGTCCTTCATGATGGCGAGCCACCGCGTTTCCCCGCAGAGTTGACTTGACTCCTCCCACCCGAGCGACGCCGACGGGCAATATTCGGCGGCACGGTGACGGTCGATCTGTCATCCTCGATGGGTGGAGAGCTGGAAGATCAACGATTTGAGGCGGCGCGCCGAGCGCGGTGAGGTGCTCACCGCGCTTGAGATCGTCGCGCTCGCCGACGCGCTCGTCAGGGCCCAGTCGGCGGCGGCCCTCCCGCCTGAATTTCTCGTGCGCATTTCGCGATCCGCGGACGATTTCGATCGGTGGACAGCATCGCATCCACTACTGCGCATCGAGCCGCACGCCTCTCATCCCGCTGATGCGCTCGCGTTGGCCTCGGTCGAGTTGCGACGGTCGCTACGCGATCACGAGTGGCCCGCACCAGACGACGTCCCTGACTGGTCGACACTGAGAGTCGAACGGGCCGTCGCCGACGCCCACGCCGGGTCCGACAACCCGGCCGCCGATTCGTTGCGGTGGGCACTCGGCAAGCTCGACGCCGCGACGGAAGAACTCCACGACGAGCGCTACCGAAACAATGTTCGATCTTCTGGCGATGCTGGCGACCCGACGCGAGAGAGCAACTCCGTGCCGAAAACGTCGGCCGGATGCACCGGGCCGGGGTCACCGCGTCTCGAACGACGTGGAACACCGATGGGTTCGGCGCCGCGGCCGACGTCGGTCTGGCATTGCCTTCTCTCGTGCTGGCAATGCCCGTGCGAGACCTCGACGACGTGGACGGGCTGTACTTCGACTCGACGCGCACATGGCACGCGCTGCACCATCGGATCGTGCCTCGTCCGCTCAGACAGTACCGCATGGCCATCGTGAGCGTTCTGCCGCTCAGCGCCGCCGGCGACTTGGCGTTGCGGCGCATCGCTCCGCGCGACCCGACCGGTCACAGCGTGCAGGCATACTGCACGTACCGCGACCTCTTCTCGGCGGAACTGCCGGGCATCGACGTGGAGTCGCTCACCGGCGACTTAAGCCCGGCGTGGCTGCCCCTTCCACTCCATGCGACAGCCGTCGTGTGCGCCGGGACAGCGGCCGGGACGCTCCTTCTCGACTCGCTGGTAACACGATCACCGGGGCTTCGCGGCTGGTTGGGCTGGCCGCACTGGGAGCTTGCCTACGTCACCGACCATCCCGGCGAGTCGGACTGGTAGCCGTCTTGCCGATCTTCGAACTAAGGCTCGCCGACGATGTCGTGGACGACATCACCTTTTCATCCGAGCCCGTACCTTCGGTCGACACCGACTTCCGAGTCGGGGTCGACCATTCGAGCCGCGCGGCCCAGCTCTTCGGCGATCACGTTGAAATAGCCTCCATCATCGTTGTCTCGGACCCGCTCGAGCCCGACCTCTGGCACGACGCGACGTTCGCCACCTGGACGGCCCGAGTCGGTGTCAGCCACGCGCGCGCCGAAGCTCGGCGCCGGTTGTCGAACCTACGCATCGGCCCGGAGCGGCTCGAGGCTAGAGCCGCCGAACTCGGGTTCCCGCCGAGAGGAGCGAGTGGCGACGAGGACGAGCCCGGGTACCACTCAGCGGTGCTCGACGCGATGTACGACGAGCACGAAGTGATTGAAATGTTGGCCGTTCTCGACGAGGAGCGCGCCGACGGCGCGGTCGAATGGATCGACGACGAGCCGCGCGACATCGACCAGGCTGAAGCCACACTGCGCTGGCAAACCCGCTTGCGAGAACTCGTCGCGCCACAGCCACTGATCGAACGACGTCGGCGATACGACCTCCCGCCGCCGCTCAACTCCTGGGATCCCCGCAACGCCGTTCAACAGTGGTACTTCACTCTCAGTCACGGTCGCCTCGAATACAGCGTCGGCGGCTCAGCTTCGAGCGGGCAACGGGAGTCCCACGGACGGTGGGCGCATACCTTCGCGATGCTCGCCACGGCCTATGGCGTGGCGACTCCGACGACGGTGATGCGGTATGACTGTCGCAACGTCCTGCGACTCATTCGCGACAGCCCAACATTGTTGGTTGACTGGCACGACCTCGTCGGAAACTATCGGGTCGACCACGACGAAAGCCAAACACTGATGACCAAATTCACCATCAACGCACACGGTCTGCGCCGTTCCCCCTGAGTGATCAGTCTGCTTGAGCAACCTCGTCGAGAAAGTCGGACAGTTCCGACGCCGGCACGATCGTGATGCCGTCGTGGGTGACGCGACGCTTGGGTTCGAGACACACGATCGCTCGGCGTCGGACGGTCTGGTCGATGGCCAACTGGCGCAGGCTTTTGAGATGGGCGCCGATGATCGATTTGCTCGATTTGGCCGCTATCGCAAGGCTCAAGTCGTCGACGACGAAGTCGACCTCGATGCCGCTCGCGAGCCGCCAGTAGGTTAGCGCCGAGCGCTCTTCGCGGTAGCGCAGCCACAGCTGCTTCGCGGCGTAGATCCGGGGAAGCCAGCCGTGATTGACCATGCGTTCGACATCGAATGCGTCGCCTAACTCCCGGGCGGTCAGCCCGCCGAGTTCGTAACGAAGGGCACGCCCCCGAGGAGATTCACGACGCCACGGCGGAGCTTTCGTGCGCTTGATCCGCAGAGCGCGAACTGGACTGCATGATTCTCGTGGAGCCAGCGCACTTCGTCGAGAAGCGCTGGCACCTTCTGAATTTCATCGATAACCACCTGCGTCGGCATGCGAGAGCTGGGGGTCGCCAGGAGCTCCTCACGTAGACGCTCGGGGTGGTCGTATACCGGGCGGAACT
>JANYDT010000220.1 GCA_025359845.1 Acidimicrobiia bacterium
GAACGGCCACGTCGCGCCGCCAGCTGAACCGGTTGGCCGTTCTCCGTTGTGAACTACGAGCAGGCGGTCGCCAACCTCTACGACCGGGTGAACCTGGAGACCGGGCGGCTGAACGACGCTCCTGATGGCGCCGTGCCCCCCCGACAACTCCACGTCCCCTCGTTGGACCGATTGCGCAGGGTCATGGCCTATCTCGGCGACCCGCAGCTCGACGTTGCGTTCATCCACGTGACGGGCACGAACGGCAAGGGTTCGACCACCCGCATGGCGGCGTCGTTGCTGATGGCGCTGGGGCGGTCGGTCGGCGCCTACACCAGCCCTGACCTGGAACGCGTGAACGAGCGCCTGGCCAGCGGACAGCTCGAGGGTTTACTGCCGATAACCGATGATGAGTTCGCCGACACGATCGCCGCCGTCGTGTTGGCCGAAGACGCGGCACGAGAACGCTGTTCGTTCTTCGAGGCCCTTACCGCGGGTGCGTTTCGATGGCTGAACGACCTCGGCGTCGAGTCGGCGGTAATCGAAGTGGGAATGGGTGGACGATGGGACGCGACGAATGTCGGTGACGGCGCCGTGGCCGTAATCACCAACGTTGAACTCGACCATCAGGAGTACCTTGGCACGACCAAGGAAGAGATAGCGACGGAGAAGGCGGGTGTGGTGAAGCCTGGTTCGCTGGCTGTGCTTGGCGAGGTGGCCGACCCGGCGATCGCGGCGCTGCTCGTGCGCCTGGCCCGAGAGAACGGAGCCGAAGCGGTCTGGCGGCGCGATCACGAATTTGCCTGCACCGGCAATCGGTTGGCGCTGTCGGGTCGGGTGCTGTCGCTTCGTACTCCCGGCGCGAGCTACGACGACGTATTCGTGCCGCTCCACGGCCGCCATCAGGGCGACAATGCCGCGGCCGCATTAACGGCGGTCGAAGCGTTCGTAGGGGAGCCGCTGCCGATTGCGGTGGTGTTGGAAGGTTTCGCGAGGGTGACCAACCCCGGCCGCATGGAAGTGGTCGGACGACGACCGTTGGTGCTCTTGGACGGGGCTCACAACCCCGCGGGAGCCAGGGCTGCGGCGGTAACGCTGGCCGAGGAGTTCGAAGCCTCCAAAGCGCGGGTGTTGGTCATCGGTTTGCTGAGCGGGCGCGATCCCGGGGCCATGCTCGACGCGTTCGAGGCACAGCGGGCCCAACGGGTCATCGCGGTCGCTCCACCGTCAGCGCGGGCGATGGACCCTGGGCGCATCGTGGCCGCCGCCCAGGATCGTGGGATCACGGCCTCGGCCGCGCCTTCGGTCGAGCAAGCGTTGGAGCAGGCTCGCGCCGCAACGCCTGAGGACGGCCTGCTCCTCGTCACGGGTTCGCTGTATCTGGTCGGCGCAGCCCGAGGGATACTGATCCGAGCAAAGGGTGTAAGGCACTAACCTCCCTCGCTCGCTATGAACCGCACCTTTGTCATGTGTAAGCCCGACGCTGTCGAGCGAGGGCTCGTCGGGGCGATCGTCGACCGTTTCGAACGCAAGGGACTTCGACTCGTCGCCTCTGAATTGCGCACGATCGACCGCACTACGGCGACCAAGCACTACGCCGAGCACGAAGGCAAGGGCTTCTTCGAGTCGCTGCTGGTCTTCATTACCCGCAGCCCATCAGTGCTCTTGGTGCTCCAAGGGCCGGCCGATACCTGGCAAATCGTGCGCACGATGATGGGAGCCACCAACCCGGCGACCGCCGCGCCAGGCACGATCCGCGGCGATCTCGGTCTCGAGACCACCGAGAATCTGGTTCACGGTTCCGATTCGGCCGAATCGGCGGCGCGTGAAATCGCCATCTTCTTCCCTGGGCTTGGTTAGCGACGAGAGCCACGGCTGTCATCAAGGCCGCAAGTGCGGCTAGCCTCTCCCGAGTGGTCGCCGCCCGGGCGGCTGGGGCAGGTTGGTTAAGCATGAGCTCCTTTATCGGAAGAGACCTGGCGGTCGACCTTGGCACCGCCAACACCTTGGTCTACGAACGCGGGCGCGGTATCGTCTTGAACGAGCCGTCGGTGGTCGCGGTGAACACCCGAGACGGCCGCCCGTTGGCCGTAGGTCTCGAAGCCAAGCGCATGCTCGGGCGGACCCCTGAGCACATCAAGGCCATCCGTCCGCTGAAAGACGGGGTCATCGCCGATTTCGACATCTGCGAAAAGATGCTTCGTTACTTTATCCATCGCGTTCATCAGCGCCGCTTCGCCAAGCCCCGTATGGTGATTTGCGTCCCGTCCGGCATTACTGGCGTCGAACGTCGAGCAGTCCAAGACGCGGCCGAATACGCAGGCGCTCGTAAGCCGGCCTACATCATCGAAGAACCCATGGCGG
>JANYDT010000229.1 GCA_025359845.1 Acidimicrobiia bacterium
GAACGGCAGTGGCGACTCAAACGGCCCGATACGCGCCGGGACCATCTCGCCCGCCTCAGCCGCCCGCTCCCGCGAACGCGCCACCAACGACGCCAACGCCGGGTCAAGTCGCAACGTCCTCACGACCACATCATACCGGCCGCACCACGACAACTCGCCAAGACGACCATCCGACCGGAAAAACGGCGCTATCGGGGACTACGACCACCCATGAATTGGAAGTAGACGGCGACGGGACACATGCATATGAATATAAATATAAAATCAACTCGCAGATCGCCCATATTGATCCGCGGCGGGCGCAAAAGGTGCACAGGACCCGCAACCACAGCAGCCCCACCAGACGGACATCACCGCACAGGCCGGAACAAACACCCAGACCAGACCCGAACAGATGCGGCACATTGGTCCGGTCCTCTGGAACAGCTCGATGAAACCCCCATACGAAGTTGTGCTCGAAGGCGTGAGTCAATCTCATCAAGGAAAAGGATCGCTCCAGTGGATCGTGGATGCGTGGCTCAGCTGTAGATGGTCAGTTGTTCTTGTCGTAGCGAGGTGGCTTGATCAGCGTCGGATGTTTAGCGGTCTTGGACACGCTTTGCCCGCCGGCAGGGTTCCACGGGAACAGATTGGAGCTGCCATCCCACGGGCCGAGGGGCTTGTTGACCGACGACGTCGGATCAGCTCCGATTACGCCGTAGATCCGATCGGGGTCGAGTCGCCACGAGGACCCCTTCGCTGTCTGCCACTTGGCCCACAACCGATCGACGTTCGAGTGCAGCAAGAATACGAACGGATCATGAAACGAGAAGTGTGCATTGAAGATCGTGCCTCTGATGAACGCGCTGTGAACGAAGTTGTGTGCAGCTTGCAGCGCGTTGTTGAACACATCGAATTGCTGATCGGGCGACGAGGGGTCGGCGATGGTCAAGATCGTGTGATCGCTATTTATCGCGGGTGCACCGAACATGACGTCACGCCAAATGAAGGTGTGGCCGTTGCCCTCGGTCGTTTCGAATTCCTGAAACGGGACGCCGGCATCGCCGCCGGCGCCATTTACTTGGTTGACGCCCTCGTGGCCATCGTCGCCCATCATCGCGTGGGTGAACAAGTTGACCGGGCTTCGTCGGCCACGGGCGGTTGCTCGCGGGTCGGTGCTCCAATCCCAATAGTGAAGTGACAACTGTGGATCAACGGCACGGATCTGCTCCTCCAGACGGTTGCACAGCTCACGGTGCCAAGCCAGGAATGCAGGGCCGCCATGCACGTCTTGGCCGCCGGCGTGGGCGAACTTGTGGACGTCTTCTTGTTTATCCCAGAACGTTGTGCCGTCGGCGTACTTCACCGTCGGGTTGCTTTGGTCGTCAAGCGCGAAGAACGCGTCACGAAAACGGATTCGTTCTGCCTTGGTAATCGATGCGAGGTTCCGGCGGATGCCGTCTCCGAGAGCCATCAGGGCCCCTTCCTTTCGTTTTTCAAGCAACAGTGAGTTGCCCTCAATCAACAGAGCGTGAACCTGTGCCGTTGATACAGCGAATGACTATGTTGTCGGGGCCGTGGAATACTTTCGTGATATCCCATCCCACGGAACTAGCTGTAAGCGCGATCATGTAATTCGAACCGAGATGCCCGACCGACGAGGTCGGACTACCCGGCGGACGTGGTGCCTGGGGAGTCCAGACCTGGCTGGTGTTGTGGCTCGGAGGTCTCCTTGGCCCGATTGCGCGCTCCTTGGCCCGATCACCGGCACCTGTTCCAGCCTCCCTCATGGCTTCCTCCGCTCTTGGTCAACACACCGCCGGTGGGCAACAACAATTCCGCCGACGCAATGTGTCGCGATCCACCGCGAGGGGTTTGCGTTTCCCGGCCTCGGTACCCATCCCCCGCTCTGCTCGCCACCGGACATGGAGCCATCTCGGATGGTCAGGACCATCCGGACATATCTCAGTCTTCGTGCCAACGATCTGTTGCTTGTTTCGTCGAAGCGCCCCGAAGACCAGATAGGGCTGTTGCTTCGGACCACCATGACCGCCGCCGCGTCGTCAACGGGCAAGGCACGCATTCGTTCCCGCTCGGCCGAAAAGCCTGCTTTCTGACCGTGTAACCCGTCGAATTTACCGGCGCCAAAGAGTCCTAAGGAAGGCCGACGCCTGGGCGCACCCGATTGGGCGTCGCGCTGGCAAATGGCTTGAACGCGACGTGCAGAACGAGAGATAATTCGACAATGTGCCAGCCGGCCTTTGGGGCTTTGGTTATCGTTTGCCAAAGGTGCTCGACTCGGTCAAATCTGGCGATTGCACTGAGCCCGTGGGGATGACTATCGCGGGGAAGCAGACCGGTGCGGAGCCGAACCGAGGCGGATGACGGCTCGGCCCGGGCCACTCGAATCATTTACGGGCGGCCCACTAGATTTGATGGCGTGGCCCCCCGCCCTCGACCGACCGTCTCCACTGCGCCGCTCGATCGGCTCCGCACGATCTGCTCCGCATTGCCCGAAGTCGTCGAACGCCTCAGTCACGGTGAACCGACGTTCTTCATTAGGGCAAGAAGACGTTCGTGATGAGCGTCGATGACCACCACGGCGATCACAACATCGGCTTCTGGTGCGCCGCGCCGCCAGGAGTGCAAGGCGAACTCGTCGCCGAAAACCCCGACCGGTTCTTCGTCCCTCCCTATGTCGGCGGACGAGGCTGGATCGGCGTGCGTTTCGACCGGGCCGATACCGATTGGGGCGAGATCGTCGAGATCGTCGATCAGGCCTACCGTTGCGTCGCGCCCAAGAAGTTGCTACAACGATTGGACGAGTCGTGACCCTCGCAGAGCTTCGCTTCGAGGCTCGGGCACTGCTGACGGCCGTGGTGGCCGGCGACGATTCCGCAAGCGCCCGGGTTGGCGCCAGTCACCCGAAGTATGTCGGTCGTTGCGCCGATCGGATCCATCGGCGGTAGTTTTGGTTTGCGCGACGCCCAACTCACGATCGCCGTCGAACGCGGCGCGCGGGCGCGGTCAGCGCTGCTGAGCACGCACGGACTCGATCCGTTCCGAGGTCTCGCGGCGCCGACGTATCCCAAAATGGGGCCACTCGGCCTGCGAGCCTTCACCGAAGCCCGCGAGCTCGGGCATCACCACGTGCTCGCCGACACTTGCTGTTAGCCATTCTTCATCCGCTCAACCCCACGATTGCGTGCACCGTTCTCAACGAAGCTGGCCTCACGCAAGTCTTTGGCAGCCCGCGTTCCGCGCGACGAGTCCGAGAAGGCTTAGAACAGCCACGTGTCGACGCCCGACCTCCAACGCACGAAGAACGGGCCAGGGGCATCGCCCTGGC
Organism: Acidimicrobiia bacterium; assembly: GCA_025359845.1. Lineage (GTDB taxonomy): Bacteria > Actinomycetota > Acidimicrobiia > Acidimicrobiales > JANYDT01 > JANYDT01. The sequence goes on from JANYDT010000229.1 coordinate 3,329, forward strand.
GCTCGGTTCTCCCACGGTCACCGACGCGAGCATGTGTTGTTGGCCGTTGCTCGCCGGGGTCGCCCAAGCCTATTTTGGGTTCAGCCGCGCGTACCCATCGGGGATGTCTTCGAGCTTGACAATCTCAGCTAAGGCCGGAGCGGTGATCGTTCGGGGTCCCGGCCTCGTGATGTCAAAGACCGCCACCGCGGCCGTGCCTTGCAAATGGGCCTCCACCCGTAATAGCCGGTTGGACGCTGGTTCGAGCCAGTAGCGGGTCTGTTTGGCCCCTTCGTACACATCGCCGGTCACGCCATCGCGGGTCTTCGCGCCGAGCCACCGCACGCCGCTCTGACGCAACGTGACCGGGTTCTCACCGCGGTCCGACGCCAAATGGCTCACGAACGAGAGCACGCGATCGAGCGTGGTGGTGTTGGGGTCGAGGCGATGGGCGACGAAGTGCACCCCCGCTCTGCCGCTCGCCTTCATGGCGGGTTCGAGCCCGTCCAAGGTGACCAACACGGTAGAGCTCGACCAGAAGACTGTCGACCTCTTGGTCGGCGACCCATCCCGGTACGTGACGACGAGGTCGGCCTGACCGACATGGCCCTTCCAATCGACCTTCGCTCGCAAGTCGATGTGCGCTACGCCGTAGGGGACGGAGACATGTACGTCCGCGCCGCCGGCCTGTCCGTTGAGAAACAGTCCTCGGGAGAGTTTGAAGGCCTGGGCACTCGATATCGGGGTCCCGGTGTCGGCCGGCGAGAGGTTGGCGCGCGCCGGCGCCGTGCTGGTCTGTGCGTTGACCGCCGGCGCGGTGAGGCCCATCTGCAGCGCACCGGCCGCGGCGATCAACCGGTGGATTCTCATCGCACTGGGACGGTGATCGCCGCCACGTTGACCGTGGTTACCGGCGAGTCAGCGGGGACGGCCGGCGCGGTGGCCGCGTTCGCGATGGTTGGTTGCGGCGACGGCGGCACGACCTTGGTGTAGTCCAGTCCCGTCGGTTGGGCCGGCAACGACGGTAAACCACGCACCACGGAACCGGTCGACGGCGCCTTAGCGGCCGAGGTACTGCAGCCCATTGCGGTTTCGATGGACCGGGGAAACGAACTCGTGAACACGTTGCCGGCAAAACAATTGCCTTTTGTCGTCAAGACCCCGCCCGAGGCGGCGAAGTACGCCAGATCGGTCCCGTTGCCAATCAGACGGTTGGCGGTAATCTCGTTATTGGTGGGCGCGAAGTCGTTCAGGTCGGTGACGGCGATGCCCGCGGCCACGTTTCCGGTCACTAGGTTCTTGGTGACAATATCGTGGGACCCGCCGGCGATCGCGATGCCGAAACCGAACGCGCCGCCGGCCGTCGATGGAGCCTGGATCTCGTTGTTGTCAGTGAGGGTGTTGCCAGCAATCACAACGTTCGCGCTGCGGTGCGAGGCGTTCCATCGTCTGAGAGTTCGGGGTGAGGCCGACGCGGTTGTGCGACCAGCGAGATTTCGTGATGATTAGGTTGCCGCTGGCGTTGGTTCCTTCATAACCGATGGCATTGTGCTCGGCTACGACATCGGTCACGAGCGCGTCACATGGCTGGCATTGCCCGATATAGATACCAGAATCGGGGTGTCCACTCACGTAATCATGATCGAAGCGACCCTTCCGGGCAAAAAAAGCGTAGAGCCCGTACTGGCCATTGTTGTACGTCGTCACGTACGAGGCCCGGTAGCCCACCAGTACCGAACGGACAGGCGGGGAGGTGTCGCTATCGTCACCGTAGGCTTTGGTGAAGAGCACCCCGTTGACCTGAAATCGCCGCACGGTCAGGTTCTCGACCACGTCACCGTTTCCGGTTGCCAGCACTCCGTTCTCCAATGCGCGGCGCGAAAACGCTACCCGCTCGCAAAGGCGACAGTGCTCCGTTCGTCGTGGACGTCGATGGCGATGGTGCCAACGATGCAATCGTGTTCAACCGGCGTCGCCGCGAAGCGCGGATCGCGTTTGCGGAAGGCCCCGAAGGGAAGGTTGCACTTGGGGTCGGATGGTCGGTCGAACTCCTACCTCTGTCGAATGTGCCAGGAGGATTCGGGTTACGGTCGGTGACTATTCCGACGCTGTCGCAGCTGTCGGATGTCACCATTCTCGCTGTTCGGCGCGGGTGTGATTTTTCGTTGCTTACGCGCGATGGCCGACAGTTCGCGCTGGTGGGAGGCGGTGATCGAACGGGTGGGTATTCGAGCACCGTTCAGGTTCTTCGATGTACCGAGACGGGTTTCGTGGTGTCGACCGTCGCTCTCAGGGCGCTTCAGTCGACAAGCTCGACATCGCGGGAGTCGACACTGACTTTCGATGGCGTCTCGCGCTTCACGACCACGGGAGACCTTCCAGTGCAGACGCGTACGGACTCGAACTTCCCCGTGCCCAGCGACCGCTGCACCGGTGCGTCCACGACCATGAATTTGCCCGAAATCTGAGCCGACCGGTACCCGGGCTGGCATCCGGTGCGTCGGTCAGCGAACATATACTTGCGTTATGACTGATGTCCGAGTCGCGCCTGTAAGGTATCCGGAGGAGAGCCCGAAAGAGGTGCCGCAGAACGACCTACATTTCACCTGGCTGATTTTCCTTCGCGAAAATCTTCGAGCGGTGTTCGCGGGCCGAGACGATGTGTACATCTCGGCCGATTCGTACTGGTATCCGGTTGAGGGCCATCCTGAGGAGTCTTTGGCCCCCGACGTCTACGTCGTCGTCGGGCGGCCCCCTGGCGATCGATCGAGTTATCTCCAGTGGCTGGAGAAGGGCATTGCTCCGCTCGTGACGATCGAGGTCTTGTCCCCGAGCAACTACACGCCCGAGGGTCGGCGTAGGCTGGCCGACAAGTTGGAACGAGCCGAGCGTTTCGGTGTGGAGGAGTATCTCGAGATCGATCCGCTGTTCGGCACGCTCTCGGTATGGGAGCGCCAGGACGGCGCAACCGAGCACCTCCGCTCCGTGCCCCGTTGGCGGTCGGACCGTCTCAACGGAGTGACGTTCGAGTCACGCGACGGCGTGTTGAGCGTCTTCGACAAGAACGGGGCGCCCTTCCGCACTCTGGCCGAAAGCGAGGCCCGGGCCGAAGCTGCGCGGACCGAAGCCGAAGCCGCACGCTCCCAAGTCGCGGTCGAAGCCGCCAGGGCGGATACGCAAACGGCTCGGGTAGAAGCGCTCGAGGCCGAGTTGGCCAAACTGCGGGGTTCCGCGCAGTAGCGCGGCGGCGCCGAGTTCTACGCGTAGTGGTGGTAATGATCGGAGCGATCGTCGTGGTGATGATTGAGGCGGTCGTCGTCGTGATGACGGGGGCCGGAGCGGTGCCGAACTTGGCGATCTTGTTGGCGCCGAAGCCGGAGACCCAGATGTTGTTGTCAGGGCCGAGAGCCATGCCACGGGGGCCGAATAGGTTCGTAAGGCCCCCGATGGTTGCGGCGACATTGGATCCGTTGGCAATGCGGGCAATGTTGTTGAAACTCAAGCCGGCCTGGGTGAACCACATGGCGTTGTCGGGTCCGGCGACGATGGTCAGGGGCGGCGCTCCAGCGGCGAGCTGGACTTCGCTTCCGGCCAGGTTTCCGGCGCCGTCGGCAGTCGCTCGAAGCAGTTTGTCGGCACCGGTTTCGGCCACCCACAATGCTCCATCGGCGCCGACAGCCACACTCGACGGGTCGGCCAGCGCGTTACCAATCAAATAGGAAGCGCCGACCTGCGCCCGTACGTTGGGATCCCAACGGGTGACTCGGTCCTGTCCGGCGCCGGGGTTCGTCTCGACGATCCAGACGAATCCGTCCTGGCCCAGCGCCATCTGCGCTTGACCGGTGATTCCGGTAAGAGGTGGCGATGGGGGCGACAGCGTTCCGCCGACATTGAGACTGTAGCGAATAACGCCGCCCGCGGTCTTGGCCACCCGCACCTGGGTGCCGATCTTCGGATCGAAGATCGATGAGATCGGACCCGGACCGACATTGTCCCAAGGCTTGACTGTCCCATTGAGCGCGACACTGGCCAAATTGTTGGCCGTATCCACCCAGAAGAGCTGATTGTTGGCCACGCTATTGCTGATCACGGCGCTCGCTGATACGGGAAGGCCAATGGCGGGAGTGTTGTTCGTCATGGTGACACCGGCGCCGCTCGGCGTCACTTGCGTGAAGCCGTTCGCGCCCGCCTAACTCAGCCGCCCGAAGCGATGTGATATACGGACCGGATGGAATCGGGGGGCTCGGGGTCGAGACGGCGGCTCTTGTTGTCGGGCGGCGGTCACCGCGCCACGATGGGGTCGATCGGGACGATCCTCTATTTGATCCAGGCCGGCGTGTGGGCCGACGTTGATGAGATCGTGTCGGTCAGCGGAGGGTCGACTGCGAGCGCAGCGATTTTGGTTCATGGCGGCGACTCCGACGACGACACAATCACCGGCATGCGGACGTTGTTCGAACGGGCGGTGCGCGACCGCGTGCTGCCGACGCGCACGCCCCGTCGTGTCGCGCTCAGCGCGGCGACCTTGCTGACATTCGTGGGGCTGATGTTGGTCGTGCTCGGCGCCGTCGGGCGCGGCCCGGTTCCGATGCCAGACAACCGAGTGGTAGCCCTGCTGATTGGTCTTTCGACGGTGCCTATCGCGAGCCTGGTGTCGAGGCGTGCCTTGGCTGCATTGTTGACTGACTATTTGCAGACCCTCCTCGACCCGAAGGCCCTACTCGACGCGTACGGTGCGAGGCGCCGTCAGCATGTCTTCTGCGTGACCGGTCTTTCGAGCGGTGTCCCGTACTACTTCTGGGCGGGCGGGGGCACAGCCTTCGGCGCCGGGGGGAAGTTGAGCGGACCCCGAATGGCTCGTGACCCCAATGCCATGTGGGGAGCGGCGCTTCAAGCGGGATACGGGGTCGTCGAGGCCGTGTACTCGTCGGGGGCACTGCCCGGAATCGCGCGAGTGCGCAGTCCCCAACCGTTCACTGCGGATGATCAGTCCGTCCTCGCGCCAGAACGCGAATTGCTGGTCGACGGCGGGGTGACGGGAATCTTCGGTGATCAGATCGCCCATCGTTGGGCATGGTCGCCGATGGACTCGTATCGCGGCGACCAACCGAGCACCTATGTTGTCGATGGTGGCCGCCATATTCGAGCGACCGGTCGAGCGGCGAATTTTCTCGGGCGACTGAGCGTGTCGGTATTGCTCTCGCGTTGGCTGAAAGTCAGCCTTGAAGCCACGTATGTCAACGATCTGATCGCCTTGACCGACAATGCCGATACGTCGGTGATCCGACTCTGCACGCGTCGATTGCCCATCCGTGCCGAAGGCTCTCAACCGAGTCTCCGTCGCCGGGCGGGGCCGGGAGAGACGCGCTACCGCGATGCGTCATCGAGCCGAGACAGTGGCATCCGGGTCGACGTCCCGCGCCGCGACGACCGGACGGCAATGTCGACGAGGCTCGACGCGCTACGGCGAGATAGTGGCACCGTGGGACTCTTCGGACTGACGTCTCGAGCGGCCGCGCTGTTGGTGGTCACCGGATTCGTCGCTGCGGCGGCCGGCGACCCGGGTTTCACCGACGAAGACATCACCGCTGGTTTGGCCCGAGCCGGCGCCAGCTTGGGCGTCGGCGCCGCCCTTCACAAGATCTGGATCGACACGTCGAACTGTCCCTCACAGTGACCGGAAACAACATCGAGAATTGCGCCGGTCAGCACCGACTTGCCGAAACCGGCGTCGCCCTCGACCGTCGACACTCGTGCATCGGAGCGCGAAAGGGCGGCCAGCTCCGCGGTCCGTCCAACGAAAACCTCCGAGTCGTCCGCGCCAAGCATCGGCGCCGGGCGGAGGTCGCTCGGTTTGGTGAGGATGGTCCGCTCGATCTCGCCGAGTGCAGGCGAAGGGCCGATGCCTTGGGAGCGAAGGCGACTCCGCGTGCGGTTGATCACAACGAGTGCCTCTCCTCTGCGGCCCGCCCCGGCGAGCGCTTCAGCCGCCGCTACCGCCAAAATTTCATTCTCGTGCACGACGGAAAGCAACGGGCTGATCGTGGCCACCGCTCGTTCGTGGTCACCGAGCGCGCACTGCACCCGAGTCAGGCGAGCGACGAGCGTTGTTCGCTGCTCGGTCAGTGTGAGTCGCGTTCTGGTGAGCGGGGACTCCACCGGAAGATCGGGGATCGGATCACCCCGCCACAGCGCGTAACTCGCCATGAGATGGTGGTGCGCTCCTGCGCTGTCGCCGCGGTCATAGGCGGCGAAACCCTGCTCGATTCCCTCCAAGAAAAGATCGATGTCGTAGCTCGCGTGAAGTTCGTACGACGAGCCGATGCGTATGAGCGCATCGCCATGCTGCCCAAGCGACGCGCGAAGTCGGGTGAGAATGACTCGCACCGCGGCGCTGGGATTGGCGGGCAGAACGTCGGGCCACAGCGCGTCGACGAGCTGATCGGTCGTGACGTGATGATCGGTCGCGGCGGCAAAGAGCGACAGCGCTTGGCGGACCTGCGTGCGTGCGACCACCACGACAACGCCGTCCACGACCAACGTTGTGGCACCGAGGACCAGGACAGCCAAACCCAGTTCTTGTGGCATTTGCGGCCTACGTTACCGGTTCGTTGCGAATCGAGTGATCGGTGGGCACACTCCTCATGGAAACGTTTGGGAAATGCGGAGACGTCACTATGGACCGATGCGGAGTCCACCAGCACTGCGCACTACGTTCCGCTTCGTCATGCAAACTCGCCCCCTATGACCTCTGATGACCTCCGATGATTGTCCGCGAGCTCGACCAGACACTCGAGTCGTCATTTTGTTGCTCGCTGCGTCACCCTTCGATCGCGACCCGCTGGCGATCGCCCTGGAGTTCGATTCGGTCCGAAATGCCGTAAGGGCGGCCAGTTTCGGTGACGAGTTGGACGTGCAGCAATCCCACTCGACGCAGATCGCGGAGGTCGGCAACGAGCTGAAAACGATGCGGCCACGCATTGTGCATTTCAGTGGTCACGGTCTCGAAACTGGCGAGTTGGTGTTCGAGACCGAAGACGGCTCAAGTCAACAAGTCGCGCCAGAAGCACTCCGCACCGTCTTCGCCGAGTTCGCCGACCATGTGCGACTCGTCGTACTCAACGCCTGTTGGTCCGAAGTTCAGGCCTTCGAATTGGTGGCCATTATCGACAATGTCGTAGGCATGACTTCGCGCATCAGTGACCGCGCCGCCCTCCAATTCTCGCGGCGGTTCTACGCCAACTTGGCCGACGGAGTTTCGGTCACCGAATCGTTCGAGCAAGCTCGCTGCGGGTTGGCCGACGAGCACGAGACACCGCGACTGCTGGTGCGACCGGGCGCCGGCGAGGTAGTGGTAGTCGGAGCCCTAGGTTCGCAGCTGGCCATGGCGTCGGACGAGCCAGGCAGCGATGACCGCCTCGAGTTGGTGGCCCTGTTGTTCAAGGCGTTGTTCGGACCGTTGGTTCGTCTCGCAGCCGCATTGCTCGATGACACGCCCGGCGCCGAGGCCATCGTGAAGCGCGCATTCAACGACCTCCTCTTTGAGACCGGTCCGGTGGCGCCCGGGATCGAGGCCGCCTACCTCCGCTCGCGGGTGATCACAGCCAGCCGCGCCATCGTTGCATCGCGAGGCCGTCCTACGCCGTCGACCCCGCCGGGCATGTCGCAAGATCGCGTCGCGGTCTTGCGCGCCTTGGCTGACCTCGCCGACCCGCAAACCGAGGTGCTGATCCTGCGCCACCTCGCGGCGCTGGCCGACGCGGAGGTGTCGATAGTTGTAGGACGGACCGAGGTGGAGATGACAACCATCGCGACGTACGCCATGTCGGCGTTGGTACCGGTGCTGAATCGCGTCACCGTCGGCAGGCCCGGATGAGTCGTCCCGCCGGCGAACTCCTCCTCGAGTCGATCCTTCGGGAGCAAGCCGGCTCGTGGATCGTCACGCCCTGAACGGAAGCCTTCGAGGAGTTCTTGTCGGAAGCTCGGGCCGACCCGCGAGCCCAGTCTGCGCCGCGCAGCGTATGGAGGGACGGGCCCGGCGGCACGGGTGGCGCTGTTCCCGCTTCGGCTGCGGAGGGTGGACCTGTCGGGTCAGCATCTCAACCGTCGGTAGTCGAGAGGGCGGTGTTGATGGGCTCGGATGGGCACGATGCGCAACGCAGGCCTTCGCGTCGTGAGCGGGTTCGGGCCGCGGTTCGCCGATTCTGGGTGCTCTTCGTACTGTTCGCCGTCGCCGCGCTCGCCGAAACCATTGGGTTGTCTCGCCGTGACGATGGAGGTGTGCGTGTACCGGAGGTTACATGAACGACCGCGCCCTCGACGACCCCTCCCCCATCGACGACTGCGGCCGCAGTGACCCCCTCGCCATCGACAAATGACCACGCGGTGACTGCGGCCAATACGACAACTTCTCGCGTGACGACGACGAGGTCTCCGGATACCACGAAGGCCACGACAAGCACGACGAAACGCAAAGCCTCCTTGACCGTGGTGACGACCTCTCCGACGACAACGTCGAGCTCTAACGCGAGCCCGAGCACCACGACGAGATCGACGCCGTCGACCACGACGACCGTCTCGAAGCCGCCCCAACGATCACCACTACGTCCACGACAACCCTCATCACGTCGAGCACCTCGACCTCGAGCACCTCAAGCACCTCAACGTCAAGCACGACAACCCTAAACAGCACGAGCACCTCGAGCACCTCGACATCGACCAGCGCGTCGACGTCGACCTCGACCAGTACACCGAGCACCTCGACATCGACCAGCTCGACGACCTCAACCAGCACATCGACCAGCACGAGCACATCGACCACCTCCAGCACGACCACCACGACCAGACCACCCCTGCACTGAATGCGCCGCGGCCGAGATCATTCATGACGAGTAGCGAAACGGTCCATACCAAGCCGTAGGATTTTCCCCCTTTCGCAACGTTGGTCATTTGGATGGCGGTGTCGGCCGGAGTCAACCTGATTCTCGGATATTCGGTGCGAACTCCGTTGTTCTGGTATCTCTTTCCGCTCTACGCCATCGGGGTCGTCTATATCTGGGAAATTCGAGGGCAATTGTCGAGGTCTTGGGTGCCTGCATTTCTCGGCACCCTAGCCGTGAGCATCATGCAGGTCCCGTTTCGCTGGCCGTTCTCTGGTCATATCCTGTGGAATGTCGTGCTCCTGATCCATGCATGCGAACGGGCTACGACTCGACGTCGGTGGGCCCCGCTTCTCGTCGTCAGCCTGGTGTACCTCATAGTGTTTGAGCTGTTTCTCGGTGTCGCGTAAGGCTTCGTAGACATCGTTTACGCGGTCCTCCTTGCGCTGCTCTTCGGGTTGCCAAGCCGGTACATGCCGCGGCGCGTCATAGCTGACGAGCGTAAAATTCTTCCATTCCAGGAACCGTGAATGCCAGCAACCCTCGTTCGGGTGCATACAAGAGGCCCTTCTTTATCAGCTCATTCCGTGCGACAGAGATGTCGGAGGTCCTTGATTTGCCCATCCGATTTGCGATATCGGCAACGGTCGATCCTGTAGAGTCCGCACCGAAAGCTACCGACCGAAGCAGATCGCGCTGCGCTGGCGTCGCCCGTTCCCATCGTGACCGATAGAGCCCATCGTCGACCTCGCGCCGCGCCGCGAAAAGGCCGACTGCAACGTCTTCAGCTTGAATCGGGCTCCGTCGGGCGTTGTCCCAAACATGCTTCCCAACGGCCGGAAGAAAGCAGGGATATCCCCTCGCCGCGTCGAACAGGGCGGAGAGGTCTTCGGCGAAGCGGCCCGTGTCCGCAACTCCGCGTTCCGGCTGGATCTCCGCCTCCAGTGTTATCGAACCTGTCGGGTCGACCTTGACGCTGAATACCTTGCCACGGACATGCTGACCGCCTTGAATGCGTCCAACAGGGACTCGCGGCCGGCAAGAACCGGGGGCCGACGACCAGCTCCTGGCCGGAACGGATTTCGCACCGGATCCATCTCTAAGATCGTATCGTGCTCCATAAGAGTTTTCATTACACGAACTGATAGATCTTGATAGACCGCGAAGTTGACGCGATCACCCCGCGGCGGGCCCGGCGACGAATGCGACGTCGACGCCGGGCTCGTTGACTCCGCGGTGGTCGGCGCCACAAGCAGAAACAGATTGGAAACAGCGATTTGTTTAGCTCGCACCGTTGGAGGAAGGGGCCCACTACGGGGTCGCTCGGACCCAACGGGTGATTCCAACGGAATCCCGAAGAGACAATCATGATAAAGCACACATCCTGAACCAGACCCCACAGATTCGGCACAGGGAGGGGCAGGGCCGGGCCAGAAAGGCCATGTCGCTCCGGGCGCGTGGTGGGGGACCGAGACGCGGCATCGGATCCCTGCCCGTGGTGGTGGTTGCCTGCGTGCTGAGCTTCTGCGTGGCGGTGTCGGCAACCTCGGCCCCGAAGGCGCGTACCGCGACAACCGCGAGCGCAACACGTTCCGGTTGTGATGGCGGCGGGCCCAGGAATTGCCTTCGCGTCACGCAAGGCGCGGGCGGCCCGGTGCTGACTTCGATAGCGGCCAAGGCGCCTACGCCAGTGTCGAAGAACTTGGCCAAGGTGGTCAAGGCCTTTTCGCCCGCGACGATCCCCTACACCGGAACGTCGATACTGAAGTTCAAGATCTTCAAGTGCGGTGGCCCGATCGTCAGCGGCATCGGCTTCGTCGACATGCTCCCGGCGGGGCCGAGCTATTCCCCTCTGCCATCGACTTGTGTCCCGCTTCCGATGGTGAGTGGCAGCATGCTCACGGTGTCCGGGGTTTCGCTTCCGGCAGGCCCCTCGAGTTGCCTCATCCGGCTTCGGGCCCGCCAAGCGCCGTGCGGGAAATTTCAAAATACTGCCGCCAATGTCACCGGAGCAACTAATGTCAACACCTCGGCGCTCAACGCGACGCCAACCGTAGTTGGTATCCCGAATGGCACCACGACTGGCCAGTGTCCGCCGAAAGTCAGAAAGGTATTCGACCCTGCGACGGTAGCCGCTGGATTTCCAGCCAATCTCACTTTCACCATTTCCAATCCCTTTACGTCGACCGCGTCCGGGGTTGGATTCACGGACACCTTGCCCGCAGGATTGTCCTATACGCTGAACACAACGACGACCTGCGTGACGACGACCCTAACCGGCAATGTACTCGTCGTATCGGGAGTACGCTCGCTCCTGGATCGTCCTGTCAGATCCATCTCACCGCAACCAGCAAAGAATGCGGGACGTTCACCAACAACAAGGGCAACATCACCAACCCGACGAGTGGCCCAATTAGCAATATCGGATTTCTCGATTTGTTGCCGCCCGGATTGTCTTACAGTGTTACGTTCACGGATTGCACCACAACCACACTCGCAGCGGGCGCACTCACGGTTTCAAATGTGACTTTGGCGGCCGGTGCAAGCTGCAAAATTGTCATCACTGTAATCGGTAAGGAATGTCGCGAGTACGTGAATAATTCATCGAATATTAGCAACAAATCCAACGTGGACACTTCACAAGTCAACGCGGTGCTTGGAATCTTCCCTTGTCACGCGACAGCCACCAAGAAGTTCGACCCAACGGTAGTGACGCCTGGAGCGCCGTCGACGCTCACCTTCACAATCACCAACCCGACCAGTTCACTCGTGAGTGGTATCGCCTTCATCGACACCCTCCCGCTCGGCCTTTTCTACACCCTCGTCTCCACGACGTGTGTCGCGGCACCGACCCTCGGCTCCAGTGTGGTCACGGTATCAGGTGTCTCGTTGGCGGCCGGGTCGACTTGCACGATCGTTCTCTCCGCGGTCAGCACCTTCTGCGGTTCATATGTCAACAACTCGACCAACGTGTCGGGCGTCGCCAATGTTGACACCACCGGATTGCAAGCCACCTTGGGTATCGCCAACAACCCGGGCGACCTGGTGTGTGGGAATCGCAACGGCTCCGAAGTGACGACAACGACGATCAAAATCTCGACCTCTTCGTCGTCGATCTCCTCCACCGAACCGACACTGCCACCGCCCAGCTCGTCGACGACAACGACCAAACCGGACAACGGGGGCACGGCCACGTCGAGCACCACCACCACTCGACCGGAGGTCACGAGCACGTCGACGACCACCACTCGACCCGACATCACCACCACCAGCTCGACGACCACGACCACTCGACCGGAGGTGACGAGCACCAAGGAACCGCGACAATTGACGCGGCGCGGCCTCCACTGGCCGCGCCGCGTCGCCGCGTCACAGGTACGGGCTTCTAATCAGGCCCGTGCATCTTGTCGAGCGGATCTTTCAGACGAATGTGCTCGGATCAATCCGAATGATTCACGCATTTCTGCCAGCAATGCGAACCCGGGGTTGTGGCGCAATCGTAAATGAGTCGTCGGTAGCCACCGAGCAACCGAGCACGACCATGCGGGTTAACGCGCGGTGACAATTCAGCTTGCTCAATTACGAAATGGGTGTCAGCCGCCCCCGGGCTACGCGCCGCGAATGGCGGCCAGGTCATCGACGAGATGGCGCATCGACTGGGTATGCAGGCGCGAGCCGTAGCTGATGCGAGCCACACCGTCGGCCCCGAGCGCCGACGCATCCTCCGCTCCCGGCCACGCCAAGACGTTCACCGGTCCGGGTGAACCGCTGACGAAGGCCCGTCGAGTGTCCGCGTCGATCATGAAGATGGGGTAAACGCAGTCGGCTCCGGCCGCCGCGTATGCCTTCGACCGTTCGAGCGCGGCGTCGAGGCCGTCGCTCTGCGGACGGGACCGGTCCATCAGAAACACGTCGATACGGGCATTGACCACGAGGCCGTATCCAGCGCTGTCCGCGGCGGCGCGGATGGCGGCCAACCACTGCACTTGCTCGGTGACAGGCCGAAGTTGGCCGCTGCGGTGATTGGTGTCTTCTAGGTTGCATCCGGCCACGCCGATGCGCTGCAACTGTTCGACCACCGCTGCCGGTTCGAGTCCGTAACCGGCCTCGAAGTCCACCGTGACCGGCACCTCGACGGCATTCACGATGCGGGCCGCGGCAGCAGCCATCTCGTCGCGCGGCGCGCCTTCGTGGTCTTCGAAACCGAGGGCCAGCGCCATCCCTCCGCTTGTCGTCGCGACCACCGGAAAACCGGCCTTCACGACCGCCCGGGCCGAACCCGCGTCCCACGCGTTGGGCAGCACAAGCGGGGTTCCCTTCACATGCAGTCGGCGCAACAAGGCACAGCGATCGGCCAACGACTCGGGACTCATCGCCGGATCGTATCCGGGTCTGACGTCGGGTCCCTACGACCGTTGGACACAGTCTACGAGCCGAGCGCGGTCGGAGGGCCCGGTGGCCGGCGTCGCACAGTGCTGCAAATCAATGGTCCCTCATCCCAACTCCGAATCGCCTTGATCTCTTCTCGAGACATCCGCTCGCGAAACTGGTCAAGACCGGGGACTAGTACGGGAAGTGGATGCCATCCCTGCTTCGCCGCCCAACGTTCGGCGAGCACAATCTTGTAACCGAGAGCGTCGGGGTCAGGGCCGCCATCAGCGGATCGTATGGCCCGGTTCCACGATTCGTCGGCGTCTTCGGTGCTGCGAAGGGGCCAGCCGTCCATGGCGACGGCAACGATCAACGACAGCTCGGCGCAATGAACGAGGTCCCATTGGCCGGCGTCACGCATCGCCAGCGCGGAGCCGGTCGGCACGACGCGCAGGATGCCATTGTCATGCGACGCCGCAACCAGCTCCACATCACGACCCTCGATCGTGGTCACGAGAGACGCAGACTCATTACCCACGATAACCCTGGCCGGCTGCTAGTTGGAATTGTGAATATAGGTGATCGAGTGCTTCCAGTTGTAGACCCATAGACCCATGGCCACGTATGCTCGCATCGCATTCGGAAACATCAGTCGGTCGGAATACGGGCGGCAACCAGACCATGTTCTTTGGCAATAGAAGCCGCCTCGACTATGAGTCGCCGTCCATAGTGCCTTCAACGATGCTCGCGATAACCGTACCCTTCTCTGAAGTTCAGCCAGGGGTACATCGCCGCGATCGAGAAGATCCCGATGTCCGTCCCTTGGCCGTCCAGCGCCCACGGTCGGGGAGCGAATTCCGGCATGCCCCACGACCGCTCCTGATCGGGGCCCACACGAGGCACAAGGGAGTCGATGGCTTCTCGACCCAGCCCTCGCGGCTCGATGATCTCGTTGAGGTAGCCCTCAAAGCGCAAGGCCAGCGAGCATGCCTCCCACCGGAGAACATCGTGAGGATCAGCTGCATTGAGGCGCCGGGCCATCCCCCGCTCGAGGAGCTCGTTGGCGACTGGGTGTGCCTGTTCTTGAAAACGAGCGAAATCAGCGTTTGCCATTGCCCCACCCTACGAGCACAGATCCCGGGTCATCGAGTGGGCGATCAGACGGGCGGTGGCGCAGGCTCCTGGCAGGCAGCCAGCGCGCCACGGCGACGGCTAAGACCAGCGCAACGCCGGCCGCGACGAACATGACGCGTGCCCCTGAGCCGTCGTCGGCCACGAACATGGAGAGCATCACGCTGGCGATGATGCTGCCGACGTAACGACTGGCGGAGAGCAGCCCGGCGGCGACACCCGTCCGTTGGAGGGAAACGGCACCAAGACCGGCGGCGGTGATGCTCGGCGATGCGAAGCCGAGGCCGGTCCCGAAAAGAGCGAGCGCGACGATCAGCATCACCGGTGGCACGCCGATGCCGAAGGGAACGAGTGTGGCGGCGCCGAATGCGCTGACGAACAGACCCCTGGTCACCGCCCGCTTCGCGCCTACCTGATCCCCGTACCTACCCCCCGGGGGGCCCATCACGATCAAGCCGACCGTGAGCGCCGAGAGGGCGAGGCCGGTCGCGCCCGCGCCCCACCCTCGATGGTCGAGGGCCAATGGGGCAACCAGCAGCAACGAATACTGGCCGAGGTTCGCCAGCGCCTGGGTGGCAATCGCGGCGACGTACGTCGGCTCGCGTAGGTGGTGCCGCGGTGTTCCCGACGCGATCGAGGTCGACGCGTCGGCGGGCGGCGCGGCGTCGATCCGGGGTGCCTTCACCGAGGCGAGCACGACCAGCGTGACGGCGACGACCGGCAGGTTGGCGAAGAAGATCGCCTTCCATCCGAAAAGCCCGAGCAGGGCCCCGCCGACGATCGGGCCGGACGCGGCGCCCACCCCGATCACTGACCCGAGGATCCCAAACGCACGGCCGCGCTCACTCGGTTCGGTCACTGAGAGAAGCATCGATTGCACGCTCGGGGCAAGAGCCGAGGCGAACACCGCCTGCAGGCCGCGGGCGCCGACGAGCCACAAGAATGTCGGTGCGAGCGCCGCGCCGGTCGAACACGCGCCGAAGCCCACGAGCGAGAGCAGAACGACTCGTTTGTTACCGAACGCGTCGCTTACCCGGCCCGACAACGGCTGACCGATCAGCATGGCGACGAGATACACCGTGATGAGCACCCCGGCCCGGCCGCGCCCGATTCCGAACGCGCGGGCCAACTTGGGCAACGCAACGGCCACCATCGTCGAGTTCAGCGGAACCAGCGCTGACGCCAACGCGATACCGACGATGGTTGAGCGCGAAACCCCGGGGTTTCCGCGGTCGATATCAGGGGCCGCAATACGCGGGGCGCTCATTTCGTCATCACGACGCTTGTGCCGGGCTCATCTCATCCGAGCACGGTGACTTGGCCCGTGCGCCCATCGACGCGAACGCGCGAACCGTGCGGTATCCGATGCGATCCGTTGGTCGTGCCCACGACGGCCGGAAAACCAAGCTCGCGGGCCATGATCGCGGCGTGACAGGCAAAGCTACCGTGGTCGGTGACGATCGCGCCCACCAGATGGATCATGGCGTTAAAAGCCTCACCCGTGGCCGGCGTCACGAGGACTTCGCCTTCCTCCAGGTCGAAGAGATCCTCGAAGTTGTGCACCACGCGAGCTCGGCCCTCGTACACACCGAGACCCACTGGGATGCCTTGGATCATCGAGTCATCACCGCCGGCTTCGGGGAGTTCGCCGAGGATCCCGTCGATCATGAACCCCAACGCAGACATCATGCGGGCCATTTGGGGCGGTAACCCATCGGTGGGCGGGGCGTCGGGCATCGGTGGCCCGAGGAAGCGGGGCGACCCGCTGAGCTTCAGGGCGACTCGTTGTGTCGCCCTGATTTGAAGCTCCTCCGACGACGGCGTTTCGCGGCCGTCGATCATGGCGAGCAGTTCGGCGAGGTCCGCATCGAGGGTTTCGGTCTCGTCGGTGAGTCGTCCAGCAGCGACGAGGCGCCGTCCGAGTTCGAGCATGGCGATGCGCATCAGACCGAACGCGGAGATGTCGCTGTAGATGCCTCGCTCATCGCGTAGCCGATAGACGTTGCGCGCTTCTCGTAGCAGCGAATCGAAGGTCTCTCGGTGTTCGGGCGGTACCTGGGTGCGCACCTCGGCCGCGTACTCCAGCGCCAGTTTGGTTGCGACGTGGGGATCGGCATCGAGGCCTCCCGCCAACTTGCCCAACATTAACTCAGGACACTCGCCGAATGTCGGTCGAGTCACGTCGAATCCATCGACCAGCCGGTATCTCGTCGCCGCCACGTAGGCCGCGGCCTCCGGCGATAGGGCGCACAGCGTCGCCAGCCGCTCGCTCGGATTGCCGGGTCCGGTCACCAGGCGACGAAGCTCCGGATCCCTCTTGATCGCGGCCACGACATCGGCCACCTCAGGCGACACCAGGCTCGACACGGGCGACGCCCCGCCCAACGCGTTGAACAGCGAGCTCGGCGCGATTGCGGTCCAACCGGCTGTCTGCACGAGAAAGTCACCGACCGGGATCATCGCCGACAAGTTGAATCGATGGTGTTGGTAGACCATCTCCTCGAGATGAGCGGCACAGCGCTCGATGTGGGCGCGAAGAGCGGCGCGGTCGAGGGAGCGCAGATCGGCTGCGTTGAGTTCCATGTGCTTGCGGATCGCCTCGGGTTTCAGTTCTGTGTCCCACCGTGCGAGGTCGTCGTTCCATATCCGCGCCTCGAATGCGTGACTCGCCACACCCACCCGGCGACCGAACTCGGCGCCCAGTTCCTCCGGGGTTTT
Source organism: Acidimicrobiia bacterium (assembly GCA_025359845.1). GTDB lineage: Bacteria > Actinomycetota > Acidimicrobiia > Acidimicrobiales > JANYDT01 > JANYDT01. Next base: position 20,407 of record JANYDT010000229.1, read on the forward strand.
CGGACCGTCCGGGCCGGGCATGTCGAAGGGCTGCGGCTGGTGGTAGGTAAACCCGTTCACCGTCGACATGGCCAGCCGATCGATGAGCGTGCCGTAGCGACTGCACGTCTCCTCGAACCCCCGGTTGAACCCCGCGGGGTAGAGCGCCTGGGCGATCAGCGTGTTCGGCTCGGGGTTGTGGGCGCGGTCCTGCATCCACGGTCCCGGGGCCGATTGGGTCCAGCTCGGATCAAAGCTCATCGTCGTTTCCTCCGAAAGTCGGTTCTGGTTACTGTTGGCCGAACTATCCGCTAACCGGCGCGTCACCCGCGCTTCAGCCATGGTTCACTTGTGCTTCACGGTTGCTTACTCGCCATTCCACCGGTCGTCACCGGCCCGTCACCTGGGGCGGGCCGTACGGCATCGGGTCGCACCGGCTCTTTGGTAGGGTCAGTTAATACGCCATCAACCCGACCATCGCTGGGTTTCGCCGCGCCCATGGCACTGAGCCACCAGGGCCGGGCGGTGGCGTCGGTCCGGCTGCTCGGCCCCATTCAGATCGTCCTCGCCGACGGAGCAACGGTCGACCTCCCGAGCGTCAGCCAGCGTCGCCTTCTGGCGATCCTGGGCCTATCCGTCGGCCGCCCGCTGCGGCCCGACCTACTAAGCGAGTACCTCGGGGTCACGAACGGAGGGTTGAGGACGGCGGTGGCTCGCCTTCGCTCGCAGATCGGTGCCGACAATCTCCAAACCCACTCTGCCGGCTACCTGGTCACGTGCAGGGTCGACGCCAAGGAGTTCACGCGTCTGCTGGAGGACCGGTCCGGGAGGGCGAACCGGCTGGCCGGGCTGGACGACGCACTGGCGCTGTGGGCCGGCGATGCGCTCGATGAGTTCCGCCATGAGTCGTGGGCGGTAGCGGAATCCGCACGGCTCGAAGAACTCCGGTGCATCGCCATCGAGGAACGGTCGGAGTTGTTGATCGCAGGACCACGAGGTGCCGAGGCCGTGGTCGCATTGTACGCGCATGTGTCCAGGTATCCGTTGCGGGATCGACCGCGAGGGCTTCTTTTGTCTGCGCTGGCGTCCGAAGGTCGCCAGGCCGATGCGCTACGCGCCTTTCAAGAGTACCGATCGTTTCTTGCCGAAGAGGTCGGTACCGAGCCCTCTGCATTCGTCATCGCGATGGAACGCCGGATTGCGAACGGGTGGGTGGGGGACGCGAACATCGCCGGCGCTCAAGACCGGATGGCCCGGCCGGCGGAACCAACGTTGCGCGGAAACCGATCCCCGCTCACGCCGCTTGACGGAGCCTTGACCCACGAGTCGACGATGATTGGGCGCACTCGCCAACTGGCTGCACTCAACGCCGATCTCGTCAACGCCCGGGCCGGCACGTTGCGTACAATCGTGCTCAGTGGCGAGGCCGGCATTGGCAAGACCACCTTGCTCGGTGCCTTCGCGCAGGCGGTGCACCGCGACGGGGGTACCGTTCTCTACGGCCGGTGCGACGAGGGCGCGGCGGTTCCCTTCCAGCCGTTCCGCGACATCGTGGGGCAACTCGTCGATGCCGCCCCGATCGCACTTCTGCACGCGCACTGCCAACGATGCGACGGTGTCCTGCGGCGCCTCGCCCCGCAACTGGAGAAGCGGAACGCGGCTTGGCTGACCCCCGAGGCAACGCTACCGACCGATGATGGCACCGATCGGCACCAGCTCTTCGAAGCAGTTGCCGACCTCATCCGACGGGTCGCCCTGCTCGTTCACGAGGACACCGCGCTACCCCTCGTCCTCATCCTCGATGACGTGCACTGGGCGGAGCCGACGGCGCTGTTGTTACTGCGTCATTGCGTGCGCTACCTCGTCGACGCGCCAGTGCTGATCGCGGTGAGCCTTCGGGACTCGGGTGAGCATGCATCCGATGAACTCCGCGCCACCTTGGCCGTCGTCGCCCGCTCCAAGAGCCGTCGAATCCCCCTGCTCGGGTTCGATGACGGCGAGCTGACAGACCTCGCCGTGTCGGTCACGACCGGCGCATTGGGAACGCCGTCGTTCGATCTGATTGAGCATCTTCGCAATGAGACGGCCGGCAACCCGCTCTACGCGGCTCATCTGATCCGTCACCTCGTGGACGCCGGAAAGATCGTACGCCGCGACGGGACCGCTGAGTTCTCGGTGCGGCCGCAGGATCTCGTCGACGCCAGCGAGATACCGCCGAGCCTGCGCGATATCGTGTGGAGCCGAGTTCGAGCCCTCGGCGTCCAAGCGTCGGACGTGTTGTGCGCGGCCTCGGTGCTCGGAGCGGGGTTCAGCGAGGATCTTCTCGTCGGCCTGCTCGACATCAGCGATGCGGACGTTGCCTCCATCCTCGACGCCTCGATCGCGGCCGGTCTCCTGGTCGAAATGGGCAGTGCGGCGCGCACGTTGCGCTTCACCCATGCCTTGGTCTGGCATGCGTTGTCCTTGGAGGTGCGTGGGACCCGGCGGAGGCGGTTGCACGAACGAGCAGCCCAAGTCCTGGAGAAGAGCGCCGACGTACTGCCTCAGTCGTCCGTGGTGGAGTTGGCCAAGCATTGGGCGTCCGCCGGTCGGTGGACCGAGGCGCTCCGGTGGTCGACTGCCGCGGGCGATTACGCGTTCGACCACCTGGCGCCGAGCGAGGCGGCTCATTGGTACGAGGTCGCCCTCCAGCATGCGTTGTCGGTAGGCCGGTCTGAAGCGGAGATCACGGCACGAACCCTGCGCCTCGGCGAGGCCCAGCATCGAGCTGGTGACCGGCGCTCGCACCGGACGTTGATGGAAGCGGCGACGATGGCGCAGCGAAGCGGGGACGCGGACGTGCTCGTGCGGGCTGCGTTGGCCGACGACCGGGAGTCCGTTTTAGTCGGATCGGCCGACAGGGAACGTCTTGGCGTCGTCGAGGCTGCCCTCGCGGCCTGTGACCCAACCGACGACCGTACCTATACGCGCTTACTGGCGAGGTTGGCGCGCGAGCTGATCCATACGTCACACTCCGAACTCCGTCAACGCACGGTCGCGCAGGCACTCGAGCTGGCCGATCGCAGCCGTGACCCGACGCTGATCGCCGAAATCGTGCCTCCGTTGCTCTACGCCCTGTGGGCGCCGGCAACGTTGCATATGCGTCGGTCGCTCGCGGCTCGGGCCACGGCCGTCGCCGATGCAACGATCGATCCGTTCCTCCAGTTCCGCTCGCACATGGCGGCGTACATGGTTGCCATCGAGTCGGCCGACCCAGTCGCGGCCGACAGATCGAAGGCGCGGCTCGTGTCGTTGGCGGACCGGGTCGACGAGTCGAGGTTCCGTTGGATGACCTCGATCGTGAACACGTTCGAGGCCACGATGTGCGCAAACTTCGACGACGCCGAGTCGCATGCCGCACGCAGCTTCGCCATCAGCACGGAACTCGGTGATTCCGAAGCCTTCGCAATCTATGCCGGCCAGATCTTCGTGATCTACACGTTCGCCGGTCGTCACACCGAGCTGTTCCCGCTCGTCGAGCGAGCGATGAAGGACCGGCCCAAATTGCTGGGCTTCCGTCTGGCCTACGCCATTATCTGCGTCGTCGTCGGCCGAGGAGACGAAGCGCAGCAGATTCTCGACGAAGGGTCGGTCGACGGGTTCTCGGCGCTGCCCGATGACTTCCTCTGGAAGACGTCGGTCATCGGCTATGCCATCCTGGCCATCGAGCTCGGCGACGTGCGGGCCGCCGCCCAGCTCTATTCGATCCTCGAACCGTACGGCTGCGAGGTGTCTTATAACGGCGCGACCAGCCAGGGCTACATCGGCGCGTACCTGGGCAAGCTGGCATCACTGCTCGGTCGTCACGACGTGGCCGACGCCCACCTGCTCGAAGCGTTGAGCGTCGCAACGGCATTCGGGTGGGAGTACCACCGGGCGACGACCCTCGTCGCCCTGGCCCTGTGCCGATTGCGGCGGCTAGGCACGCTCGACTCCGACGCCGATGGCTGGCTCACGGAAGCCTCGGCCATCTGCGCACAACACAACCTGAAAAGCATCGCTGCGCAGATCGAACTGCTGCGGCGCTGACACCCGCGTCGACGACCGGGATTCTCGACATCGAAGAGCCGGAGCCAGTTGCGGTAGGGTGCGCGCCATCGCACCGCACGCATTGTTTAGGGTGCGCCACCGGAAGGGTATGACAAGCCGGTAGCAGCACGCGGCTGCGCCGAGTCGAAAGGTAAGTCCATGTCTGATATTTCAGTCAACACCCGATTCCTGAGCACAGTCGGTGTACACGTTGAGGACTCCGGTGGAGTCGGACGTCCTGTCGTGTTGATTCACGGCTGGCCATTGTCCAAGGACAGCTGGAAATCACAGGTTCCGGTGTTGACAGCGGCCGCCTACCGAGTAGTGGCCTATGACCGTCGGGGGTTCGGGCAAGTGACAAACCGGGCGGCGATTACGACTACGACACACTCACTGAAGACCTCGAGGGCCTGATGTCAGAACTCGACTTACACGATGTCACCCTCGTGGGGTTCTCAATGGGCGGCGGCGAAGTGGCGAGATACGTCTCCAAATACGGCCTGGACCGACTCCGTAGCGTTGTGTTCGCGTCTGCCGTAACGCCGTACATGATGGAAGGTGATGACAACCGAGACGGCCCGCTCACGGAAGAGCAAGCCGAAAAGATGACCGCTGACTTGACCAACGACCGAGATGGTTTTTTTGATCATTTCACAACACAGTTCTTCTCGGTTAAGGGCGAGTTGAAGGTCACCGAGGCGCAGCGACAGGAAGCAATCGAACTCTGCCACCAGTCCGACCAGAAGGCTGCGCCGAAATGCATGGCATCATTCGGAACAGAGGATTTCCGCGACGACCTCCCGCAGATCACCATACCGACACTCGTCATTCACGGCGACGGCGACGCTGTGGTGCCGTTCGAGGGGTCTGGCGCCCGCACTCATGCGGCGATCGCCCACAGTCAGCTGGTTGTTTTGGCCGGCGCCCCCCACGGCTGCAACGTCAGCCATGGCGAAGAGTTCAACGCCGCGCTCCTCGGATTCTTGAAGGTCTGAAGTCATTCCAGCCTGCGGCGAGACCTACGTTCGCCTTCGCGACGTACAATGGAGGGCGATGGGACGAGGACGAGTCTGCAACCACGTGCGGAACCTGGCTGGCCCTACCACCGCCGGAGTAGTAAGTAGCTTTGGTGAAAACGGTCTAAGACAAATCCACGTGGAGTGTTGTCTGCCGAGGGGCCTGGTTGAGCCGCAATGGTCGTAAGAAACAGTCCGCCAAGCCTCTCCAGCGACCGAACTTCGATCGAGGCCGCGCTGCATCGGTCGTGGTTTGACGATCCTGCGCGCGTTGCATTCGTCAATCAACTGAACCAGGCCGCGCTGAGGCAGTCCCCGACGTTGCAGCGGGTGGTGAGACTCGCGGCCGCATTGGCCGGAAGTGCATCCGCACAGATATCGCTGATCGGCGATGCCCAGCATGTACCCGCTTCTTACGGTGTCGATGAAGTCGTCTCTTCCGGGGGGACGGACATCGACAACAGCCTCTGCGGCGTCACGTTCGCATCCGGTGACAGCCTCGTCGTCCACGACGCGCAGGCTCATCCTTGGGTACGTGACCTCCCTCCGGTGGCCTCTGGGGCAGTCGGGTCGTACCTGGGTGTTCCCATGCGCCACAGCGACGGCACCCTCGTGGGCGTGCTGTGCGTTTTTGACGTGAAGCCAACTGCGTGGGGAACGCATCTGGCGGGTGCGCTCGAAGACCTGGTCAGTTTCGCGATGATGGAAATCGAATTGCTGGCCGTGGTGGCCACAACGTCGTCGTCGGTGGTGGAGTTGACAAGCGTGATCCAGCGGATCGTGGCGCCGGCGAGCCACGCCATCCCGGAGGGAATGCAGATAAGCGGTCGCTACCGATCGGCCGACGTTGGTGGTGACTGGTTCGAGTGGCTCCCGACCACCGGCGGCCTGGGTGTGACGATCGGCGACGTTGCCGGTCACGGCCTACGTGCCGTGGCGGGGATGGCCCGGCTCAAGGCAATCATGCGGGCCTATGCTTTTGAGGGTCACGATCCTGCAGCGGCCCTTGATCTGGCCGGCCATGCCTTTCCGGTGGATGACGATTTCGAAATTGCCACCGTTCTCGACATGCGTTACCAGCCGACCGATCGTGCGCTGCATTATGCCTCCGCCGGGCATCCACCGCCTCTGATCTTGCGACGCTCGGGCTCATTCTTCGCTCCACTTCGGCCCGGGGCGCCGATCGGTGCCGGACTGTCGAGCGTCACCAATCAATCACTGTTGCTACTCGACGGTGATGTGGTGTTCGCCTATACCGACGGGTTGTTCGAGCGAAAACGCCAAGATGCCGACCATGCACTGGCGGAGCTGCGAGGGGCCGCGCACGAAGCGTTCTTGGCCTCCACCTCGGTAGAAGATCTCGCTGACACGTTGATCGACCTGGGGTTGAGTGACACCGCCGACGATGCCTGCCTTGTGGTGTCGGCAGTCTGATGGTCACCGTGGCGGTGTTCTGAGGTCGAGCCGACGAGATTCGGGTCAAATTGCTGCGGCACGGAGCCCGCCCGGATCGTCGCCCATGATCTCGATCTCCCCGTCGACCACTCGAGTCTCGTAAACGAGCTGCCCGACGGAGGCCGGGCCGCGACGCGCCGCGCCGGTAGCAAGATCGAAGAGGCTGCCGTGCCACGGGCATCGCACGCAATCCCCCTCGATCGGACCCTCATGCAACGGTCCGCCACGATGGGTGCAGCGCGACTCCATGGCAACGATGATGGAGGGATCCCAGGGCAGCTCCGCCAATGCAACCGCGACGCCATTCACCTCGGCCCCGTGGCACGAGCCCGCAGTGACATCAGCTCGATGGGCAACGGCCACCCAGTCGCGAGGTACGGGCAGGAATGCGGTAGTGCTCACCCCGACCCCTCGGGCGTAGGCAAGGTAGCCTCCGAGCCAGCCGCCGATGCCCACAACGGCGAGCCCCAGCAGCGCCTCGGCCCGCCCGCCCCTGGATGTACTTCGCCTCCGCACCCACGACGCGGTGAAGCACGCCGTTCCGATTCCATTGACGATCGCGTGAACTGCCCCCACCCGGCGTTCCGCTTCTCGCGTATGCACCCACTCGGCCAAGCCGGTGAGGACCGAAGGCACCGCGCTCGCCACCCCAAGACCGATCAACAGACGCGCAGCCGGTTTTGCAGTGGGCGAACCGAACGTGTCGAGTGCGCACGCCGCGACCCAGCAACCGAGCGGCACCTGCACAGACGCCGGATGCAGTGGATGCCCGACCACCCGGCCACTCAGCAGGTCCATGGGCAATGGACGGTCAAGGATCGTCGCAACGACTTGCTGGACGGTCTCCAGCTTTCCATCGGCAGCGTTGGCTCGTTCGAGCTTCGCAATGAGTTGTCGGCCGTTCATCCAGCTACCCCCTTCACGTCCGTGGCCGGGTCGCACCCATAAAGGTGCAACATGGGGACTGGAGCAAATAAGCGGAGGAGAGGCATTCTCTGCCAGTACCCAGACTGATTTTGATCAAACTGAGTGCCTAAAGCGATCGAGGTCAACCGGAAACCAAGCGCAGAAGATCGCAGTGCCGCAACATCCCAGGCCGTCACCGTTCTTCGACGAAGGACAGATTGAGTGTCACAGCGCCTTTGGGGTCGGCCTTGAACCGACCGCTGCCGGACGTACCTTTCAGGTCACCCGTGCCCGAGATGACAACCAGCTCAGCTTTCGCTACGCCGCCTTCGAAGGTTCCGACGTGCTGAAGAAGGAGGCTGCCGTGGCGACCGTCGATCGTCCCCCGGATCCGTTCGAGCCCGACGAATCTCGCTGACTTGTCCGGCTCGTACGCCATCAGCCACTCGGTGGTCGACGTGGTCTCGATTCGTCCGGCGCAACGCGACGCGCAGCCGCTGCTCGGCCTCGTAGCCGAGCACCTTGGTGACCCGCCATCGTCTGTCGGCTAACTGCGACACCGAGATCCCGAGGACGGCTGCGGCCGCACCGGGTCGGAAGCGCACACCGACCGACTCCATGCCATCGGGGAGCTCGAAGTCCCAGCCGCGGCGCTCCGGACCACACACCCACAGGGAGCCGTCGCTGATCGACACGAGGTCGAGGCACGCATCGAGAACGAGGCGCTGCGGTCGGGTCGGCGTCGTCGTGTAACAGCACGCGAGCACGTGCCGAAGCGATGCGGGGGCGCAAACTGCTGAGTACCACGACATCGCGTTGATCTGCCCGCCTTCGCCGACGCAGAAACCGAACCACTTCCGCGCCGACGGCTGGGACGCGATCTCCTTGCGAAGCCGGTCCATAGGCGTTCCCGTTTCGAGTGCCCGCCGTCCATCCGGCTACGGTCGGTCCATGAGTCGTGGCGCACACGCGGATGACCGGGTCGGTGACGAACGTTTGTGGGGCACGGCAATCGCTGGATCGGTCATCGAACTCTTCGGGCACACTCCGCTGGTCCGACTGAAACGTATGAGCGAGATCCACGCCATACCGTGCGTGCTGGCGATGAAAATGGAGACCACGAATCCGGGGGGTTCGGCCAAGGATCGTCCGGCGCTGGAGATGATCATAGCGGCCGAACGCGACGGCCTCCTGCGACCGGGCGGCACCATTGTGGAACCGACGAGTGGCAACACGGGCGTGGGCCTGGCCATCGTGGCCGCGCAGCGGGGCTACACCTGCGTGTTCGTGATGACCGACAAGGTGGCTCCCGAAAAGGTGGCGCTGCTCAAAGCGTACGGCGCCGAGGTCGTGGTGTGCCCCGTGGCCGTCGCGCCCGAAGACCCCTCCAGCTATTACTGCGTCGCCGAGCGTCTGACCTTGGAACGCCGGGCCTTTCGGCCGAACCAGTACGCCAACCCGAACAACCCGCTGGCCCACTACCGCACCACAGGGCCGGAGCTGTGGCAGCAGACTGCGGGACGCATCACGCACTTCGTGGCCGGCGCCGGCACGTGCGGCACGATCACCGGAGTGGCCCGCTATCTGAAGGAGCAGAACCCCGACATCCAGATCATCGTGGCCGATCCCGAGGCGTCGGTGTTCAGCGGCGGATCCGGACGTCCCTACCTCGTCGAGGGTGTGGGAGAAGATTTCTTTCCGGCCGCATGGCAGCCCGATCTCTACGATCGAATAATCGCCGTCAGCGACGAAGACAGCTTTCTGGCGGCCCGTCGGGTGAGCCGCGAGGAAGGCATCTTGATCGGCGGGAGTGGCGGTCTCGCCGTGGCCGCGGCTATCGAGGTAGCCAGCACGGCCGAGCCCACCGACATCGTGGTGGTCCTCAATCCGGATTCGGGCCGCGGTTATCTCTCCCGCGTCTTCGACGACCACTGGATGGCCAACTTCGGGTTTCTCCGAGAGTGCGACGAGTGCGTGGCCACGCTGCTGGCGCGCCGTCGGGCGAATGGCGCAGACCTCCTGTACGTCAACCCGTCGAACACCGTGCGCGAGGCTATAGATCTGATGCGGGGCCATGGTGTGAGCCAGTTGCCGGTGTGCAAGAACACTCCGCCGTTCGCCAATGCCGAAGTGTCTGGAGCGGTCGACGAACTCGAGCTGATGAACGCTGTCTTCCGCAACCCATCGGTGACTGAACTCCCGGTTTCGCAAGTCATGGGACCGCCGCTGCCCACCATCGGCATCGGCCAGGAGGTCGACCTCGCGGTGCAGATGCTGGTCGGTGCGCCGGCATTGATGGTGCTGGCCGGCGGACGCCCTCTGGCGGTGATCACTCGTACCGACGTGTTGTCGTATCTGGAAGGGGAGTCCACTCATGGGTGAACAAGAGCAGCAGACCGGTTGGGGGTTCGAGACCAGGGCGATACACACCGGCCAAGCGCCTGATCCGGCCAGCGGAGCCGTGGTGCCACCGATCACCCTCAGCACCACCTTCGCCCAGGAAGGGGTGGGCGTGCACAAGGGGTACGAGTACTCGCGCAGCGCCAACCCCACACGGGCGGCCCTTGAGACCTGTCTGGCGTCTCTCGAGCAAGCCGCCCACGGCCTGGCCTTCGCGTCGGGGTTGGCCGCCGAGGACAACATCATCCGGGTGCTGCACCAGGGCGACCGGGTGCTGCTCGGCAACGATGCCTACGGCGGCACCTTCCGGCTGATCTCCAAGGTGTGGTCGCCGCTCGGGTTTCCATGGAGCGCAGTCGATCTCACCGACGTCGACGCGCTGGCCGTCAATTGGCCACCCGACACCCGCATGGTGTGGTTGGAGACGCCCACGAACCCTTTGCTCACCTGTGTCGACATCGAGCGGATCGCTGAACTCGCCCACCTTCATGGGGCACTGGTGGTGGTCGACAACACGTTCGCCACGCCATACCTTCAGCAACCGTTGCGCTTCGGTGCCGACATCGTGGTGCACTCGGCCACCAAGTATCTCGGCGGGCACAGCGACGTCGTCGGCGGATTCGTCGCCCTCGACGACCTCGAATTGGCGCAACGGCTCCGCTTTACGCAGAACGCCGCCGGCGCGGTTCCCGCCCCGTTCGACTGCTACCTGCTGCTGCGCGGCGTCAAAACGCTGGCGCTGCGCATGGACCGGCACTGCGCCAACGCGAGGGCCATCGTCGATCTCCTGGTCGGCCACCGCGCCGTCGACAGGGTCTTCTACCCGCAGCTCCCCGATCATCCGGGGCACCGCGCCGCGGCCCGTCAAATGCGCGACTTCGGAGGGATGGTCAGCTTCACCATGCGCGCCGGCGAAGCGGCCGCCCTCGACGTGGTCACCCGCACCGAGCTCTTCACCCTGGCCGAGTCATTGGGGGCCGTTGAGAGCCTTATCGAACACCCGGGCCGCATGACGCACGCATCCGCCGCCGGTTCGCCCCTCCAAGTACCAGCGGCGCTCGTGCGCTTGTCGGTGGGCATCGAGTCATCGGCTGACCTCGTGGCCGACCTGGCCCAGGCGCTCGACCGCTTCGTTTGACATTAAGGGCCTCACCGCCGCTGGACGGGCCGGACTCGACTAGACGAACTCTCGGCGGTCAGGGGCGAATCCGGTCTCGTACGCAAAAATCACGGCCTGAACGCGGTCGCGTACACCGAGCTTGGTCAACACCCGCGACACGTGGGTCTTCGCGGTCGCCTCTCCCACCCCGAGTCGCCGGGCTATCTCGGCGTTCGTGAGCCCTCGGGTCATGAGCGCCAGCACGTCTTTCTCACGTTCCGTGAGCCGATCGATGATCTCCGATCGAGGCGCCGAAATCGACCGCCGCGAGAACCGGGCGAAGACTCTCCCGGTCACGGCCGGGTCGAGCACCCCATTACCAGCGGCGACACTATGCACCGCTCGAACAACCTCTTCGGGGGTCGAATTCTTGAGCAGGAACCCAGCCGCACCGGCGGCCAACGCTCCGTACAGCACGTCGTCGTCATCGAACGTCGTGAGCACCAGAACACGCACCTCGGGAAGCTCGGCGACAATCTCGACAGTCGCGTCGATACCGTCGCGGCCGGGCATGCGCACGTCCATCAACACCACGTCGGGCCGTTCGCTCCGAGCCAGCGCAACCGCGTGGTCGCCGTCACTTGCTTCGCCCACGACGGTGATCCCGCCCGCCTCGAGAATGATCCGAAACGCCGCCCGCATGAGCGGTTGGTCGTCGGCCAACACCACCCTCACGACGCCGCCCGCAAAGGGAGCCGGGCTCGGACCGAGAATCCACCGGCGGCGGTCGGTCCGGTGGTCAGGACTCCCCCGAACAGCGCCACCCGCTCGGCCATCCCGAGCAATCCACGGCCCGAGCCGCAACCATCAGAGGCCGGGTGCGACGGGCCCGGGTCGCTCACGGTGACCGTCACGACAGCGGACTCGATGCCGACGTCGATGCGGGCGGCGCGCGCTCCGGAATGCCGGGCCACGTTGGTAAGAGACTCTTCGATGAGGCGATAACACGACAGCGACAACACGGCCGGAAGGCCCTCGATCGACCCCCGGACGTGGCACGACACGTCGTATCCGGCCTCACGCCAACGCTCAACAAGCATGTTCACGGCCTCTAGCCCCGGAGTCGGTGCCCGGTCGACGGTCAGGTCGCCGGGCCGCAGCACATCAAGCAGCTGTCGCATTTCGAGCACGGCGTCGCGGCTCGACGACTCGATCGCCACTAGGGCATCTCTGATCGCCTCCGGAGAATGGCCGAGCGCGCTTCGGGCCGCTCCGGCCTGAACGCCGATGAGGCTCACATGATGGGCGACCACATCGTGCAACTCTCGCGCGATACGCGACCGCTCCTCATCGATAGCCCGACGCGAGCGCTCATCGCGATCGCGTTCAGCCTCGACCAGCCGCCGTTCGACCTCTTCCAAGTAGCGCCGACGGGCCCGGGCGGCGTACCCGGCCACGAGCGGCAAGACGAGCAACACGAGCCCGAACGCAGTCGCCGCGAACAGGCTGTTGCCGTCGCTTATCGAGCCGACGATCGTCAACGTCAACAGCGCCGACGCCAAGACCAGGGCAAGACGGGTCCGCGGCGACCAAGCCCCGATGGCGAAGCAGAGCAGGACGATCTCCAGCCCGAGTTGCGCGCTGAACAACCCGGGCTTCTGGATCGCCTGCCCCACCAGAACGAAGACCAAAAGCGCACCCAGTACGAGGAACGGGTGCGTGCGGCGCCACCACAACAACGCCGCCGCGGCGGCGGCGAGCACGACCATGGCGACGCTCAGGGGCGCGGCCTCCACATGGGCGTGGGTCCGGGCGGCAACGTGGCCGGCCAATCCGACACCGAACACCGCGACGATCAAGACCGTGTCGATCACCGGCGTGGCCCGTCCGGTTCGCACCCACGTAAGTGCCCGTTCCGTCGCACCGAAGTGTACGAAACGACGTTGTTCGTACGGCGCGGTCACTCCGTCACCGTAGGCCCCGTCACCCCGTGACCCGCCACCCCCAGGACCCCGTCACCCCAGGACCCCGTTACCTCGTGACCCCGTCACCCTGTCACCCCGTGACCGGGCGATGGCGGGCCGATGCCACCATCTGGCGAACCCCACGGGCCGCCATGGCCCGAAGCTCCCTCAGGCCCGATCGAGGATGGCGCAGCATCGGCCACGGGTTGCGCAAGTCTCGCATCGGCTCCCACAGCTGAGCCAGGATCCCGGCCGGAACTCCGCCGTCGACCCCATACACGGTGGGCCGATCATCGGCCGAAATGGAGTAGGTGTGGAACACCAGGTCCCACAGTGGGAGCAACGTCGAGTAGTTCGTATTGCGGGAACACGCCATGTTTGCGTGGTGCCAATGGTGGAACTCGGGGGTGATAACGATCTTCTGCAGCCATCGCCACCGCCAGCGCACATTGGCGTGGAGGAACAAGCCCGTGGCGAACTGGATGACGAGGAGCGCGCCGCTGAACTTGGCGCTGAAGCCGGCGGCGAGCAACAGGACGAACGCCGGGGCTACCAAAACCCCGTCGAGAGGGTGGTTGCGGAATCCACTCACCCAATCGAGGTGCTCCGTCGAATGGTGGATCCGATGGAACCGCCACAAAAACGGAACCTCATGCCCGAAGCGATGCGCCCAGTAGATGGCCAAGTCGAAGAGCGCTATGCCCAGCAACCCCCGAGGTACCGTTGGCATCGCGCCGACCAAGGGGCGCAGCATCAGGCCCGGAATCCACCACAATGAAACCAGGCTCAAGAACACGCCGACCACCACGCCGATGGTCGCGAGCGGGCCCGACACGAGGGCATAGGCCATGTCGGTGCCGAGATGGGCGCGGCGGACCTTTTGGCGATGACGAGGGAAGAGCTTCTCGAAGGGCACGATGATCAGAAACAGTGCAGCCAGGCCCACCGCCGGCGAGCGGTCGAACGCCAACACCGCCGTCACCCCCATGGCGGCGACTGTGCGTCCGATCCATCGCCGTCGTCCAGATGATTCCCGCAGGGGGGCGGCGAGCAAAGGCGTCACTAGCATGAACACACGATGCACGAGCGGGCCCGACTTGTCATCGCCCGATCGGCGGATCTTCACGGTCCACCGATCGGGGGACCATAGGCCGTCGGTTCGCTCGCGGTTCCTTGGTTTGGCCGAATTGGGGTACTTCTGGGCTAGACGGGTCGACAATATTGCCCGATAGTGGGCCCTATGACTGCGAACTTCAAGCCCCGATTCTCCCGTCGTCAGTTGCTCGGATGGTCGGTCACCGTCCTGATACTGGTCGCCACGTTCGCCTACTCGTCAGGCGCCTCGGCCGATGAATTCAACACCAACACGGCGGGAGGCACCGGCGGCGACCAGTTCAACACCAACACCGCCACGACTTGTCATCAAAGTGCCCGCGGACCGGCGCTGCGGGCGACGTATGGAGCCGGACCAGTGAACGGTCAGTATACCTCGACCCCCGTGCTCGGCGGGGCCGTCACCCTCAAGTAGCGATCGCGATGTATTTCCATGGCACGTCTCCACTGGCCGCCGTCAGCATCGCCACCGACGGCTTTCGGCTGATCGATGTCGACTTTCGAAACTACGGCGACGGCGCGATTGGGCCTGGCATCTACCTCGGAACAGGGGTATGGATGGCCGTTCAGTTCGCCACCCAGCATCATGTTGTGTTGTTGGTCGACTTGGCGCCCGGCGTACGGGTATTGCGCCTCGACGGCACTTTCGATGACCGCGTCATAGGGTCGCTGCGGCGGGAGTTCGGCGTCGATATCCTAGAAGCCAACTTCGCCCGCGCCATTCCTGCCAACAAAAGACTCGAGCATCGAGAGCTGATTCACCTGCTGAACTACTTGTGGACCAGGAACGAATATGGCGGCAAGCTCGGCTTGTGGGCCGCCGACCTCACCCGAGACACTCGTCGGTTCCTCAAGCGCTATCACTACGACGGATTCGGCGATCCCCGTCCTCACGGCGTCGGTACCGTCATCTTCAATCCATCCCTGCTCTCGCTGCGCTCCATCGTCATTGCCGACGCCACCGGCGAACACCACGTGCCGGCTGACCCGGCGGAGTTGGCCGGCTGGGCCGGCCGTCAGCTCATCACGACCCGAGACCGTGCGGGGCGAAGGTGGGGGCCATCCACCGCCGACCGCCATGCCGAACGGCGCTACATAGAAGCCCGTCGACTCGAGATGGCCCGTCTGTGTGCTTGTCTGCGCCGTTTCTGCACCGAGCGGAGCGTCCCGATAGATTCCGAAACGGAATCAGCGCTCGACGCGATGGGCCAGTGAGGGTGATGCGATGTTCGCTGCTCAGAGGTGGTCCCCGTGCGACGCACCAACCGTGCCCCTACGATCGGTATGCTCCGTAACGAGGCGCCACTGTCTCAAGCGTCACCTTGGAAGCAACGTACCAGGCGTTGATCAACTTCATTCGGAAAGACGAAATAGAAAAGGCGTGTGTTCACAACTTCTATCGTGGTTGCTGGGGTCTCGCTGGTCTCACTCGGGATGTGATTCGCGAGGGCGGCCGCCCCCG
>JANYDT010000004.1 GCA_025359845.1 Acidimicrobiia bacterium
TGAATGCATTGTGCAATCTCCTGGCCCAGGAAATTTAGTATAATAAGGCTTGGATGTTTGCATCGTCAACATGTCTACCTCATCGCTAGACCAAGCGGGTAGCGGTGATCGCCACCGTTCGTTCGGGCTCGCAAGAACCTCCTGGGTCGGAGGGCAGCTGGGAAGACATCAAAACGGCTGTGTCGATCGACCGAATCCGTCGCGTGCGAGTGGGTCCGCTGCGATTTTCGGCGCTACGACTAGTCGTGAAGGGTCATCTCGGGTCAAGTCTGACACGCCCGCTACTGCTGCGAATCGAGAAGGCGTCGCGCAGCAATCCGTTCTACGCCATCGAGGTGGCCCGCGCCCTGGCCGAGGATCAAGATGTGCGGTCGGCCGGCGAGTTCCCGTTTCCGGATGACATCCGCGACATCGTTGCCTTTCGTGTCGGGTCGTTGCCGCCTCCGGCCCGCCTCGAACTGCTTCGAGCCGCCGCGCATCACGAACCCTCGTCGGAGACGCTTGATCTCAACAGTCTGGCGCCGGCCATCGCCGCCGATCTCATCGTGGTACGAGCCGACGGTCGTGTCGAGTTCACCCATCCGCTCTTCGAATCGGCCGTCATGGCCATGGCCACCGGACCGGATCGACGCCAGCTGCACCGCGAGCTTGCGCAAACGTCACCCGATCCGGAGACAAAGGCCCGCCATCTCGCGCTCGCCACCGACGAACCCGATGCGGCCATCGCCGACGAGCTCGATCGCGCCGCCGATCTGGCTCGACGACGGGGCGCGCCCGAGGTCGCCGCCGAATTGGCCGAACAGTCGGCCAAGCGAACGCCTCCGGATCAGGGCGATGCGCGCGTCTCGCGCCTGCTGCGCGCGGCGCGGTTGCATTTCGTGGCCGGCGATCCGGCGCGTACGACCGTATTGGCCCATCAACTCCTCGACATGAAACTCTCGCGGGCCGTGCGAGCGGGCGCGCTCTGTGTGCTGGCCGAGACGTACGTTCTCGATCGTCTCGATCTGGGCGTCGCGCTGCTCAACGAAGCCCGGCCGCTGGCCGATGAGCCGGCCCTGATCGCAGACATCGAACTCGGCCTCGGGTTGGGCTCGATCGCGGCCAGTGATTTCCAACCCGCCTCCGATCACTTCCAACACGCCATCGCCTACGCCGACCAGGCCGGCGCGAACGGTGTCCTCGCGCAAGCCTTGGCCTGCTTCGAGATGTCGCGGTTCATGCTCGGCCATGGCTTTGATGAGGCGGCCGTCGAACGGGCGCTGATCCTCGAAAAGGCCGATGAGGAGACCCGGTTTCAACAACCACCGTCGTTGCTGGCAGCCCAGCTTTACGCGTTCGACGGACAGGTCGATCGCAGCCGCCAACTGCTCGTCTCGCTACGTGAACGAACCGTTGCGACGGGCGAGGAGGCGAGTCTCCCGGGCATCCTTGCCGAACTGGCGGCCACGTCGTGGCTCGCCAACGACTTCGTACGAGCGGAGGAAGAGGCTGACGACGCTCTGGCGTCGCTGGCCACGATCAATCAGGGCGTCATGTATGCGTTCGCGCTCGCCACGCGGGCGGTTGCGCGGGCCATTCGGGGTGACGCTGCGGCGTCGCGCCTCGACGCGGATGAGGCTCGAACGTTTGCCACTCGAGCCGACTGGTTTCCGGGGATCGTTTACGCCGCTTTGGCCAATGCCGAACTCGCTCTCTCCCAAGAGGACTGGAGCGCGGCAGCCGCCGCCGTAGACCAAGTGGCTGCGAAACTCGAGCAGTCGGGCACCTATGACTGGCCCCTCGCCCTCGTGCTGCCCAACGCCATCGAGGCATGTATTGCGACCGGTGACCTCGGACGGGCGGGCCGCTTGATCGACGGGCTCCGCGAACGTGGGTTGGCGTCAGGTCACGCCTGGGCGAGCGCCGTATCGTGGCGTACCAGTGCACTCTTACTAGCCAGACAGGGTGACCTTGACGGCGCGCTCGAAGCCGCCAGCCAAGCCCTCGTTGAACACGAGCAAGTACCAATGCCGTTCGAACTGGCCCGGACGTTGCTGGTGGCCGGTCGGATTCAGCGTCGAGCCGGGGAGCGGCGCGCGGCGCGCGAGTCGCTCCGACGAGCCACCGATTTGTTCGAGCGACTCGACGCGCCGCATTGGGCTGAACAGGCCCGTCGTGAGAACGCCCGCATCGGTGTGCGTCGTGCACCGGTCGATCTCACCGAGAACGAGCGGTTGATGGCCGAGCTGGCGTCACAGGGACGCTCGAACCGGGAGATTGCCGCGCAGATGTTCGTGAGCGCCCGCACCGTCGACGCGAACCTCGCGCGCGCCTACGGCAAGCTGGGGATCGGCTCTCGCGCTCAGCTCGGCGCCGCGCTGACGGCCCTCCGGAAGCCGCCGAACCGGAAGTCTCCGTAGTTTTCCGCTGATGCTGGCCGGCTGGTCGGGTCCTATCCGGCACTCTGTGTACGTTGTTCAATCCGGTTCGGGTTCGCAATGCAGCGTCGGAGGGGCCGATACATGTGCATTCAACCGATGCCCGCTAGACCACCGTTTCGTACTGTCGTAGTGAGGTCACTCCGAGGTCCCAACGCTGGGCCGGTGCGCCTAGAGGAAGGTCAACATGGAACAATCTGAAAACCGTTGCGGCGCGCTCGAGGACGCGGCGATGGAGAAAGACGGTCGCCATCGCCGGAGTTGCGGCACTCGGCGCCGTCGGCGTGGCGTACGCCGCTATTCCCAGTTCCGGGTGACTTTCTTCTGATCGATCCACAGTCGCCTACCTTCGTTGTCAAGAATTCGATGAACCCCACTCCCCCGCTTTTTCAAGTCGAGCACTACCGATCCGGTGTACCCGCCTCCGCCCTCGAACAGATCGCACGGCGGGTGCGCGCCGCCGCTGACGCGATGGGGCTCGAGGGCGAAACTGTCGAGTTGGTGAGCGCCACGATCGTGCCCGCGGACGACTACCTCGTGTGCTTGTTCGCGGCCGCGTCGGAATCGATCGTGCGCCGCCTGTACCAACGAGCCGGCATCGAATGTGAGCGCCTGTCGCTCGCTATCGCTGTCAACCAAGGCTGACAACGCGTTCCTCCGGACAGGCCGCCGTCACGTTCACGGTAACCAGTTCGAACGCGCCGACCCCAAAGACCTTAACTCGGTGAGAAGAGTCAGTCCCTAAGGTGGCGGACATGACACACCGAGACGCTATCGAGCACTTCGCCTGGCTGGCCCGCACCACCGAGGCTCCGCTCGACCCGGGCTTCGAGATCGTCGACCCGCACCACCACCTGTGGGACCACATGTCTCCGCCGTATCTGCTCGATGATCTGCTGGCGGACACGCGCTCCGGTCACAACGTCACCGCTACCGTCTTCATCGAGTGCGGATGGGCGTGGGACCGGAGCGCGGCGCCGGAACTGGTCCCCGTGGCGGAGACAGCCCGTGTGGCCGGGCTTGCGGCCGAGAGCGCAAGGCGCGGCGGTGCGGTCATCGCGAAGATCGTCGGCCATGCCGATCTCCGCCTGGGCGGCGTGGCCACCGGTCGTGCCCTCGACGCGCTGGCCGAGGCCGGCCGCGGGCGATTCGCCGGGATCCGCCACGCCACCGCCTGGGACGGCGATCCCGACATACCCAATCACCGCACCGATCCCGCGTCCGGCCTGATGGGTGACACGGTGTGGCGCAAAGGTTTCGCCGAGTTGGCCAAGCGCAACCTGACCTATGACGCCTGGCTCTATCACCCGCAGATCCCTGAGCTGACGGCGCTGGCCCGAGCCTTTCCTGAGACCACGATGGTTTTGGACCACATCGGTGGACCGCTCGGGGTGCGCTCGTATCGTGACCGCCGCGAAGAGGTGCGAGCCGCCTGCCGGGCCTCCTTGGGCGAGTTGGCGAAATGTCGGAACGTCAACGTGAAGCTGGGCGGTATCGGGATGATCGTGATGGGAGGCGACTGGCAGCGCCAGGATTCACCGCCGGGATCTGAGGCTCTGGCCGCCTACTGGCGCGACCACATCCGTTGGATAATCGAGACGTTCGGTGTCGAACGATGCATGTTCGAAAGCAACTTTCCGGTCGATCGCGAGACGTGCAACTACGGGGTGCTCTGGAACACCTTCAAGCGGATCGTCGCTGACGCCGGCCCGGCCGAAAGGGCACGTTTGTTCGCAGGCACGGCCAAATCGGTCTACGGAATCGCCTGAGGGCGGCACCGCTCAACGGCCCGTGGCTGAGAGCGTCGCGTGGCCGTCGACCGGTCGGTTGTGCGAGTCTTGAGCGCGTGAATGATACGACTGCTGGAGTTGTGACCCGCAAGGTCGCCTTCGCAGGTCCGCAGCCCGGGACCTGCCCGGACAGAGCACCCGGAGCTCCGCTCTATCTCGCTGTCCAGAGACCTTCTCGTGGTTTCCGGTCCGAAGATCGATCGTAATCCCAAGACCCTGATGAATCGGTCCGTCAAAAGAGTCCTTGGCTTGTGCTCTAGCAGCGTCAATATTTCTGCCCCCTAGACCGGATGCCGCCGACGAAAGCGAACCCATAGGGTACGTGTTCTTGAGAATAGGAGCAGGAGTTTCGATGTTGGCCGCACTCTTGGGTCTTGCCCTAGTCGGTTCCGGAGGGTGTGGGACCTAGCCGTTGACTTAGCGTGACTCCCAGAGTCTCGCGCCCGACGAGCTTCGAGCGAAGCCGTTTCCGCGTAAAGTCCCGCGCTCCAGAGTGCGGTCGCAACAGGCGCCGTACGTTGAGACACGGGGTCACGGCCACCACCTTGTTCGCCTGGACGCAATTGGTCTGCTCCACCGGGCCGCTCGCCACCACGACGAGGTTCTCCCCGAGCACCTTGGTGACGCCGTACACGCTCGAGGGCGCTGTAGTCTTTTGGTGAAAGAGGGACAGCGAGGGGAGCGACATGAGCGAGCAGTTCACGATCGGCATCGGGACCGTCGGCGCGGGGATGTGGTTCAGCTACGACAGTGGTTCGAAGTGGCGACACATTCAGAGGCACATCAACCCCGAAGGCAACGTGCGAGCCGTCTGCGTGGATCCGGGCGACCCCAAACGGATCCTCGCGGCATCCGACCGCAGCGGGCTCTTCCGCAGCGAAGACGGGGGCTTTCACTGGGTTCCGCTCACGTCGCCGATCACCGAGGGCGAGATCTGGACGCTGACGGTCGACCCGACCGACTCGAACCGCGTCTACGTCGGTACGAGACCGGGCGTGTGGCGCTCCACCGACGGCGGAGAGAGCTGGGAACAACTCGAAATGGGAATGAACCCGCAATGCCCCATCGGCATCTCCCGGACCACCAACATCGTCGTCGACCCGCGTGATCCGAAGACGGTCTGGGCCGGCATCGAGGTCGACGGCATCTACCGCAGCAACGACGGCGGCGACAGCTGGACCCACCTCAGCCAAATCGGCCCCACCCAGTTCCATGACGACATCCACGGCCTCGCCGTGAATACCCACCACGGCGGCGCAAACATCATGGCGACTACGCCCTTCGGCCTGGCCACGAGCACCGACGACGGCGCGTCGTGGGACTGGCACGAGTTCGACGGATTCGACAAGGGCAGCGGCAACCCGCATGCCTACTGCCGCTCCGTGCTCGTCAAGCCGGGCGACCCGCAGACGGTCCTCGTCGGTTGCGGCGACTACATACCGGGTGCGGTCGGAGGCATCGAGGTGTCACGCGACGGCGGCCGCAGCTTCAAGCGGGCGAGCCTGCCCGTAGAGGCCAACTCCACGGTTTACGCGATGGCCATGCATCCAGGCGTCCCCGGTGCTGTCGCGGCGTCGAGCGTGTTCGGCCAGATCTTCCTGAGTCACGACAGCGGCGACTCGTGGTCGAAGGTCGACCGAGAGTTCGGCGAGATCCGTTCGATCACACTGTCGCCCGCCTGAGCCATCCGAGCCATCCTGAGGCGCGGGCCCATTGCGGCGACAGTGGCGAGCCGCCGACGTAGACGCGAGCACCAGCACCTCCGGTCGGCGGCCCAGCCACACCGCGAGCACAGCGAGACCAGTGCCCGACCGCGCAGCTCCGGCGCCACGGACGTCATCACCAGAGTCGACTCAGTCGAGCCGCACAGCCCCATTCCGAAAGCGGACAGAAACAGTGCAGCCCCATTGCGGCTCGACCGTCGAGTCTGTGCTGACGGCCATCCGGGTACGGTACCTGCACTCGCCGAGTGGCTTCTGGATTCAGCTATCTGAGGACATCAAGGGACAGGCAAAGAGCGATTGTCATCCGAAGCGGTCGATGACCTCCCTACCGTAGCGGGCCACGTCGTCGGCGTTGTCGACCATGATCTTCAAGCCCGCCATGTCGGTGAGCGGCACGAGCACACGAGTAACGCCGGCTTTGGCGTAGGCAGCGAGATCCACCGACACCGAGCAGCACGCGGCCCGCTGAGAGATCGTCGAGCGGGGCGACCTCCTTCGCCATGGCCACCGGGTTGTGCTGAGGAAGGATCAGCACACAGGTTGCCAGGTTGATCCGCTCTGTTGTCGAGGCGATGAAGGCGAGCCAAATGAGCGGGTCGGGCAGCGGGATGTCGTTGACACCTTCCGCCATCTTGCCGCTCGGCGCATAGGGGTACAACGACTGATACCCGTCCGGCACGACGGTGTGCTCGACCGTCCAAATCGACTCGAAGCCGGCCGCCTCAGCGGCCTGCGCTATCTCGACGGCATTGGCCGCCTTGGTGTAGCGGCGGGTGTTGGCGTTTCGCAGTCCGAACTTCAACGTGGGGCCTCGCAAGAACGGGTCATGCCTGCACAATATGGAGTTGCCGGTGTCAGCGCCTCACGCCTGTCCGGCAAGTTCGCGAACAGCGACGTTGAGTCTCTCGACGACGAACCGGGGTCTGCTACCTGGCGATCCGATTCCTACCCGGACGGGACTCACCCGCTGGCTTGGTCCAGCTTGCAGGACGCAACATGCGCCGGAACGTACCATCGCCGGCGCGCCGCGAGTCCGACAGCACGTACCGGCGAAAAGGCGTCGCAAGGCCGAGATCACTTATCATGCGCGGCCGAACGAAGCCCCGCGCGTAGCCCGAAGGACCGATTGCATGGATCTCGAACGAACGAATGATCAAGAACTGCTGCGCGACACTGCGGTGAAGTTCATCAAGGAGACCGGCGATCCGGTCACGGTGCGCGCCTTGAGTACGACCACGACCGGCATGCCGGAGAAGTACCTTCAGCGCACCGCTGACCTCGGTTGGTACGCGATGCTCGTCCCTGAAGCCTTCGGCGGTGGCAGCGTCTCCGGCGAGGGCCTCCGCGACCTCGCCATCGTGGCCGAGGAGCGGGGGCGCGCGCTGCAACCCGGGCCGTTCGTGCCGATGAATGTCGTCGCTACCGCCCTGGCCCGCCGCGGGACGGACGCGCAACGCGACGAGGTGCTTGCTTCCATCGTCGCCGGAGAGACGCTGGCGACATGGGCCGTGGTCGGTACTTCCGGAGTGTGGGAGCCTGGTGCCGTGAGGGCGACAGCGACGGAGGGCGGCTTCTTGTTGTCGGGCACGTGCGGAGCCGTGCAGGACGCGGTTTGCGCCGAGTGGCTTCTGGTGACCGCTGGGACACCCGTGTGGCCCGCCCGTGTGTCAGCCTCCACCGCCGGCATGTCGGGCGGCCCCACCCAATTCCTGGTACCGGCGAGCGCGACTGGTGTCGAAGCAACGGCACTCGAAGGCCTCGATCTCACGCAGCGCTTCGGAACGGTTTCGTTCCGCGATGTATTCGTTCCCCCTTCGTCAGTTGTCGGTGAAGTCGGCGGCGCGGCCGAAGACGTGGAGCATCAACTGCAAATCGCTCTCGTGCTCTCGGTCTCCGAGGCGATAGGCGCGATGGACGCGTTGTTCGAGATGACGCGTACCTATTCGATCGACCGCATCGCGTTCGGCCGACCCATTGGGTCGTTTCAGGGCGTCAAGTACCAACTCGCCGACATGAGCCTGGCGGTCCAGGCCGGAATGGCCATCGCCACCGCCGCGACCCGCGCCGTGCAGGCCGGTCAACCCGACGCCGGCGAGGTCGCGAGCATGGCCAAGGCCTGGGTGGGTGACGCGGCGATCGATATTGCTCAGGGTTGCTTCCAAGTGTTCGGCGGGATCGGCTTCACGTGGGAACACGACTCCCATTTGTATCTGCGCCGCCTGACGATGGGCAGCGTATTGTTCGGATCGCCTGACTGGCACCGCGAACGCATTTGCCAACTCCACGACATTGAGGTGCGGTCATGAACACGACAGAAACGCTTCCCGATATGAACATCTACCGGGAGAACGCGCGCCGATGGCTGGCAGAACATATGGACCAACGGCCGAGCAGTGACGCGTCGGCGGAGAGCGGACTCGCGACCGAGGAGTTCCTCAAAAAGAAGATCGCCACGGCGCGCGCCCTGCAACGCAAACTCTTCGATGGCGGCTACTCTGGTATCACCTGGGCCAAGGAATACGGCGGCCAGGGTCTCCCTTTGGAATACGACGTGGCGTTCCTCGAAGCGGCCGAGCACTACGTCATGCCTGACTTCGACACCTTCAATTCAACGACGTTCGACGTCTGCGTACCGGTAATGCTCGAGCACTCATCCCCGGAGTTCCTGCGGTCGTTCATCCCGAAAGTGCTCGCCGGTGAGTTGCTCGTGTGCCAGTTCTTCTCCGAGCCGAGCGCCGGTTCCGACCTTGCCGGCGTCCGCACCCGGGCGACGCGCGACGGTGACCAGTGGGTGATCAACGGCCAGAAAATCTGGAGCACGCTCGCCCAATTCGCGGACTGGGGGATGTGCTTGACCCGTACGAACTGGGACGTACCCAAGCACCGTGGGCTCACATGGTTCGCCGTTCCGTGCGATAGCGCCGGTCTGACCATTCGACCGATCCGCCAGATCACCGGCTCACCGCACTTCTGCGAGGACTTCTTCGACGATGTGGCCGTACCCGACGGCTACCGGATCGGGGAGGTCAACAACGGCTGGACCGTCACCCAGTCGATGCTCGTGCGCGAACGTGGCGCAGCGCGCAGCGCAGACACCATGAGCCCCACCGGCCCCGGCGATCTCGTGCCCGATCTCGTCGCTGCGGCTCGCAAAGCCGGACAGCTGGCCGATCCGGTTGTCCGCCAGAAACTGGCCCGCGCCCACACCAACGACTACGTCAGCCGAGCCCTCGGATTTCGCATCGCGCAGATGACCGCGCAAGGCGATCTCAACACCGGTGTCGCGGCCTACGGAAAGCTGTTCAAAGGCGTGTACACGCCGATCCGAGCCAGAATCGGGGTCGAGATCGCAGGTGCCGGTGCGATGACCTGGGATCCCGCCACACCAGGCGCCGACGCCACCGCACTCGCATATCTAAACGGTCGGCTGATCTCAATCGCAGGAGGTACCAACGAGATGCAGCGCAACGGCATCGGCGAACGAGTCCTGGGCCTGCCCCGCGAACCGAGCTTCGACACGTCCAAACCGTTCAACGAAGTGCTGCTCGACTCCGCCCACTGGAACGGCAAAGACTAAGGCTCCCGAACGGGCTCCACCAATCGGCTGCAGCACCCCGTCAGAAGATCGCAAGCGGGTTCGCGGGCGAGCCCGTCCCGCCCTCCATCCGCAACGGGCCCAGCACGAACTGGAACTCCCAGCGCTTCAACTCCGCGCAGGTGGCGCCGACGTCTTCGAGGTTGCAGTTGTCGATGAGCCACAGACCCATCGCGACAATGCCGACAGTGTGGATCGGCATAGTGAGCTGGCCCCCGTAGCCGGACGGACGGACATCCTGAGCGACGTCGGAGCCGATCGCCGCGACGCCGCGCTCATGCAGCCACGGCAAGCAGGCCGCCTGATAGCCCGGTTGGATGTTGGGGTCGTAGTTGTTTCGGTCGTTCACCCTGCGGGTGCCGTCACCGGTGCGCAACAGGAGCACGTCGCCCGGCTCTACGCGGATACCGGCCATGACCTCAGCCGCTTCGAGATCGGCAGGCATGACCGGTTCACCGGGCTCGAAGGCGCGTCCGCGGGCCCGGTCGACGTCGAGCAGCACACCGCGAGTGACAACCCCCTCGCGAATGTCACGCACGTCCATGCGGGTGGCGCCGTTCCAGTCGGTCACGAGCGACGCCGGCAACGCGTTGTACATCTTCCTGTCCCAGAACACGTGCGAGAGGGCGTCGATGTGGGTGATGGCCAGGCCGTGAAACACGAGCCCGATGAACTCCATAGCCGCGCCGGCGTGACCCTGATCCATCTGGCCGGGACGGGCCGTGTCGGGTCCGACGCCGAGGTCGAGCCCAGTGCCCAGCATGTAGCGCTGTGGCGGGTTCACCGCGCCGGGCATGGCGCGGGCCCGGATGTCCCATGCGCACGACACGACCCGTCCTTCCTTGACGAGTGCCGCAGCCTGCCGCCGCTTGTCGGGCGTGATGTGGTTGAGCGTGCCGAGCACGTCGTCGGCCCCCCACCTTCCCCAGTTCGAGAGGCTGTCCATGTAGCTGCAGATCTGGTCAGCGGTCGGTGCGCCGGTCGGAAGGTCACCCATAGCCGACACAGTAGGACACAGTAGGGGCAGGATCGGGGTCGGCGCGGGTCTTGCTGGCTGCGCTAGCCCGATTCATTTGGGCATGCGGCTTCTTCTGGATTTACAAAACCGGCCAGCGGACACTGATACCCCGTGCAGGATCTCGGTTTGATCGTCAACCGCGACGGCATAAACACGAGCCGACTCCGCTGCATCATCGGCGATCTCAGCGACCGCTCGGTCAAGGTCTGACGGTGCCGCTCGCAACACCAAGACGAGATCGTCTGGCGGCGACTCTGCACGAAGCGTCCGAACCTTGCGATGTTGCGGGCCGGGCCGAGGACGCGCATTCACGTGACCCACCATGACTCGCCGATCCGCGACCTGACGAGCGACCTTTTCGAGAAACAACGGGCGGCCTGGTACTCGACGATGACAATCACGCGGACCATGGAGCTCGAAACCAGCCCCGGTCGTCAGCTATGCACAACCACTCAACATCGCCGCCCCATGGTTGGGAATCGAACCGGTTCCACTGCCTCAAGATGCAACAGCGTGAATCGGCTGTTATGAGTCGACGTTCCGTGCGGACTGTCCGTCACCCAAGTGTGAAAAAACCCGGACGGAGCCTCGACGCTGGCGGTACGATGATTCCATGAAGGGACGCCGACTGCACGTCGCAGGATACGAGGGAAAAGTCGTTGCGATCGACCGCACGACCGATTCCGTCGTCGCGTCGGCCGACTCGCCCGAGCAACTCATGGCCATTGTGCGGCGAGACCAGCTCGCCAACACGATGATCGTTCGAGTGCCCCGCGCCGACGACCCGCTCCGAGTCGGGCTTGGCTGAGCAGCCCTTGCCTGCCGATGGGTGGGCATACGAGTATGTCGACATCGAAGCTCCTCGTCGGGGACACCCAGTTTTCCGACCCGCAGTGCCGATCGGGTTCATCCCGCTCCCGTCGACGCTGATCGCGCTAGTCGACAGTGGTAGCGAGCACAACCTCGCGCCGTACTGGCTAGCCGATGACCTCGGCATTGATCTCGACCGGTCCGATGACCGCCTCCTGCTGGGAGTCGGCGGCCGTGCGGTCGAGGCCATCTTCGCCGAGGTCGAACTTCGGCTCTACCGCGACCACGATGGAGACGACTTCGTGTGCTGGCGCTCCGAGGTCGGATTCCTGAAGCCGTGGGACCCTGAGTTCTACTTGATCCTTGGCCAAGTCGGGTTCTACGACCAGTTCACCGTGACGATGAACCGACGAGTGCTCACCGTCATCGTCCAGGGGGCCGAGGCGATCGGCAACAGCTGAGCATGGCGTCGAACGATCGCGCCGATCGAAAACTCATCGACCGATGTTCAAACCCATACGCAGGTCTGCGCGCGCTTAAGCATTACAGCACGAGTTGCGCGGATCTTGCCTCCGACCCATACAACATGCTCATCCCTTCGACCTTCGGGGACGACAATCGCCGTTGCCACCAACGGGCAGGCGTTTCGCTGCCAGCGGGTTTTCTGCCCGAAGCGCTCGACGCAATCGGTCTCGACCTCGCCACCGTTGACCCGTTGGAATCGGCCGCTGAGACCCAACTGCACCCATGCACATTCGGAGACCGTCTGGCGACTGTAAATGAGGCTCGACTGGAAGATCGACCAGGCACAGTCGAGTTTCTCGACCGGAGAATCTCCGCGCCGCTCGTCGTCCTACCGGAGAAGCGTTCTGCTACCGGACACGTCGAGCCGCCGGCGCAGTTCCCCCAATTCGGGCTCCCGGGTCACTAACCCCTGCCGTGGCGCAGCAGCTTGCCGGGGGTCTCGTCGGTGCATGTGCCGTCGGTGAAGGTCTCGACTCCGTTGACGAAGATGTGGTGATACCCCTTCGCTCGCTGCACGCGGCGCCACTCGCCGCCGGGCTGGTCGTAGACCGGCTCGCCGATCCACGGGGGGCTGATCTCGAGCTCATCGAGGTTGTACACGATGACATCGGCAGGAGCGCCCTCACGCAGGACGCCACGATCCTTGAAGCCCGCAGCATGGCCGGCCAGCGCCGACATGCGGTAGTGCGCCTCTTCGAGGGTGAGCTTATGGGTCTCGCGCACCATCCAGATCAGCAGATCGGTCGGCCAGGAGCCACCATTGAAGAACTTGGTGTGCGCGCCGCCGTCGGACACGCCGGGCACGGTATACGGCGACTCGGTGAGCACGCCGGCCATGTGGTCGACGTTGAACTCGGGACCCTCGCCGAGAAACTCGGTCTTGAGGTCGGTCATGAGAGACAGGTCCAACATGACGTCGATGTAGTGCTTGTTCTCCTCCTCGGCGATTTGCTCGAGGCTCTTGCCCACGTAGTGCTGCATGTCCTGGCGGCGTGCCACACCCTGCACGATGAGCTTGCGGGGCGGACCACCGACCGCTAGCTGCGTCTGCGAGAACTGCGTCGCCGCCGCGTCGGTCTCGGCCCTCAAGCGAGCCCTGATGGCCGGATCCTTCAGCTTCGCGATCTTCTCCTCGGTGGTACCGGTAGTGGCCTCGCGCCACGCCGGGCTGGAGTCGTACAGGTTCCAATTGTCGAGCGAAAACGCGAAGCCGGCGCGCATCGTCGCGCCCTGACCGAAGATCCGCAGGCCCTCGGACTGGGCCTTGGCGATCCACTCGAGGTGCTCCTGGTGAACGCGCGGGTTGCGCTGGCTCACCGGCACCACGTTGTCGATGATGGGCCGCTGCGCGACCTCGGCCAGGCGCAACTTGAACGCCCGGTCGTCGGGGTCGCTCACATCGGCGCTTGTCTGCTGGGTGATCTGGATGAAGCCTTCGTCGCGCTCGCGCAGCACTTCAGCTAGGCAGAAGATGTCGTCGTCGCACATCGTGTCGGTCACCATCGGCGTGCCGTCGAAGTCGGCCTGCGTCGAGTCCGGCCCGAAGCGCTGGATCGAGAACCCACAGAGGCCGGCGTCCATGCCCTCGTGCAGCAGGCGCTGCATCTCCTTGCGCTCTTCCGAGGTGGCGACCCGCGACTTCGCGGCATCGAGGCCCATCACGTAGATCATCAGCGAGGCGGTCGGCATGTACTGCAGGACGTTGACGCCCATCGGCGTCTTCTCGAGGCTGTCGAGATACTCGGGGATCGTCTCCCAGTCCCACTTCGGCAGCATGCCCTCCTTCATCGCCTCGTACGGGATCGCCTCGGTCCGCACCATCGTCAACATCGAGCGCTCACGGAAGTCGGGCTTGCACGGCGCGAACCCGAAGCCGCAGTTGCCGAGCACCACCGACGTGACGCCGTGCCACGACGAGATCGAGCAGTACGGGTCCCAGCGCACCTGCGCGTCGTAGTGCGTGTGGAGGTCGATGAAGCCCGGCGCGACGATGCAGCCTTCCGCGTCGACGACCCGATCAGAAACCCCCTTCGCGCGGCCGCCGATCTGGGCGATCTTGCCATCCTTGATCCAGAGATCACCCCGGTAGCGCGGGACACGGCTCCCATCGACAATGGTCCCATTCTTGATATGGACGTCGTACTCGGTCATGTTACCCCCACGGTTTAGATTGCTACTGCAACGATTGTACGCCCGCCGCCCGTTCCAGCGCCCATCAAGCGTGCTGGCGTAGGGAGTCTCGGCTTAGCGAGCGCGACAGCCATCCACTAGAAACAACCCCTTCCAAGCCACGGGTCAGGTCCCCGGCAAACGAGTTCAAGAGGATGATCATGGCGCTGCAAAAATTGCTGGTTGCGAATCGGGGCGAGATCGCGATTCGGATCGCCCGGGCGGCGGCCGATCTCGACATCGCGACGGTCGCGGTGCACCCGGCCGACGACGCGGCCTCGCTGCACACCCGGGTCGCCGACGAGGCGCGTGAGTTGACAGGACGGGGATCGGCGGCCTATCTCGACATCGCCCAGATCGTTGATGTCGCGGTGGGTGCAGGCTGCGACTCGGTCCATCCCGGCTACGGGTTCCTGGCCGAGAATGCGGGCTTCGCGGCGGCGTGCGAGGCCGCCGGACTGATCTTCGTGGGGCCGACGCCGGCGAGCCTCGAGTTGTTCGGCGACAAGGTCGCGGCGCGGGAACTGGCCCGGCGCTGCGGTGTGCCGATCCTCGCGGGGACCGGCGGCCCGACCGACTTGGCGGCGGCGACGGCGTTCTTCGAGAGCCTCGGTGGCGGTGCCGCGGTGATGGTCAAGGCACTGGCCGGAGGAGGGGGCCGCGGCATGCGTCCTGTGTCATCAATCGAACAACTTGGCGACGCGATGGAGCGGTGCCGGTCCGAGGCCCAGGCCGCGTTCGGCAACGGTGACGTGTATCTCGAGCAGCTGCTTCCCGTCGCCCGCCATGTCGAGGTGCAGATCGTCGGAGACGGCCACGGGCGCGTCGTGCATCTGTATGAGCGCGAATGCAGCATCCAGCGCCAGCGCCAGAAGCTGGTCGAGATCGCCCCGGCTCCGGCATTGGCGCCGGGGGTGCGCAAGCGGGTCCTCGACGCCGCGGTGCGCCTCGGGTCCGATGTGAACTACCGCAGTCTCGGGACGATCGAGTTCCTCATCGGCGCGGCCGATCGTGGTGACGACGCAACTATCGCGTTCATGGAAGCGAACGCCCGGGTGCAGGTCGAGCACACGGTGACGGAAGAGGTGACCGGCATCGACCTTGTTGCGGTCCAACTGCAACTCGCCGGAGGGGCGTCGTTCGCGGATCTCGGTTTGGGTCAGTCCGAGATACGACCACCGCGCGGGTTCGCCGTGCAAGCCCGGGTCAACCTCGAAACGATGCAGTCGGACGGGACGGCGCGGCCATCCGGTGGAGTGCTCAGCGCGTACGACCCGCCGTCTGGGCCCGGGGTGCGGACCGACGGATACGGCTATGCCGGCTATCCCACCAACCCGAGCTACGACTCGCTGATGGCGAAAGTCATCGGTCATGGCCCCACCATCGAGTTGGCCCTGCGACGGACGGACCGCGCGCTCGGCGAGTTCCGAATCGAAGGCGTCGCCACGAACGTTTCGTTCCTGCGGGCGCTGCTCGCCGAACCGTGTCTCGTCGACGGCACCGCGTACACTCGATACGTCGATGATCACATGGACGCGCTCCTTCGCGGGACGGGCGCCGAACGCAGCGGCGCTCGCTACTTCGGCGCCGTGGCGCCGCCCGCCGCGACGGCACTCGCAGGGACGAGAGTGGCGAGCAACGACCCGCTGGCGATCCTGGCGCTGGGCAAGTCCGGCGGCGGGCCTACAGCGGGTCTCCCAGCCGCCACCGCCCCTGCCGTGGGGCCCGCCGCACGGATCGGGCCGGACGGGACCTCGGTCGTGTCAGCCCCACTGCAGGGCACCATCGTGAGCTTGGCCGTCCAGGTCGGCGACGAAGTCGTGGCGGGCGCGCAGGTGCTCGTGATGGAGTCGATGAAGATGGAGCACGTCGTCACCGCGACCGTGAGCGGCATTGTGCGTGAGGTCGGGGTGGCGCCCGGAGACGCCGTCTACGAGGGTCATGCGCTGCTGTTCATCGAAGAGCGCGAGGTCTCGGTCGCGGCGGGTCGTGACGCGGCGGCTGTCGATCTCGATCACATTCGGCCCGATCTGGCCGAGGTACTTGAGCGCCACGAGTTGGCGAAGGACCACCGCCGTCCCGACTCGGTTGCGAGGCGACGCAAGACCGGTCACCGCACCGCCCGCGAGAACGTCGAGCACCTGATCGACCTTGGTTCGTGGGTCGAGTACGGCTCCTCCGTCGTCGCTGCGCAGCGCAGCCGTCGCACCATTGAGGATCTCGTCGTGAACACACCGGCCGACGGAATGATTTCGGGGGTCGGATCGATCAACGGCGAACATTTCGACGACGAAGTTTCACAGGCCGTCGTGCTGGCCTACGACTACACCGTGCTCGCCGGCACGCAAGGTCACTTCAACCATTACAAGAAAGACCGCATGATGGAGCTCGCGCTCGAATGGCGGCTGCCCGTTGTGTTCTTCGCGGAGGGTGGTGGCGGCCGCCCCGGCGACGTCGACGTCATGTCGGGCGGGGGGCTCGACATTCTCACGTTCAACACGTGGGGGCGCCTCTCCGGCACGGTCCCGATGGTCGGCATAACGACCGGCTACTGCTTCGCCGGCAACGCGGTCATCCTGGGCTGCTGCGACGTGATCATCGCTACCGAGGGGTCCAACATCGGGATGGGCGGGCCGGCGATGGTCGAGGGCGGCGGTCTTGGTGTGTACCGACCTACCGAGATCGGACCCATGTCGGTGCAGGTGCCCAACGGCGTCGTCGACATCGTGGTGAAGGACGAAACCGAAGCGGTGGAGGTGGCGAAGAAGTACCTGTCGTACTTCCAGGGCCGCACCCGCGAATGGGAGTGCGCCGATCAGCGGCAGCTGCGCCACATCATCCCCGAGAACCGCCTCCGCATCTACGACGTGCGCGAGGTCATCGACACGATGTTCGACACCGATTCGGTGCTCGAGATCCGCCGCGGGTTCGGTCACGGCATGGTGACGGCCTTCGCCCGCATCGAAGGCCGTCCGGTCGGCGTGATCGCCAACAACCCCGCCCATCTCGGCGGCGCGATCGACAGCGACGCGGCCGACAAGGCAACCCGATTCATCCAGCTGTGCGACGCGTTCGACATCCCGATCGTGTCTCTGTGTGACACTCCGGGCAACATGGTCGGCCCTGAGCACGAGAAGCTCGCCCTCGTGCGTCACTGCTGTCGGATGTTCGTCACCGCCGCGTCCGTCACGGTCCCGTTCTTCACCATCGTGGTGCGCAAGTCGTATGGGCTCGGGGCACAGGGGATGGGCGCGGGCAGCCTCAAGACGCCGTTCTTCACCGTCGCGTGGCCCACAGGAGAGTTCGGCGGGATGGGACTGGAGGGTGCGGTGAAACTGGGCTTCCGCAAGGAACTCGAAGCCATCGAAGACCCGACCGCCAGGACGGCCCTCTACGAGAAGCTGGTCGCGAAGATGTACTTCAATGGCAAGGCCTTGAACACGGCGATGACGTTCGAGATCGACGAGGTCATCGACCCGGCGACGACTCGCCACTGGATCAGCACCGGCCTCAAAGCTGCACCGGTCACGGGCTGGAAGTCGCGCGAGAAGCCGAAGCGGCCCTGCGTCGACACCTGGTGAAGCACCGGCGCCAGCACGACAAGTCGGACTTCGGCCGTATCGGTCACCCGCCCGACCCGGTCATAACCCAAGCGCTCACCAAGGGCTACGCGACGAGGTCGCCGGCGAGGTTGGCGATCAGGCGAGTGCGGTTGGCGCCGGCTCGCGAGTGGTCGTAGCCGGCGACCGGATAGCCGTTCGTGACGAAGCAGAACGACACTCCCGTCTCGGGATCCATGAACGAAATCTGGCATGGCGCGCCGCCCATCCCGTATGTCGACGGCGAAGCGGTAGCGGGAATGTACGGACTGCCCGGATCACCGGCGCGGCACACGAACAGGCCGAGATGGAAGACCTCGTCGCCCGAATACGTGTCGTGGGACTTGCCGGTGAACCACTCTCGCGTCCCGGTGTCGATGGCGTCGGCGCTCCACAGCCCGGAGTGGTGCAGTGCCTGGAAATACAGGGCCACATCGGCTGCGGTCGCCACGATCGAATGGCTCGGTTCGCACGCCGCCAACACTTCGGGACGGGCGGTGAACCACGGCCCCCAAGGGTCGACCTGCTGCTCGTCGCTCGTGCGGTCGAAGGCAATCGGCATGGCGACGGTAGCGGACTGAAGTTCGATGGGGACGCCGAGCTTGATCGTGAGCCCGAGCGGCTCTGCAATCACGATGCGTAGGTATTCTGGCAACGCCATCCCGGTGAGACGCTCGACGAGCTCGGACAGCACCCACGCGGCCGAGGTGAGGTGGAAGTCCATGTGGTCGCCGGGCTCGTAAGTGAGCCGCCAGCGAGAGAACGCCTCGAGGCGAGCGGATCGGTCGAGCATCTTTGGGTAGCCGAGCGGGGCCATGGGAAACCCGGCCGTGTGGGTCATCACCTGTTCGAGAGTGATTACCGCCTTGCCGTTCGGAGCGAACTCGGGGATCACGTCGGCAATGACTGTCGCCGGCGTCAGCAGGCCTTCGCCGATCAGCTTCCAGATCGCGCCGGCAAGAATGGGTCGACTCACCGACTGGAGGATGTACCGCTGATCGTCCGTCGCCGCTCCGACAGTCTCGAACGCGATCAGCTGATTGTCTTTCGCCACCGCCCATTGCACCGACGGCAGCGGACCATGCTCGACTTCCAGGCGGATGCGCCGGGCGAGAACGTCGAGTCGGTGCGGATCGATACCCAGCGCGGCAGGGTCGACGGCGATAGTGCGGCCGGGCGGAGTGATTGTGGTCATGAGGAGCACTTGAGCTCGGCCATGGCTGCTTCTCGGGTGTCGTTCGTGCCGAGCAGGTGGCGGGCCAGTGTCGGAGTCCGCCGCACTTCGAGGCCGGCGGCGTCGTTGGGCACGAGCATGAGCGTGATGCCGCGATGCTTCGGCGCCGACGGATCGGTCCGCTCGTACATGGCAATCCAGGCGCCCGGCAGCCCCACTCCGGTGCACCAGGACTTCTGGCCGTTGAGCACGTAGTGTCCGCCGCGGTCAACGGCGGAGCAGCGAAGGGCGGCGGCGTCGGATCCAGCCCCGGGTTCGGAGATGGCGACCGAGATGCGGTAGCCGCCGTCGAGCAACCCGGCCCGGAACCGCTCACGTTGGGCATCGGTCCCGTTGCGGAAGATGACGAGTCCGGGAATGAACGTTCCCACGTACACCATGGCCACATCGAGGCTGGCGTGACCCAGCTCCTCGGCGATGATGCACAACTCGGCGGCGCCGCCTCCCCTACCACCCCAGTCGAGCGGATACGGCTGCGCGAACCACCCCATATCGGCCATCTTGGCCCACAGATCGGCGGGAAACACCCAGGCGTCATCCCATGCCTTGGCCTGTTCGGGCGGACAGTGGCGAGCCACGAAGGCACGGGCCGTGTCACGCAAAAGGGTTGTTCGTCGGTGAGGGCGAAAGGCAACCAGACCTCCTTCAGAACGGGCCGATGCGTGCCCGCATATCGTTGTGGGAGGTTAGACGAATCGCCGGACGCGCCCTTTGGGTGCTTTGATGAACCGCCTCCCGGCAACAGCCCAACCCGACTCGAAGGAGACACAGATGAGCCACAGGACTGCCGCGGTGACCGGCGGAGCAAGGAGCACCGGCGCCGCGATCGGCAACCCCTTGGCGGCGCGTCGGTCCGCGCCGCAGTAGCGCTGGTGCTGTGATGCTCCGATTCGAACGAGACGGACGCGACTGACGGGTCGCCCTACTGACGCTTGAACGCGAAGGCCGGCTCAACGTCATCGGATCCGATACCGTCGCCGAGCTGAACGCCCCCGCTTCACCGGTGCGTGACCACCGTCGGCGACCGAACCAGCCGCGCCAGTTCAGTCAGTACGCAGCGTCAATCCCTGGGCATTGAAGAAGAAACCACCGGCTGTGATGAGAGCGGTACGAACCCCGGCGACCTGTCGGTCACCGCAGCGGCCTTGGAGCTGCAGCACCGCCTCGCGCACGTGACCCGACCCTTGAGTGGCCCCCTCCGACAACGCGCCGCCGTGGGTGTTGACGGGCACCTTGGAGTTGATCACGATCCGATTGGCGGCCGAGTCCCAGTGTTGTTCGAGAAAGGCTCCCGCCTCACCGGGACCGCACCACCCGCTGTTCTCGAACCAGTTCAAGGTGATTGGCGTGAACCCGTCGTACGGATAGTAGAGATCGGCGCCGTCCGTCCAGAAGTCGGACCGCTCGCGCAGCGCTTTCACCACGACATGCTGCCCGTGGTCGCGAAGGCTGGGCGTCTGATCCTCTTGATTCTTGCCGGTCATTCCGAGGGTCACGGCGTTGATGAGCACCGGCCGGTGCGGTAGGTCCTTGGCCCGCTCCGCAGTCGTGATCACGGATGCGTCGGCGCCGTCAACGGCCACGTCCATGTCGAGCAGGCACAGTGGAATGGGTCACGGAGCGCGGCCGAGGTGTTCCAGGCGAGCCGGTAGGCACCGTGATAGGCCAGCACGACATCGCACAGGCCGCTGTGCACCGCCGCCGCGGCCACCGCGATGTGGTTGACAAACGGGACCGCAGGCGTCGCGAAGAAGGTCACCTCGGGGATACCCAAGACGGCTTGCATGGTCGGCGCTTCCGGGGTCGAGCCGACGATGCCGTCGACGTCAGCGGCGTGCAGACCGCACTCTTGAAGCACCCTGATGCACGCTTCGGCGGCCCAATCGCTGCGGCGACTGCGGCCTTTGGCATCAGCCGGCGTCGTGCGTCTGTCTGTCCTGTTGGTCCGTCAACGTCGCGCCGACCGCCGTTATTAAGGGCGACGGGACCACCTTCATGTTCGTGCTGCTCCATCAAGGGCCGCCGGCCGAGGGGGTCGATTACGCGGTGCCGTATCCGGTTGTCATCGTCGAACTCGACGAACAGCCCGGTCTGTCTTCGCTGGTCGCTGGGCGGGCCACGCGGGTGTCTTCGCTGGTCCCTTTGGTGAGGCGCACTGGCGAGTAAACCATCACGACGGTACCGTCTTGCTTGAACACAG
This sequence comes from Acidimicrobiia bacterium, assembly GCA_025359845.1. Taxonomy (GTDB): domain Bacteria; phylum Actinomycetota; class Acidimicrobiia; order Acidimicrobiales; family JANYDT01; genus JANYDT01. The sequence continues at coordinate 21,082 of JANYDT010000004.1, forward strand.
TGTTGCGGGTCGTGACGAGCCCGCGGTTGCCACTCGAAGCGGCTCGCGACTCGGTGACCTCGACCACCACGGCGATGGTGTCACCGACGAATGTCGGCGCTTTGATGTCGAGTTCCATGTGCAAGAAGGCGAGCCCGGTACCGTGGATGCTGCCGGTCTGGATGACGAGCCCTTCGGCGTACGAGAAAGTCATCATGCCGGGCACGAGCCGACCGGCATAGCCGTTGGCCTGACCGAAGCGCTCGTCGAAGAACAGCGGCTCGTTGACGCCGGCCAATGAGACGAAGCTGATCAGATCGGTCTCGGTGATGGTGCGCCCGTCGGTCCGGAACTGGAATCCGACCGGCATCTCCGGCCACGTTCGTCCGTGCATGAGAAGGGGAACCGACTCGAAGTTCATGCTCCGAATCGTATAACGTTTTAGTTCGATATGGCCCTATAGGAAGTCAACGAATCCGGACCGGCGGGTGGCCCCTTCGCCCGCGTGAGGGTGCTCGATGTCACAGGCCTCGGCCCGGGGCCGTATTGCGCGATGCTGCTCGGCGATCTCGGCGCCGATGTCATCCGCGTCGAACGGCCCGGGACGGTTCCGTTCCGCGACCCCGAGAAGTTTGTTCCCCATCGCAGCCGGCGGTCCATCGTCCTCGCCAGGGCCGAGGGCCGCGACCTCGTACTGACGATGGTCGAACGGGCCGACGTGCTGATCGAGGGCAACCGGCCGGGGTGATGGAACGGCTGGGCCTAGGTCCTGACCAGTGCGCCGCCCGCAACACCCGTCTCGTCTACGCCCGCATGACGGGCTGGGGCCAGGACGGACCCATGGCGGGCGACGTGGGCCACGATGTGAACTACTTGTCGATCGTCGGCGCGCTTAGCCGATTTCGCCGCGCCGGAGAGCGGCCGATGTTTCCGCTCAACCTGGCTGCCGATTATGGCGGCGGCGGGATGCTCATGGCCTTCGGAATCGCCACCGCGCTGTTCGAGCGCAGCGTGTCGGGCCGCGGTCAAGTGATCGACGCGGCCATGATCGACGGCGTCGCCAGCCAGCTCGCCCTTCCTCTCGCGTACCAAGCGGTCGGGCGGCTCAAGCCGGCTGGCCGCAATTTCAATGACTCCGGTTCGCACTTTTACGAGGTCTACGAGACGGCCGACGGTCGCTACCTTGCCATCGGCGCGATCGAGTCGAAGTTCATGGAGGCCGATCTCGGCCGCGTGCTCGCACTCGCCGACCGCATCCTCGACACTCAGCATCGGCATGAGCGCAGCCGGCACGAGCCGATCAGGGGCGACCGATTGGATCTCGGAGGCGAGCCACTCATTCTCGGCGCGAGCCGCGTCACGGATGAGCTGCGGGTCTTCGATCAACGAGCACCACAGGCCGATCGACTGATACATCACCTCGGCCCAGATGCCCTCCTCGTCGAGGTCACGCAGTCGAAGGTTGACATCGCGCGACCCCGGTGGACGATGTGCCATCTCGGCGATGGTCTCTCCCGTCGCCCCTTTGACCGTAAAGATCTTCGGGACAGTCCGAGTGAAGCTCTTGCCGTCAACGGTGACGAGCTCTTCGGTTTCGGAGACCATCTTGGTCTGTGGCATCCGGTCGGCCTGAGCCTTCGGCATGATCTGATGCCAAAGATCGGCTGGCTCGAGAAAATGCGAATCGCCGGAGTGTGCCCAGATCTTTTCGGCCATGTCGAAAGGATACCGCCGAGCCGTGGGCAATGTCTTCAGGGCCATACGAGGGGAGATGGAAGGGCGCGCGCGGATTTCCGGAGTACACCAGTTCGTGGCCGGCGGCGATGTGGTAGCTCGGGATGCGCTCGTGCCAGACCGCGATCGCCGCGCTCATCTCCATTCGGGCCAGATGCGAGCCTAGGCAGCGATGGAAGCCGCTGGCGAATCCGATATGCGGATTCGGTTCACGGTCGAAGTCCACGGCAAGCGGGTCGGGAAAGGCGACCGGATCAAGATTCGCGGCCGACCAAGACCCCATGAGCCACGAACCGCTCGCGAGGGCCGTCCCGCTCGGAAGGGTCACGTCGCCCACCACGCGCCGCATGCCTTCGGTCACGGGCGATTCGAAACGCATCAGCTCTTTTATCGCGGACGGGATCAGCGCGGGATTGGCAATGATCCGCTCCCGTTGCTCGGGGTTGCGAGCGAAGTAGCTGAGGAAGCACGCGAGTGAGGCGGCGACCGTGTCGAGACCGGCGATCATCAGTAGGCCGAGAATGTCGAGAACCTCTTCGCGGGTGAGGCGCTCGTTGTCGACCTCGGTGGTGAGAAGCCAGCCGATCATGTCGTCGCGGGCCGTCAGCTCAGCCTGACGCGCATCGAGATCGCGATTGAAATACTGCTGCATCCAGACGACTGCTTCCATCCGTTCGGCCATGACTTGTTCGGGCGACAGATCGGCCGCGCGGGCGGTCCCGAGGATGCGGTTCTTGAACCCGATGAACTGATCGCGATCAGTCATGGGCAGTCCCATGATGCTTACAAAGATGGTGGACGGCAATGGTTCGTACTTCTCCTGGATGGCTTCGTTGATGTCGGTCATCGGTCGTCGTTTGTGGTTAGCGCTCAGTTGGATCGGGTTGGCTTCGGCCCGTAGAACCGGGTAGCCCATTTTTGCGGATTGCGGTGAACCCGGGGCGGGCGACCGAGGTTACCCGGCGTAAGGGTCTGACCCGCTCGCTGTAGTCTTTTGGTGAAAGAGGGACAGCGAGGGGAGCGACATGAGCGAGCAGTTCACGATCGGCATCGGGACCGTCGGCGCGGGGATGTGGTTCAGCTACGACAGTGGTTCGAAGT
>JANYDT010000014.1 GCA_025359845.1 Acidimicrobiia bacterium
CATATACCCGCCGGCCCCGAGTATGCGGATTGTGGCCGACATCATCGGTTACACGGCCAAGAACATGCCGCAGTTCAACTCCATCTCAATCTCCGGCTATCACATGCAAGAGGCCGGAGCGACGTGCGTGCAGGAGTTGGCCTTCACCCTGGCCGACGGTCTCGAGTACGTGCGGGCCGCGATCAGTGCCGGCATGGACATCGACGAGTTCGCAGGTCGGCTCAGTTTCTTTTTCTGCATCGGCATGAACTTCTTCATGGAGGTGGCCAAGCTTCGGGCCGCCCGGCTGCTGTGGGCCAAGATCATCAATCAGTTCAACCCGAAGAATCCGTCCAGCGTGATGCTGCGTACCCACTGCCAAACCAGTGGGGTCTCGCTCACCGAACAGGACCCGTACAACAACGTCGTGCGCACCACCATCGAGGCGATGGCGGCCGTGCTCGGCGGAACCCAGTCGCTGCACACCAACGCCCTCGACGAGGCCATCGCGTTGCCGACCGACTTCTCGGCCCGCATCGCCCGCAACACCCAGCTGATCCTGGCTGAAGAGTCGGGCATCACCCATGTAATCGATCCGCTCGGCGGCAGCTACTACGTGGAATCGCTCACCCACGCGCTGGCCAGCCACGCGTGGGCACTGATCGAGGAGGTGGAAGCGCTCGGTGGCATGACCAAGGCGGTCGAGTCGGGCATGCCGAAGTTGCGCATCGAAGAATCGAGCGCCAGACGCCAAGCCCGCGTCGACCGAGGCGAAGACGTGATCGTAGGCGTCAACAAGTATCGGGTCAGCGATGAGCAAGCGGCCGGCGAGCGGCCCATGGAAATCCTCGACGTCGACAACACGGCAGTGCGCGAAGCCCAGCTCAAGCGCCTGGCCCACGTCAAGGCCAACCGCGACCAGACCCGCTGTGACTCGGCGCTCAAGGCATTGGAGGACGGCGCCCGCGCCAACGGCAACTTGCTTGCGTTGGCCGTCGACGCCACTCGGGCCCGGGCCACGCTCGGCGAGATCAGCGATGCCCTCGAGCGGGTGTTCGGACGGCACAAGGCCGAGATCCGCTCGATCTCGGGGGTGTACGGAGGGGCCTTCGCCGACGACGCCGACTTCCAGGCCATCGTCGCCGACGTCGCCCACTTCGCTGAGGAGGAAGGCCGCCGGCCCCGCATGCTGGTCGCCAAGATGGGCCAGGATGGACACGACCGGGGGGCCAAAGTGATCGGCACCGCCTTTGCCGATCTCGGCTTCGACGTCGACATGGGCGTACTTTTCCAGACGCCGGCCGAGGTCGCCCGCGACGCCATCGAGAATGACGTTCACGTCGTCGGTGTCTCCTCCCAGGCCGCCGGTCACAAGACCCTCGTACCGCAGCTGATCGCCGAGCTCAAGGCGGACGGCGCGGCCGACATTCTCGTGATCTGCGGCGGGGTCATTCCAGCGCAGGACTACGCGTTCCTCCACGCCGCCGGAGTGGCCGGCATCTACGGGCCGGGCACCAACATCTCGAAGGCCGCGGCCGAGATCCTTGCCCTGCTTCGTCGCCGGCCCGTCGCGGTATAACGGCGAATACGCGAATGGTGGCGGGTCACGCATTTCTGCGCCGGTCTCCTGGTCTCGGCCCGCTACTGCGCCAGCGCGACGGGTTGATCGCTGACCGCGACGACCTGTTGGCCCAGCGCGACGAAATCAACTCGAGATATGACAATCTGCACGCGGGTCAAATGGCCGCGAAAGCCGACATCGACCGGCTTAACGCCCACGTCGCCCAATTGACGCTGGATTACCACGACACCCTCGAGCAGCGCGCTGCTTTGTACAAGGAACGCGACCTCGTCACCGGGCAACGCGAAGCCCTGCAACAACGCCACGACGAACTCGTCGAGGAGCTCCATCGAGTGGTGCGCGAACTGCAACGGCTGTCCCCCCTGTTCGATGACCCGCGGGCGTATCTGGCCGACCGATTCCTCCGCGGTGAAGGCATCGAGATCGGCGCGTTGCACCGCCCGACGAGGCTTGCGCCGAGTGCCCACGTTCGCTTCGTCGACCGCTTGTCGGCGGCCGATCTGCGCGCTGAATATCCCGAACTGGGTGACGCTGCGCTCGTCGAGGCGTCAGTCATTGATGACGGCGAACGCTTGACGCAAATAGGGAGCGGGTGCCTCGACTTCATTATCGCCAACCACTTCCTCGAACACTGCGAAGATCCGATCGGCACCCTTGCAACGTTCCGGGACCGGCTGCGTCCGTCCGGCACGATGTTTCTCGCCGTGCCCGATAGGCGGCGCACTTTCGACCACCGCCGGTCCACCACCACCCTCGATCACCTCATCACCGATCACACATTGGGCCCTGACGGGTCGCGTCAGGCGCACTACGAGGAGTGGGCGGCACTGGTCGAAGACCGGACCGGCACCGACGTGGCCGCCCGTTGCGAAGAACTTCTGAAATCGAAGTACTCGATCCATTTTCACACCTTCACGCCGCAGTCACTGGCGGCGCTGTTCGCCCATTGCGGGCTGGAACTCGTCGCGAGCTTTGAACATGATGACGAAGTCATCACCGTGGTCCGCGCTTGACCCCCGAAACGCGGCTGGCCGCGATCAGGTCGGGTGATCGACGGGCACTCGCTCGAGCCATCACGTTGGCCGAATCGACGCGCTCCGATCATCGCCGAGAGACGCAAGCGCTGCTCGACGCGCTAGGCCCCGCCAGCGACGCCACGTTTCGGGTCGGTATCACCGGCACGCCGGGCGTGGGCAAGAGCACGTTCATCGAGTCTTTCGGGATGCTGCTCACTCGCGACCTCGGCCTCCGCCTGGCCGTGTTGGCCGTCGACCCGTCCAGCAGCCGCTCCGGCGGATCGATTCTCGGCGACAAGACGCGGATGTCGGAATTGAACCGGGAACCCAACGCGTTCATTCGCCCTTCGCCGGCAAGCGGGACCCTTGGAGGTGTGGCCCGCCGTACCCGCGAAGCCATCCGGCTGTGCGAGGCGGCCGCGTTCGATGTCGTGCTGGTGGAGACTGTCGGTGTCGGACAGTCGGAAACCGCCGTCGCTCAGACCACCGACGCGTTCGTTCTGCTCGTAGGCCCCGGAGGAGGAGACGAACTCCAAGGCGTGAAGCGAGGGATCATGGAGTTGGCCGACCTCGTGGTGGTCAACAAGTGCGACGGCGACTTGGCACCATTCGCCACAGCGACGGCATCGGACTACGCCAGCGCGCTGCGACTGGTGCGCCCGCGCACCAAGAGCTGGACACCAGAGGTGTCGCTGGCATCTGCCGTCACCGGTGACGGCGTGGCGAGGGTTTGGGATGCGCTCGAGCGCTATCGGGTAGCCACCGAGCAGGAACGCGATCATCGTCGGGCCGACCAGAACGTTGCGTGGCTGTGGGATGAGGTCACCGGCGAGGTGCTGAGCCGGCTCCATCGCGATCCGATGGCTGCGGGCCTGGAAGTGGCCGTGGCGGCCGGAACACTCGGCCCCGCGGTCGCGGCGCAGCGCCTCCTCGCCAATCTTCGGGGCCCTTATACTCCCGCGACCCTGGTGACTCTGGCCGCCCAAGCTGACACGGACGACATCCTCGGGTCACGGCGGCGGTCCGACGCCTGAGCGGGATCGCGCTGAGCGAGTTCGCGCTCCGTTCCCCCTACGATCGGGGCCGTGCGCGCCGAAGACGTGATTCCCCATCGCCCGCCGTTTCTGCTGCTCAGCGATATCGACGACGTTCAGCCCGGCGCATCGGCCAAAGGCCGGTGGCGCACAACCGGGGATGAGGCGTTTTGGGCCGGCCACTTTCCCGGGCGGCCGACCATGCCAGGCGTGTTGATGGTGGAGGCCATCGCGCAACTCGGGGCCGTCGCGCTGCTCGCCGATCCCGCGAACACCGGCCGATTGCCGCTCTTCGGAGGGATTGACAAGGCCCGATTCCGGGCTCAAGTGAGCCCCGGTGATTGCTTGGAACTCATGATAACGCTCGGGCATCTCGGTTCGCGGGGTGGGAAGGGATCAGGTACCGCCACGGTCAACGGCAAGCTCGCCTGCGCGGCCGACCTGCTTTTCGTGTTTGGGTAACAGACCTTGCCCGATCGTTCGGTCTCGCGGTCTCGCTCAAGGCGCGGTCTCACTCATGGTGCGGTCTCGCTCAAGGCGCGTGGCGCCCGCGCCGATGAGACAATATGGCTGTGACCCAACAAGACGGGACGCCGCCCGTCGGGGCCCAACCAATGGGGATGCTTAGCGAGCGAACTCCGCCGGTCGACCACCCGCCCGGAGCCCTCGTGAATCTCGACGCTCATACCCAAGCCGGTCTCGTCGGCGCCGAGTTCGTCGTGGGCCGCCACCGCCTCGCCGACGCTGCGTGTACCGAAGGCGCATTGTTCACTGACGAGTCGATTGCCGCCCTCCTCGACGACTATCCGTCCGAGCTGCTGTTTGCGCTCACGATGGGAACCGATCCCGAACGTATGGAGGAGAACGAACGCCTCGACCACGCAGGAATCACGGGCCACGAACTTCTCACGGCCGTGCGCAAGGGGCGGATCTGGTGCAACATCACCAACGTCGATCGCGTCGATTCTCGATTCCGAGCTCTCACCGACCGACTGTACGGCGAGATCACCGAACAGGCGCCCGGTTTCGCATCGACCGAGACCCACGCCACCCTGCTGGTGTCTTCTCCGGGCGCAATGGTCTACTTCCATGTGGATGGGCCGCCGTCGTTCTTGTGGCACGTACGCGGCCACAAGCGGGTATGGGTGTACCCCGCCCTCGACCAATCGGTGCTGCCGCGGGCCCTGCTCGAGGACGTCTTCGCGGGCGCAAGGCAAGAGTACGTGCCCTATCGCAACGAGTTCGACCAGCTGGCCATGGTCCACGACCTGATGCCAGGAGAGGTCGCCATGTGGCCGCAGAACGCACCCCATCGGGTGGCCAACCTCGGCGATCTCAACGTGTCATTGGTGACCGATCACTACACCCGGGCTGCCCGTCGCCGAGCCCGCGTCTACACGGCCAATAGATTTCTTAGAGTCAAAGCCCATGTTCCGCAACGGTGGTTGGGCACCTCCCCAACGAGTCTCGGGGCCGGCGCGAAGGTCGCCGTCCACCAACTGGGTCAGCGCCTTCATCTCGACGACAAGACAAGCAAGGCCCATCCGAGGCCGACACGCCGGGTCGACCCCGATTCCGAGATTGGCATGTCGGCGGTTTCTCCGAACGTGACCCGGTGAACGAGTGATTGCGTGATGGCGATGCCTGAGTGTCGGCTGCGGATCGAACGGGTGGACGGCGTTGAAGGTCTTCTCGCCATCGCCGCTGAGCTGCACGCGTGCAATGCCCGTGCGGCCCGTCCATCGGCCTTTGCCCTTCCCGGTTTCGTCGCAGCGTACGTGCGCCACAACGAATACTTTCCGAACGCGTCGATGCGACTCCGGACCTACGTGGCCCGTGACGAACACCGCGGGCACACCCCGAGCCACGAGCCGATCGTGGGCTATGTCATGCTCCGCCACTCCTTCGACAAGGTGGCGGGACCGTGGCGCGGCGGCCGGCTCGACTTCGCGGTCACTCATGACACCGACGAGCCCGGCGTGTTGGCGGTGGCCGGACGAGAGACCGAGGTGGCCGCGGCGATTCTGCACCACCTGATCGACCACGAACGGGACTGGTCGTTGTTGGAGTGCGTCGGGCAGCACGACGGGGCCGTCCTGCGCGACGTGGCACCGACGCTGACCTCAGCCCGCATCCGGTGGCGGGAGATTCCGATGGACCCGTTCAGCACCGTGACGATCACCTGGCCCACGCTGGCCGCGTACTATGGCGCCCTCTCGAAGCGAATGCGGTCCAACGTGAGCCGTCAAACCAGACGCCTTTACGCCGCCGGCGCGGTCGAATTGATCTTTGCCCATGGCGGCGCCACGGGCGCTCTGTTTGACGCCCACCTCGGCCTCGAGGACCGAAGCTGGAAGCACGGCACCGACGCCGCCATTCGTCGGGCTCCCGAGCGAGTGGCCTTCTTTCGGGAGCTGGCCCACGGACGAGCCGGCCTTGAACCGAGTTACGTGGGTGTCGCCCTCAACGGCGTCCTGATCGCCGGACTCCTCAATGCCACGTACGGAGACTCGACGTGGAGCCTCGATATGAGTTACGACGCGACTCATTCGGAACTTGGCCCAGGACAACTCCCCCTTCTGCTCACCATCGGCGACGCCATCGGCCACCACCGCCGGAGTGTGCACTTTCTTCAGTTCTTCAGCTATTTCAAGGAGCGTTGGCTGGCCGACAGTCATCCCGCCGTCGTCTTGCAGCTACTCCGTCGACCCAGCCTATGGGATACGAGGGCGATGGCCGGCGACCTGCGGGTCCGTATGGCGGGTCGTCCTGGCACCATCGAGCCCGTCTTGCAAAACGCGAAACGCGAAGGTTCGCCCTCCTTGGTGGACGAGGCCCGCTCCCGAGCGCTCCTCGACGCCGCCCGTTCGCAAGTGTGCGTGCTCGGCGCGGTCGCCGCCGCCCGGATTCTGCCATTCAGCATTGAGGCGACCGGCGGGGAAGCAAGTCGACCGGAGGCCACCGGCGGGGACAGGAGCGGTTCGGAGGCGATCGGCGGGAACTGAAGGCCAGCTGAGGATTGATCTCGGCCCACGGCCCGACCCATCGGCCAGTGACCACCAGTTCGAGAAGGTGGTCCGGCCGCCGATGGCGCGAATGCACGATTCCGGCCGATCATCGACAAGAATGCTCCTCCGTGAACGCCGAGCGCCCAGGAATCGCCGCGGCTCGGATCGTTTTCCCGTCCCAAGATCGCGAAGAGATCGCGGCCATGATCGAGGCCGCTCTCGCCGCCGGGGCATTGACCCTGGGGGCGCTCACCGAAGAGTTCGAGACCGCATTCGCGCACCGCCATCCCGGGCCGGACGGGCCGCTTCACGCGGTCGCCGTCAACAGTGGAACGGCAGCCCTCGAGATCATCCTGCGCAGCCTGGGCGACCCCGCTCTGGGGCTGGGTGGCGGCGAGGTCGTTGTGCCGACCAACACCTTCTACGCCACCGCCGGGGCGGTCGTGCACGCCGGCGGGGTGCCACGATTCGCCGACGTCGACGCCCGCACGTTGGCCCTCGGGCCGGCCACGCTCGAGGCGGCGCTCACCCCCCGAACCGTCGGGGTCATCGCCGTACACATCGGCGGACTGGTCAGCCCCGACATCAATGCCCTCAAAGCGATCTGTGACAACCGAGGTATTTGGCTGGTCGAAGATGCGGCTCACGCCCACGGATCCCGTTTCGACGGGCGGTCGGCCGGCTCGTTCGGCACGGCGGCGGCCTTCTCGTTCTACCCGACCAAGGTGATCACCAGTGGTGAAGGCGGCATGATCGTGACCGCCGACGAAAACTTGAGCAATGACGCCAAGATGTATCGCGATCAGGGCAAATCGGGTTTTCTCGGTGGCGATCACGTGCGGATGGGCTACGCCTGGCGGCTTTCGGAGTTGCACGCCGCCATCGGCATTTCGCAAATGAAGCGACTCGATGAGTTCATCTCGGTGCGTCAACGCGTGGCCGGTCACTACGATAAGGCGCTGGATTCCATAGATGGCATCCAGGCGTTGACCGTGCCCGACGCGTGCTTCATGAACTACTATAAGTATTTAGTGATGCTTGATCCCAGCATCGATCGCGATGCGCTTAAACAGGAGCTTCGAGAGCATCACCGCGTCTCTCTATCGGGCGAGGTGTACGCGAAACCGCTGCACCAACAGCCCATCCTCGCGGCGTTCGCCGATGGCCCGTTGCCGGTGGCCGAAGCCGTCTGCCGAAGTCACGCGTGCCTGCCTGTCTTCTCCGACATGACCGATGCGCAAGCCGATCGGGTGGTCGAAGCCCTCGCTCAGGCCGTTCGTGCCCCCGGGGTGCGCCGTTGAGGGCAGAGCAATGAGAGTGGCCGTGACCGGCGGGGCTGGATTCATCGGCTCCAACGTGGTCGATGCGTTGCTTGTGCATGGTCACGAACCGATCGTGATCGACATACGACCCGCACATCGTCGCGACGTCGCTGCGCTCTGTATCGACGTGCACGACCGGGCCGCGATGGTCAACGCACTCGTCGACTGCGACGCGGTGTTTCATCTCGCTGCGGTTGCGAACGTGAACGACGCTTATGACGACCCATCCGAGTGCATCAACCTGAATGTGTTGGGAACGGCGCAGACCCTCGACGCGGCGCGCCAAGCAGGGGTCCGGCGTTTCGTGCTCGCCAGCACCGTTTGGGTTTACAACGCCGCTGACGGGCACGAACCACTCGACGAAGACGCCGCGATGACACCACGCGAGGTCGGTCACGTCTATACCGCGTCGAAGTTGGCGGCCGAGATGATCGTCCATAGCTACGCACAGCTGTACGGCCAAGAATTCACTATTCTACGCTACGGCATTCCCTTTGGGCCGCGTATGCGCACGGCGCTGGCGATCCCTCAATTCGTGGCCAAAGCCATGGCCGGTGAACCCATTCGGATTCAAGGCGACGGCTCCCAATTCCGTCGGTATGTATACGTCGAAGACCTCGCCGATGCGCATATTCTTGCGCTCGGCCCGGCCGGCGCCAATCACGTGATCAACATCGAAGGCGAAGTGCCGGTTTCGATGCGAGACATGGTCGACGCCGTGGCCGCGGCGTTGGGCTGCGAGGTGCAGGTCGAATACGGACCGGCCCGTCCGGGCGACTTCTCGGGCCGTGAGGTCTCGGCGAAGTTGGCCGAGACGCAGTTGGGATGGCGACCCACTACGAGCTTCGAGGACGGCCTGCGGCGTTACGTGGCGTGGCTCAGCACGCAATCCGTCACGTCATAAAGCTCGAAAGGACCTCCGGCCAGCCGGTGGCCGCAAGCTCGCACCAGTTCGCGCTCGTTGCTGGAGCGCACCACCCGGTCGTAATTACTGAACGCAATGACTCGATCGACCTTGCGGGCTCTAAGGAATGCTTCGTATTCGGTCAAATCTCCGAAGCGGCGGCGGCCCTGACTCTCGGGAAAGAACTCGCTGTCGAGCCGGCCGCCAGCCCGCAAGACTTGATACATGGCAACCTTGCCGTCGCCCGATCGCAGTATCCGATAGGTGAGACCTGGCTCGAATTGGGCGCTCGCCACGAATCGGGCCACTACATTGTCGGGCGACCGGACCGGGGCTCGCCACGGGTAGTGATGATAAATGCGCAAGAACTGACCCAACCCCAGACCCACCAGTGCGCCGGTCGACAACGCCAGCGACCACGACCACCGGCGCCTGCCGTGAGGGCCGTCGGCGACCCCCGAGCAGACGACCGCGATGGCGAGGGGTACGGCGACGACGAGCATCCGCATAAAGAAGGTCTCGACAAAGTTGACGAGCTTGTCAGGCGTCGAAGAGTCGGCGAAGACGGGCGATGCCACCACGAACCATGCCGCCGGCAACGCCAGGACGCTGCTGGCGACGTACGCCTTCAGCAGGTCGCGGCGCCGCGGTTCCCAGTGCCACCACGCGCCAACCAGAGCAAGGGCCATCGGCGCGACGATGGCGGGATGGGTGGCCTGCGCCAGCGCCACCATCGCCAACGCCCACCCTGGGTGTTGGCGTCTCCACGCGGCCACGCCCAGAAGCAGAAAGCCCACGGCCCAGAGAAAGGGCAGCTGGCCGAACCACAACGACGTGACCAGCGCGGGGTTGACCAGCGCGGCCGCCGTCCACTGCGCCCCCGCCCGCGACGGCCGCAACTCGGGAAAGGCCAGAAACGTCGCGACGATCGTCAACCCGGCGCCGAGCACCAACCACAGCGTGACCGCCCACTCCCCGACCGCCAGCCAAGTGACGGCCGCGCCCGTCCATGGTACGAAGGCGTAGGGATACGCCAGTGCCCGACCGTGTCCGAGCCCGGGCATGGCCCACGGCAAGTGATGGGCGTGGCGCAGCGTCTTGGCGATGAACCACACGTGCGCATAGTTCGACATCGAGTCGTCGCTCACGAACAGGCGATGACGCAAGATCATGACGGAGAGGGTCAGCCAAGCGATGATCCCTGCGCCGAGTACAAGGCGGCCGGCCCACGATGAACGACTCCTCACGGCTGCTGCTCGCCGTGGTGCTCGGGCTCCTGGCCGCCGTGACCCTTCTGGTTACGGGTTCCGTCCGCAACGGCGGCGGGCAAAAACGGCGATGGCTGCGCAGGGCCGCGGCGGCGGCGTGCGTGACCGTTCCCGTGGCCACGGCCGGGTGGATCGGTGCCAACTCGGCGACCGTAAGCTGGTTCGGGGGCCAAGTCGCGCACGGCTCGCGTACGGTCGACCAAGTGGCTCTCACTTTCGACGACGGACCCAACGATTCCGCCACCGCCGCAATCGCTGATCTGCTGGTCGCCCGGGGCCTCCGGGCGACCTTCTTCGTGGTCGGTCGGGCGGTCGTGGCTCGCCCCGAGCTGACCCGCCGCCTGGTCAGCCAAGGGCATCTGCTCGGTAACCATTCGTTTCGCCACGACGCGAAAGGCTGGCTCGATCCTCGGTATCCCGAGTTGGTCCGAACGCAACGAGCTATCCGGGCGGTCGCGGGTGTCTGTCCGGCCTTTTTCCGCGCCCCGCACGGACAGCACACGCCCCTTCTCGTTCGGGTCCTCCATAGCCATCACGTCACGATGATCGGATGGGATGCCTCGGCCGGTGATTGGTCGACGCGGAGTGCGGGGGTTATCGCGAACCGTATCTTGCGCAAGGTCCGTCCCGGTTCGATCATCGATCTCCATGACGGCCTCGACGGTGACCCGACTATCGATCGCCGCGTGCTCATCCGTGCGTTGCCGATAATCTTGGATGGACTGGCGGCGCGCCGATTGCGACCGGTGCGTCTCGATGCGTTGCTCGATCGCCCCGGAACCCTCGCAACCTGCTAGCAGAACCGTAGAACTCAGCGAACTCGTACGGGACGGCGCCGCACCGCCCGAAACCACGCCACGGGACACATGCAGAGATCCTGGACCGCATCGCGCCATCGAGTGTTGGACCGAAAGACGGGAACGGGCACGAGAAGATCGTTGCCGATCTTGTACCCGAGTCGCGACAAGACAATAGCTACCTCAACCGTCTCGGAATAACGGTAGCCGCGATAGTAGGTCAACGCGTCGGCGAGCGCCCCGAGACGAGTGATGCGGTACCCGGACTCGACGTCGTAGAACTTCGTACCCGCCCACCAACTCGCCCACTGGCTCATTACCGCGTTGCCGATCTTTTTGTAACGGGGGTAGTCAGCCAAGTCACGACGCGCTATCACGGCGTCGAAGCCGTGGATCTCCACCTGGTCGTGAAGCAATTTGAGCACGCTGATATCGTGTTGGCCGTCGGCGTCGACCGTCAACACGAGGTCGTTGGCGTCGAGTTCTCCGTTTATCAAGCGCTGTTTGAGTTCAGAAAAGGCCGCACAGTAGGCCGCCGACATTCCGCGATTGCGATCAAAAGCCAATAGCCGGGCATTGTCGTGACCAGGCAGCCAGTGGTTAATTTTCGCTCTGGTGTCGTCGGTCGACCCGTCGTCGATGACGATCAGTTCATCGACCTCAGAGTAGAGATCGTCGAGCACCGCAATGACAGTGGGCGACTCGTTATAGGCCGGGACGACGGCAATTCGGCGGGCGCCAGACACGGGCGGCAACACTAGTGGATGTCGCGAAAGCGGGCCGTCACTGGTGCCGCCGCAGAAAGGCCGTCACGAAGACGTTGAACGATCGCCAGGCCTCGCTGTTGACGACGTGGCCGGCGCTGACCTCGACCACTTCGATGTTGGGGATGGTCAAAGCCATATGCGCCGATATCGGACCGAACCGGCGTTCGTGGACACCGGCGACCACCAGTACCGGAACCGCGATCTCCGCGAGACGATCCCGGGCCCCCAAGTAGGGCAGCGTCAGGTCATAGAAGTCGGCCAGGGCCAGCGGATCGATTTCGTCGAATTCCGCAATCATCGCAGCCCTGATGTTGGCATCGAGGCCCTTCGTGTGGCCCGCTCGGACTGGGCCGGCGGGATAGTTGCGCAGCGCTTCTCGCCCATCGGGCTGGCGAAATTTAGCGCCCCACGAATCGAGAAAGGCGCGCAAGGCCGACTGGTCGTTGCGATCACCGGCGAACATCACGTCGTTGGTCAAGACCAGCCCTCGCACCGTCTCGGGGTGGGCAAGGGCGAGATGGGCTCCGAGGGCGCCCCCGAAGGATTGGCCAATGACGAACCAGTCTTCTGCTCCCAGTTCACGACGAATGTGATCGATCGCGGCGACGTACGCGCCAAGTTCATACGCCCCTCTGTCCTTCGGCGCCGGGGTCAGCCCGTGACCCCAAAGTTCGGTGACCACGGGTCGACAGACCTTCGCGAGGGCGGGCCAGTTGGGAGCCCAGTTGCTGCGCGTTCCCAGCGTGCCTGGGATCAAGATGGCGTATGGCCCTTCGCCGGGGTGGACGGTATATGAAAGTCGATCGATCGCATCCACTACTGGTGGCCCACCGGGCCATTGATGCGCCAGAGCACCATCATCGTGGCCTATGCGCCATCATCGGTGTCGGCGTAGGAACGCCGTGGCGAACGCGTTGTACGTCGAGCAAGCCTCGATATTCACCGCGTGCCCGCTGGCCACTGCGATGATCTCGAGGGTAGGGCTTACCGCCGCCGCCCAAGTGGCCAAGTCCCGGGTTCGCTGTTCTCTCGAGCCGTGGACCCACAGCATAGGCATGGTCAACTCGCAGAATCGTTCGCGCATCGGGAGGTCTCCGATCGTGACTTGCCAGGTTTTGGCGAACGCTACCGGATCGCCGCTCTCGTAGGACTCGATGATCTCGGCGCGCAGTTCGGGGGCGAAGACGTCGAAGGGTCCAGGCTGTTTCGGGTTGTAGACGTGATCGATCATGAACCTCCTGCCTTCCGGTCCGGCGAGGACGGGCCCCCAATGGGCTCGTCGCGCTTCGGTGCCGGCGCGTTCGTGTTCGGAGCCGAGGCCACATACGTCGTTGGTGAAGACGATCGCCCCGACGACCTCCGGGCAGGCCAGCCCGTAATGCAGGGCCAGGGATCCGCCGATGGACTGTCCCAGCACCGGCCACTGGGCCACGCCGAGTTCGCTGCGGAGCAACTCGAACTGCTCGACGTAGCCGGCCACGAGGAAGTCGCTGTCGTTGTCAGGTGTGGGCGATCGCCCATGGCCCCACAGCTCGACCACAACCGGGGTGCCGACCTTGCGGAACGCTTCGATGTTCATCGCCCAATTCCAACGGGTGCCCATCG
>JANYDT010000028.1 GCA_025359845.1 Acidimicrobiia bacterium
GCCGAGGTGCGCGAAGAGGTTGGCGGCGAAGGCATCGGGGTCGCACTGGAACTCCGAGCAGATCACCACGCGGCACTCGACCGACGGAGCCGGGAGCTGACGGAACTCAGCGCGCAGTCCGGCCAGGGCGAGGTGCTTCGCCAAGTAAAATCCCCGCACCTGCGGGAACAGGCTCGGTTCATCGGCGTGGGCATGGCAGGTCACCAGCACGTCGAGCATGGGCTCGGAAATGTAGCGGAGGCGCCGGGCCAGTTAGTATTTCCGATTATGGATGGTTTGCTGACCGACTGGCGAGCAGGGCCTGGCGGGCGCGCTGATGTCGTTCTGAATCGACAGGGCGTCATTGCCGAGCGGGAGAGGAGATCGCTGGTCCTGAAGCATCTTCCCTATCAATATCACGTTCATCTCAACGAGCCCTGCAATCAGAAATGCATCATGTGCGTGCCCGATGGAAGGCACGGCGATCAGATGCTCTCTTTTGAGTCTTTCGTGTCGTTCTTTGATTCGATAAAGCCAATGGCCGAAGAGCTCACTTTGATCGGCGGCGAACCACTCATGTACCCCTGGATCGAGGAGGTTCTTGAGCTGATTGCCGCTCATCCGATCGCCGTGACCATCAACACCAATGCGACGATGCTCCAGGAGCGGCTGGTTTCGCGCTTGCTCAGGCTCCATGCATTGCGGCTGAAATGTTCGATCGATGCCGTCACGTCATCCACCTATCTCCGTATCCGGGGCCGCAACCATTTCAACCGAGTCACCGAGAACCTGAGCCGCTTTGCCGAGCTGACTCGAGATCGACCGGAGATGCAGATCATCCCAGTGTTCGTGGTCATGCGGGAGAACCTCCACGAAGTCGTGCCGTTTGTCGAATTCGCCCGCACGCTCCATCCTGAACGGATCGAGTTCCATCCGGTCCGCCACGTCGCTTCCTGGGTCGTGTCCAACGGGACGGGGTGGACCTTTGACGGTCGCGAGCAGGTGTGTGAGTCGTTTTCGCAGGAGTACAACGAGGTCATGCAGGCCGCTTTTCGCCGCTGCGAGGACGAAGGGATCGCATGCGAGATTCATCCGCTGTGAGATGAGTTACTTCTGCAACGAGCCGTGGGACGGGATCTTCAGCGTTCAAACCAATCGAGACGTGACCTTTTGCCCGTGTTATCTCCAGATGCGGATCGGCAACCTCGACGAGTCCACGATGGCCGAGATATGGAACGGCGAGCCGCTGCTCGCCTTGCGGCGTTCCTTTATTGCCCGCGAACTGCCCGAGGTCTGCGGAGGCCAACTCTGCCCTGTGGCCGTCGAGGGAGGCGACCGCGGAGCTGCTCGTGACCCTTCGGCGGCCGACGTTCTCGCGATGACGTGGGCCAAGCCCGCGGCAGCTCCGCTTCCGTTTGTGTCGATCCTGATCCCGACCCGCAATCGGGCGAGGCAGTTGCAATCCTGCCTCGCTCACCTGTCGCGACAAGACTATCCGGCCGATCGATTCGAGATCATCGTCGCCGACGACGGCTCACGCGACGAGACCGCGTCGATCGTCAGGGCCGCACAGCGCGGTGGGGGAGCTCCGGTGCAGTACCTGCGCCAAGCGAAGCTCGGCGCCAACCACGCCCGGAACGTGGCCTATTGCGCGGCGATCGGCGATCCCGTCTGCCTCGTGGACGACGATGTGGAGCCGCCGTCGGGGTGGCTTCGCGCGCTCACCGGTGCGGCGCTCGATCATCCCGAGATCGGCTGTGTGGGCGGGCCGATGCTTCTTCGACTCGACTGGGTGGCGCCGACAAAATGCGAAGGCGAAGAGGTCGGGGAATCCGAGCTCGATCTTGGCGATCGCACGTTTGAAGTTCGCTACGTCTGGGGCGGCAACATGGCCGTCCGGCGCCACGCGGTCGACAAGGTCGGTATGTTCCAGGAGCACCGGAGATGCGGCAACGACGAGGTCGAGTGGATGGACCGGCTCCACCAGGCCGGCCTCTCCGTGCTGTATGTAGGGAGCGCACCGGTGATCCATCGTCGCGTGGCCGATGACCTCCGGCTGGGGCATTTGGCCCGGCGTCGCTTCTTGCGCGGGATGGGCCAGTCCGCGGCCTATTACCAAGCGGGCTATGCCTATCGGGTCGAAGCGCAATGGGCGGGGCTGCGAGAACGCTCCGGCCATGCGGCCGATCATCGCTGCACGACGTCAGCCCTCGAGGCATCGCAGTTGGCCGGCCGTCTCGTGGCCCTCGCGGCGTTGCGGTTGCGAGACCGTGTGCGTGGCCGGACCATTGCGCTGGCTCCGCCCCCTGGCTGATTCAGTTCGCCGCCCCATCGCCCTTGTCCTTGCCCCGGAGCCGTTGGACACTACAAGAACACCGTGCGGTGGCGTAGGGAGCCGGCGACACGGCCCGCCCGTTTGGCGACGGTAGCGACCCATTCGTACCGACGATCCGGTTCGTGAAGGAGGATCGGTGCATTCGTGGCGAGTTCACGCCACACGCTGCGCACGGCGGCCGACGATTCGGCGGCCATGCCGTGACGGCGATGGCGGCGGTGTAGAGCGGCTTCGGCCACGCCGCCGCGGAACCGCGTTCGGGCCACCGATCGAAGCTGTCCTCCCATCCGGACTCGGATCACTGCGCTCGGCTCGCCGTGCACCCGGAACCCCGAGTAGTACGCCCGCCACGAGAAGTCGATGTCTTCGGCGCGGCGCAGGTGCTCGTCGAATCCGCCGAGAACGTCGAGCACTCCACGGCGCATCCCGAGGTTTCCGCCGGCCGCGAAAGGCAGGAATCCATAGGCCACTTCGGCCACCGTCACGGGCTCGCCGATCCACCCGTATTGGTCGGGTCGGTTGAGGCTGCAGCGATCGAGCGTGCCGGTCACCAGCTCGTGGTGGCACAGCGCCGCGCCCATTCGTTCGATCCACTGAGGCTCGACCTCGTCGTCGCCGTCGCAGATCAGGAGCCGGTCTCCCAGGGCGGCGGCCAACCCGGCGTTGCGCGCCCGGGAGACGCACGCCCGCCCTGAGGAGTCAACGATCCGCATCGGCAGGCGCGAAGCCCAAGCCATCGCCACTTCGAGGGTTCGGTCGGTGGAGCCGTTGTCGGAGACGACGAGCTCCCACGCGCCTCGATACGTCTGCTCGGCGAGCGCCGCGAGCTGCCGGTCGAGGGTGGCGGAGGCGTTCCTGACCGGCAGAATGACACTGATCATCATCAAGACCAGCGGCGGCGAGTGCCAGGCCGGCTTGCGGATCGAGGATCAGCCGTTCCACCGCGTCGGCGAGTGCGACGGGGTCGCGGGCCGGCACCACGATGCCCGTGTGCCCATCCAGCACCACTTCGCGCATGCCGCCGACCGCGGTCACGACGACGGGAACGCCCATGGCCATGGCCTCGAGTGTGGCCGTGTTGAGCCCCTCACTGACGCTGGGCAGGACGAACAGGTCGGCGTCAGCGAGCCGCGCCCGCACCTGGTCCCGCGAACAGGGGCCGGCCAACGTCACCCGCGACCCGAGACCCATATCGGCGATGGCCAGGCGGACCGCGGCAGCACCCTCGCCACGGTCGTCTCCCACGATTGTGTACTCGACGTCGTGGCCCCGCCCGCATAGGAGGCGAAGGGCGGTGAGACCGTACTCGTAACCTTTTACCCAGTGCAGCCGACCCACACTCAAAAGTCGTATGCGGTGGCGTCCCGGCTGGCCCAAACGTCGCCTCGAACTGGTGGAGGCGAAGTAGCCGGTGTCGACCCCTGAGCCCAATCGCACCACCTTTGTGGGCTCGACGCCGAAGCTGGCGGTGGCTTCGGCGAGGTCGCCCGACACACAGATGACGCGGTCCACGAGCTCGAACATACGACGGAGACGCTGATGCTGGTCGTCATCGCCGAGGGGTGCGATCCGAACGTCCGACCCATGACACGTGACGAGGATCGGCGCCTCCAGCAGTGGCATCGCGGCGGCGAACGACGCGGCCCAATTGGCGAACTCGAAATGGATGACGTCGGGTCGGCAGCCGGCGAAGGCCAGCGCGCTGGCGGTCGCCCAGCGCCTGTCGGGCCCGCGGTCACCCCTGCTGAAAACTCCGCCAAGCACGCGGCGGGTGAAGGTGGCGTCGCGGCCGGCGGCCGCGGCTACGAGTCGCGCCAACGCCGTAGGACCAGGCGGGTGTTCGCTCAAAACCGGGCGTATCTTCAGCGCGCCCGAGGAGCGGCGCCGTAGTTCGGCGGTCAACGCCGGGTCGCCCGGGGCGCACAGGACCTCGACCTCGTGGCCGCGCTCGCCCAACCGTATCAACTTGTCGGCGATGAACGGTTGATCGGCCCGAGGAAAGCCCCACACCACAGAAAGGATGCGCACGGTTAACGCGTGTCCTTCGCAAGCGCGATCCTGGTTGGGTCGACGCGGGCCGCCAAGCGCCGGAAAAGGCGAGTCGCTTTTATGGGCCGCCGGTCGCCGTAGAGCGCGGCGTCGAACGTCTCGAGGCTGGCGCCGGTGTCGAATCGCGAGAGGCGATAGCGAGATTCGCCCCAGCCCGCGCCCGGGCCGCTCACGGCGAGAGCATGGGTTTCGGCTACGGCGCGGCGCACGGCCCTGTTGTGGCGGTCAAACGGATAGGCGAAGTAGCGCATCGGCTGACCGGTGTACTCGCGCAGTCGCGTTGTCGCGGCCACCTCCGCCCGGAGCCGGGCCTCGCCGACACCAGTCAGACCGATGTCGCAAGCACCTCGACTGCCGATTGTCACCCCGCCCGCAGCCAGTTCCAACAGGCCGCTCGCCGGCAGCAGCGGCCACCGCGAATCCTGAGGGTGGGCCATGCCGCGGAGCCCGAGCACGCGGTCCAGCGCGTGCTCGGGGTCGGGCGCGGCGAGGATGGCGGTTACGGCTCGCCGAAAGAATGAACGCTTGGCGGTGCGGTCGCCGAGATCGTGCACTGATCCGTCGGCGTCGAGCGCGTTGGTGCTTGCGGCCACTGCGTCGGCAAGGCGGACAGGCCATGGAGGATCTTGATCGAGGACGGCATGGGCCGTGGGAAAGTACGTCCAGGGGAGTCGGTGTCGGGAGAGAACCTCGGCGGCTGCGAGCGTGGCCTCTAGAGAGCCGTCAATGCTGAGATGGACGCAGGAGGGGTGCATCGGCTGGCCCCCGGCCACGTGGTCGAGGACGTCGTCGAGGGTGACCACCCGAGCGCGGCGGGCCAGGATCGCAACTTGGGTTTCGAAGATGTGGGGATCGGCGAGAAACGGATCGGCCATCGATGATCGCCGTCGACCGTCGCCGGGCGCCATGAGTCGGAGGCCACGAACCCCGATCATGCCCGGACCGGTCGGCGGATGACTCCATGTCGCACTGTTTCGGTCATGGCCCCGACCCACGCGCATCCCGTGGCCAGGACCATCCACGGTCGAGCCCTTCGGAGCTGGGGCGCGAGGTCGGGGTTCCACTGCTCGACATTGCGTTCGACCCGTGCCCACTGATTCGGACCGAAGGTCGCGACGAAACGGAGGCGACGCCAGGGGCGGGTCAATCGGGGTCCGGCCAGGATCTCCTCTTCCGCTGCGCCCGCGGACACTCGGCCGGCTGCGTAGCCGGCGCGCCCCAGGGTCGCCGGACGGGTGGCGGAAGCCGGCTCCAACCGTCGTGACGCGCCGACGACGAGCGCTCGAGCTCGTGGAGACGATGAAGACTGAGAAGGGCCGGCTAACAGCGCGTCGCGGCTGCTCGAACATCCGGCCGGAGGGATCGCGAGGTGCCCGGTGTCGCGACCGGGCAGCCGATCGGAATGGGCGAGAAAGTAAGACGCCCATCCAATCGGTGTCGATGTGGCGTTGAGCACGGTGCCGGAGACGACGTCATGGCCCCGGTCGTGGGCGCGGACCAGCTCTTCGATGCAGTCGGGCAGCAGGGTCGTTCCGGCCGGGACGAAGAGCACGTAGTCGCCGGTGGCCGCGTCGAGTCCGGCCCGACGGCGGGTAGCCTGGGGCACTCCCGGGGCTACGACCACGGTCTCGAAATCGCCTAGGCCATCCCAGTCTCGGGGCCGACCGCAGCGCGACGCGAATACGACGACAATGTCGACCCGGTCCTCGGTGCGTTGGGCAAGTATGGAACGGACCGTCCATTCCAGCGCAATTGGGTCGATGCCGTCGACAACCACGGTGATAGCCGGGGGTAGCCCGTCATGGGCGGGTGTTCGCGTCACTGGTACGTATCTCGCCACGGCGAAGCCCGGCGCGACAAGGAGTCGTCGCCGCGCCGGTCGAGCGACGATCGGTAGAGGCACTGCTTGAGGTAGGTCTGCTTGGCCTCGGAGATGCGCTTGTTCGTGTCCCGTCGGCGCATCCCGTGCTTGCGGAAGATCCGTCGGAGTTCGCCGACGTGGACCGCCAGCGGCAGATGTGTGGTCAAGCGCTCGATGCGCCGGTGGTCGCGGTAAATGTACAGACACGCGTCGATGGCGGTGAACCGGGCTCCGTGCTCAGCCATCGTCCACGGAAAATCAAGATCGTCGGGACCGACCGATCTCGATCGCTCATCGAGTCCTCCGAGTGCCAGCGCGTAGTCGCGTCGCCAACACAACAGGTGCTTCACCGGGGCGCCCTGTGCGAAGTCGTCGAGGGTCACGTCGACACGGGCCCTGTGAACGGAGCTTATGGCGATTCCTTCGTCGTCGATGATGCGGCGCGCCGAATGGAAGAAGTCGGCGGCGGGGAATCGGCGTATGTGATCGCTCAGCACTTCGACCGCATCAGGGGCCCAAAGATCGTCGGCGAAGAGCAGCGCCACGAAGTCGGTGACCGCATGGCGCACGCCGGTATTGATGGCGCCGGCCAGTCGGACCCCTTCGTTAACGGCGATACTGAGCCGATCGTCGCCCAGCCACGGCCGCAGCACCTCGCCAAGACCCTCGGCATCAGCCGGCTCGACGATTACGACTAGCCGCCAGGTCTCGCATGTCTGCCCGAGAAGCGAATCGAGAGATTGCTCAAGAAAGCGATCGTGATACGCCTTGAGCGGCATCAACACGGTCAAGGCTGGCAAGAAACGCGCTCGAAGTTCCGGCATCGTGGCTATCCTACGATCGTGAGCGCGGACCCCCGGCGGAGTCGCCCGTGACGGGCTCCTCCTACATAGTGAGAGATCTCGACGGCGACGTAAGCGCTGCGTTCTCGCAGCGCGGCCACCGCCGGCGCCACGTCTTTCCCCATCGCATCATCCGCCTTCCGAAAGGCGGACCGGACGGCTACAAGCTTTCCAGCCGGATGTGTGGGCCTATACGACCCGACGAGATGTGGGAGCTCGCCCTCTACGCCTTGCCACCTGCTCTCGACGGCATCCCTGCGTCTCTGTTTTTCGACGACGACATCGTTTGGCATCAGCAGCAGTTCGGACTGCCCGGCCTGATCGCTACGGCCAACCTCGTGGTGCGGCCTCGAAACGTCTATGCGATGGTTCTCGTGGCCGATGTCGTGGCGCGGATCGGCCGCCGTCGGTCGTTGAAGACACATATCGAGAGTCGCTTCGCCGGTTGGAGCCGACTGCTCGTGAACGCCGCACTCGACTTTGCGCTCGACGCCGGCGCCGAGCGCTTGATGGTGGCGACCGCGGCCGCGGCCCATCACCACACCGACCCGGCCCGGTCGCCCGAGCTAGCCTTCTTCGAGAGGATTTACGACCACAGCGTGGATGCGCCGTTCGTCGCGCATCGGGACGGGAATTGGTGGGTGATGAACGTGGCCGCGAACGCCGCCGCGCTCGTCCGTCCTCAAGTCCGCACGCTCCCGCTCGACGACGAGCGCATCATCGCCGTCTGCCATGACATCGAACGGGGCTGGGGTCATAGGGGGGTCGAGCCGGCCTTCGCGGCGGTGGCGGAGCGCGCCGCGCCGGTGAACCTCGATCAGATGCTGGCGGTCGAAGCGAATATTGGCGTCGACGCCACCTACAACGTCGTCGGTGCCTTTTTGGGCGAGATTCGGCCGGCCTTGGAGAGGGACGGGCATGCCCTCGGGTTTCATTCCTTCGATCACTCAGACGTCGGAGACCAGCTGGGTCTGTGTCGAGGCGTCGACTACCGCATCAAGGGGTATCGTCCGCCGCAGTCGCGCCTCGAAGCCATCTCGGCCGAGGATCTCGCGTTTCACAATTTCGAATGGCTGGCGAGTTCGCACCATTCGCTCGGCGCCAACGAGCCCGAACTTGGGGACGCGATCGCCCGCATCCCGATCACCCTCGACGACTTCGAGTTGCATCAAGGGATTGCGTACGACGATTGGGAAGAAGTCGCGCTTCGAGAGCTGGCTTCCAGGCCCGTAGGAGTGGTCTCGCTGCACGACTGCTACGCCGATCTGTGGCTTCCCTACTACGCTGAGTTGCTCGCGAAGCTCCAGGATCTGGGTTCGCTGCGCACGCTCGACGAGGTGGCCAACCGTGTGTGGCTCGCCCACGCGGTATGACAGCCGCGACACGAAATCACCGGGCCGGGCGCTGCTCCCATGAGGCTGCTAGGTTTGGTCAAACGTCATTGGTTGGAACGGAGAATTGCCATGTCAGAAGAGGAACTTGTAGGTGCCTATGTCGACGGCACGATCGGTCGCCGCGCTTTCATCCGACGGCTCGTCGCCGGCGGGTTGACCTTGGCCGCAGCGCTGACGTATGCCGACGCGTTGGGGAGCCCGTCTGCAGAAGCTGCTGTAGGTCCGGGACTGATGTTTCCTCGGCCGCCCCGTCACGGCTTCAAGGGCCTCCCTCACTAGTGCTGGGTTTCGGAAGTAACCCGCGCGTCTTGTTTCATGTTGTTTCATGCCACGTGGAGGGGGTCGCCGGCGTAGGTCCAGCGAAACGGGCGTGCCGTTTGGTCGTAGCGGGTGATGAACCCGATGAGCTTGGCGATCAGGTCGTCGCGGCTGGTGAAGTTCCCGTTGGTTACGACCTTGCGTTGCAGGATCGAGAAGAACAACTCGACCTGGTTCACCCATGACGCATGTTTGGGCGTGAAGTGCGCGACCCAGCGCGGATGATCTGTCAGCCATTGCGTGGTCGCTTTCGACGTGTGCGACGACCCGTTGTCCAGCACCACGTGAATGGCCGAGCGGGGATCGACCGCGGCGTCGATCGTTTCCAAAAACGAGATGAACGTGACCGAGTCGTTCCGGGTGATCGTTTCCGCGAGGACCTCGCCGGAGGCCACGTTCATCGCTGCGACCAGCGACGCCACGCCATGGCGGTGGTACTCGAACTCGCGTCGCCGCCACCGGCCCGGCGCTGGTGGCGTGTCCGCGAAGACGCGTTCCTTGGCCTGGATCCCGGTCTTCTCGTCGACGGACAATACGACCGCGTTCACCGGTGGAGACAGGTAGAGCCCGCACACGTCTCGGACCCGGTCCCAGAACTCGGGATCATCGCGGCGATTCAACCACCCCCGTACCCGGGTCAAGTCGATGTCCATCGCCTTCAATATCCGGTACAGCCACGTCGGCGAGATCTCGATCCCTTCGCTGCGCAACTTGTCAGCCAACTCGAAACAGTTCCACGTCGAGACCGGATCGGAGGGATCTTTGGCGGCCGTGGCCGCCGCCGCGATCGCTACCCGTTCGTCATGACCGATCCGGCGTGGCCGCCCCGAACGCCGCGCGTCCACCAACCCCGCCAAACGCTGCTCGCGGAACCGGCGCCGCCACTTCGCGACCCATTCCTCATGCAGGCCGACCTCTTCGGAGATGTCTCGAGACGCCATCCCATCAGCGGCCAGCAGCACCACCCGGGCCCGCCGCACCATCTTCTGCGGCGATGAGTGCGCACGCACCACCCGCTCCAACTCGGTCCGTTCCTCGTCAGTCAAAACAATCGGATGAGCAACCCACATGCCCTCAACTTACACACTTGTAACTTCCGAAACCGTGCACTAGCGTCCACTAGGGTCCAATTCGGCGGGTGACCCCGTCGCCAATCCGCCCCCAAGCACGATCTGGCCGCTCGGGTCGTCGTAGAACACCACGGACTGGCCCGAGGCGATCCGGCGTTGCGGCTCATCGAAGGTCACGCGCGAGTCGTCGATCCGGCCGCGCACGGCGAGGCCGTGGGCGCTCGATTGCACTCGGACCGGTCCGAGCACCGGAGCCGAGGCCCACACCAGGCCCTTGAGGTCGACGCTCTCCATGAGCATGTCGCTCGCGTTTCCCATAGTGATGGTCGCGCTCACCGCGTCGATATCGACCACGAACCGACGCTCGCCGACCCCACCTGCGTCCAGCCCGCGCCGCTGGCCGATCGTGACCAATTCGATGGCGTCGACAGTTCCGAGTGTCTGACCCGAGGTGTCGACCACCCGACCCGGATGCAATCCGATACGCGAGCCGAGAAACGTCCGGCGCCCCCCGCCCTTGGCCGCGATGAAGCACACGTCTTGGCTGTCGGGCTTGTCGGCCGTTCGCAGCCCCAAGGCGGCCGCGCGCTCCCGCACGGTCGACTTCGCCATTTCTCCTATGGGGAACACACAGCGGGCCAGCGCGGCCTGATCGAGCATGTGCACGACGTAGCTCTGATCTTTCGCGGTGTCGACGGCACGGGCGAGCGCCCATCGACTCCCGACGCGCACCCGCCGGACGTGGTGGCCGGTGGCGAGGGCGTCGAAACCGAGCTGACCGGATCGCCGGAGCAGGCGGTCGAACTTGATGTGGCGGTTGCATTCGATGCACGGATTGGGGGTTTGACCGGCCGCGTGGGCGTCGACGTAGGGTTCGACCACCTTGGCGTCGAAGTCTTCGGCGAAGTTGAAGACCCAGTGTTCGATACCGAGTTGTTGGGCCACGCGACGGGCATCGTCGACGTCGGCGACCGAGCAGCACCCCGAATCCGACTCGCCGCCCCACAGCCGAAGGGTGACGCCGGCTATGTCGTGGCCCTGTTCCAACAGAATGGCCGCCGCGACCGACGAGTCGACGCCGCCCGACATCGCGACGAGAATCTTCATGCTCGCAACTTCGCTACGCACTCGGCGATCATGACCAGAGCGTGGGTGATCTCGGCTTCTGTCGTGTCGGGTCCGAGCGTGAGGCGCAACGAGCCGAGTGCCTTCTCCTTCGCAATACCCATGGCCAACAGGACGTGACTGGCGTGGAGAGCGCCGCTGGCACAGGCCGATCCGGCGCTCGCCGCCACTCCGGCGCGGTCGAGCAGGACCAGCAAGGTCTCGGACTCGATGCCCTCGATGCACAAGTGCACGTTGCCTGAGGTCTTCGACGCTCGAAGGCCGGTCTCGGTGACGCCCCCGATGGCTTGCAGCAGCCCGTCGCCGAGCCGGTCACGGAGTTCGGCCACTCGTGCGGTCGCGACAGCACGCATCTCGCAAACCTCGTCGAACGCGACGGCCATCGCCACCGCGCCGGCCACATTCTGGGTACCGCTGCGTCGCTCCCGCTCCTGGCCACCCCCGTGCAACAGTGGCTCGACGACAGTTCCTTCCCTGACCATCAAAGCGCCGATTCCTTGCGGGCCACCGAACTTATGACCAGAAATCGCCAATAAATCAGCGGGGATGGCCCCCAGATCGAGCCAGGCGGCCGCGCACACGGCGTCGACGACCAAAACGGCATCGGGCGCCGCCGACCGCACCCGCCCGACGGGTTGGATCACTCCGGTCTCGTTGTTGGCCGCCATGACCGCGATGCAACGAGCATCGGCGGGGATGGCGTCGACCTCGATAAGCCCGTCTTGGGTCACGGGAATTTCTTGGGCTCCAGGTACCGCGTTGCGCACCGCGTCGTGCTCGATCGCACTGATGGCGCACCCACTGGGAGGGCGCCCGGCCAGCGCCAGATTCAGGGCCTCCGTCCCGCCGCTGGTGAATACCACCTCACGAGCCCGCGCCCCGAGCCGGTCGGCGATCCGGTCTCGAGCCTCCTCCAGGGCTTGACGAGCGCGGCGGGCCTCGGTGTGGGTCCCGCTCGGATTGCCGAAACTGGCGAGCGCCTCGATCATCGCCTCACGAGCGCGCGTCGTCATGGGCGTTGTCGCCGCATGGTCGAGATAGGCACGCACCGCCATAGGGTAAACCGGGCTCAGCCTCGTGGATTTCACGTTTGGCCTCACCTGCGGCTGAAAGCGCATTCCAAGCGTCCCATGGCGTATACCATGAACAGGAACATGTCGCAGCTTCGCCTCGATCCACTCACTGGCCGCTGGGTCGCCATCAGCGCCGATCGGCGTCAGCGGCCCAACGAATTCGCGGTGCGCTCTCTCGCCGTCGAGGGTGACTCTGAGCGTCCGTGCCCGTTCTGTCCTGGCCGGGCCGAGACCGAGCCACCCATGCTCATGACCCAAGGCCCCGACGGCACCTGGCAGGTACTCGTCGTCCCCAACCTCTATCCTGCGTTCGAGGGTCGCGAGCCAATGGTGGTCGAGCACCTCGGTCCGATCTTCACCCGGGCGGAGGCCTCTGGGGCGCACGAGGTGCTCGTCGTGCAGCGCGAGCACGACGCCAGCTGGGCCGATCTCGAGGAGTCTCAGGCCCGCCTCGTCATGAATGCGATTGCGGCGCGGGTCGAGGCCCATTCGGCCATGCCCGAGTTGCGCTACACCCAAGCAATCGTGAACTACGGGCGGGAGGCGGGCGCTTCGCTCTCGCACCCGCACGGTCAGTTACTCGGGTTGCCGTTCGTACCGGGCGAGATCCAGTCCGAACAGGCCGGTTTCGAGCGGTTCCACGGCGCGTGCCTGCTGTGCACCACCATCGAGGCCGAACTCGATGCCGGCGCTCGTATCGTCTATGCCGATGACCATGTCGTCGTTCTGTGTCCCTATTGGAGCGGCACCCCGTTCGAAATGCTCGCCATTCCGCGGGCCCACGCGCCTCACATCCATACCGCCCAGCTCGACGATCTCGCCGCGGTCGGCGTCGGTCTCCAGCAGGGCCTCCATGCTCTCGGCGAAGTGCTCGGCGATATCGCTTACAACGTGGTCTTCCACTCGGCGCCCTTCCGGGCCAGCGGTCCGTTTCATTGGCACGCTCACGTGTATCCCAAGGTCACCACTCGGGCCGGCTTCGAACTGGGTACCGGCGTGTTGATCAACGTCGTTTCACCCGAGTCGGCCGCGGAGTCACTGGCCGCCGTACGCGTCGACGCTTAGGCCTCTAGCAGCCCGTGGCGCGCGTTGTCGTCAGCGTAACGATCGACGCCCCCCGGCCCCAGGTTTGGGCCGGTGTTCGAGACATTGCCTCGCACGTGGACTGGATGGCCGATGCGGTCGCCATACGATTCACTTCAGCTCGCCACGATGGCGTAGGGACGACCTTCGATTGCGACACCAAGATTGGTCCGCTGCGCCTAACCGACAAGATGGAAGTCACGGAATGGATCGACGAGTCAGCCATGGGCATTCGCCATGTCGGAGTCGTCACGGGGACGGGACGCTTCACTTTGGCGAAAACCGATCTTGGCCACACCCGCTTCACGTGGGACGAAGCCTTGACGTTTCCGTGGTGGATGGGCGGGGCGGCGGGCGGGTCAGTGGGAAAGTTGGTGCTCCGCCAAGTCTGGAAACGCAACCTTCGACGGCTCAAACAAGTGATCGAGTCCGGGCTGCGGGGCTGATCCCGAGTTCCCGACTGATCGCCGCCAACTCCGCATCGTCGGGTATCGCGCCGGGCTCGTTCAGCATCCGGATGACCGAAGCCACGGCTATGTCGCGGGGGTTGATCGTGGGGGCCCAAGGCCGTCGATCGTCGCCGGCGGCAATCGGCGGCGCTTCTCCTTGCACTTCGGTCCAGACGTCGTTGCCGTCGAGTCCGGCGTTTCCTTGGGCTTTCGTCAAGATCTCAACGAAGCGGTCTTCGGGCAGCCGCTCGTCGATGCTTCGCAGGTGTTGAACGAGCGCGTTGGCCCAACGCAGAACGATGCGGGCCTCTACTCCGGCGATATCGTCGAAAAACCATCCGCAGGACGTGTACATCGCCATGGCCGCGCGCTGCGCTTCGAGCAGCGGGTGCATGATCTCGGGCTGTTTGACGCCGTGAAGGCTGGCGAACTCGACCCACGGCGTGGCGCCGATGACAACGTCCACGTAGGCGTCGCGGACGGCCCACGGGTCGGCGTCGACGACCAGGGGAGCGCCTCGTTGCTCGAAGATGTCAGCCGCGGCGTCGCGTAACACATCGAGCGCGTCGCGCAACGGGCCTCGCCACCGCTGGTGCCATCCCACGCCCCGGCCGCCATTACAGCCGCAGTCACTACGCCAGCGCTCGACGCCGTGCGCACACGACCACGAACTCTCGCGCACCGCGACCGCTTTCATCGTGGTTGGTGCCGTGGTGAGCTGGATCACGACGTCGGCCGCGTTGGCGACCCGAACGCCTCGGGCGGCCGCAGCATCGGTCAGCGCGTGAGCCAACATGCGGTCGGCGAAATGATGATGATGGCCGAAAGTCTCACCGTCGGTGGCCACCACCACGACCGGTTGAGGGCTGGCCACGACGCGATCGATCAGTGCTTCGCTCGTCATGGAGCCGCCGCCAAAGGCCAGATCACTTGAAAGGACGCCATCGTAGGAAACGAGGGCGATGTCACCGCCTTTCCATCGGGCTACTCCCGGCCCTGGCGGGTCGATATGGTAGGGCGCGAGGACCGTGAAGCGCACGCCTTCGTTGGTGAGGATGCGCAACGTCGCGTCGTCGACCGCGCACTCGGGCAGCCAAAATCCGTCGCTCTCGAAGCCGAAGCGATATCGGAAGTCGGCCAGACCCCAACGCACCTGTGTCTGCTTGTCGCGTTCGTTGCACAAGGGGAGGATGCAGTGGTTGAACCCCTGAGCGATAGCGCCTCGACCGGCCCGACCGGCGGCGATGATGCGTTGGTACGTGACCGGGGCGTGGCGCTGCATCCAGCTGAGCAGCGTGGGGCCGACGTTGAATGACAAGTGCTCGAAGTTCGATACGAGTTGTCGAATACGGCCCTCCGCGTCGAGTACCGAGGCGGCCGTATTCGGGTGATAGCACTCGGCATTGATTCGAGAGTTCCAGTCGTGCCAAGGAGAAGCGGTCGGCTCTATGGGGAGGTCGTCAGTGCCGGGAAATTCGCGGGGCGGCTGATAGAAGTGCCCGTGCACGACCAAGACCTTCTGCGTGACGTCGTCCGTCACGCCGGGGCCAGCCACAAAACCCCGAGGGGCGGCAGGGTGAGGGCTGCCCGTCCCAGTTCGTCGGCCTCGACCCATCCATCGTTGCCGACGCCAACGCCTCCGTACTCGATGGCATCGGAGTTCAAGAGTTCGTGCCAGCCGCCCGGTCGGGGCAGCGTGAGGGCATAATCGGTGCGCACCACGGGCGACAGGTTGGCGACGCAGACCACCGGCCGTACTCCGGGGTCGCCCCATCGGGCAAACGCATAGGTATTAGTGGCGGCGTCATTGTTGACCAACCAACCAAAGCCTTCGGGCTCGAAGTCGCGCTGGAACAATGCCGGTTCGTGAGCCTGGATCAAATTGCAGTCGCGCACCAGGGCACGAATGCCAGCGTGGGCACCGCCGTCGAGTAGCCACCACTCAAGCGAGGCGTCGGCATTCCATTCTGACCATTGGCCGAGTTCTCCCCCCATGAAAAGCAACTGCTTACCGGGATGGGCCCACATCCAGGCATAGAGGGCTCTAAGATTGGCCCGCTTTTGCCATTCGTCTCCAGCCATTGTCGCCAGGAGTGAGCCCTTTCCATGCACGACTTCGTCGTGTGAGAGCGGTAGTATGAAATTTTCAGTGAACGCATATAGCAGTCCGAATGTCAGGTCATGGTGGTGGTGTTGGCGGTAAATGGGATCCTTGGCGAAGTACTCACGAGTGTCGTGCATCCAACCCATGTTCCACTTGAACCCGAAGCCCAGCCCCCCGCCATCGGTGGGGCGTGACACACCGGCCCAGGCGGTCGACTCCTCGGCGATCATTAGCGTGCCGGGGTTCTCGGCGTACACAACGGTATTGAGTTCGCGAAGAAACGAGGTGGCGTCGAGATTCTCCCGTCCGCCATCTCGGTTAGGAATCCACTCGCCCTCGTGGCGCGAGTAGTCCAAATAGATCATTGAAGCAACGGCATCGACTCGGAGCCCATCTATATGGAACTCTTCGAGCCAGTACAGGGCGTTAGCGGTGAGAAAGTTGCGCACCTCGTGGCGACCATAATTGAAGACCAACGTTCCCCAATCGGGGTGTTCGCCCTGGCGCGCATCGGCATGTTCGTAAAGAGCTGTTCCATCGAAGCGGCCCAACGACCAGTCGTCTTTCGGAAAGTGAGCTGGAACCCAATCAACGATCACGCCCAGGCCGTGCTGATGGCAGATATCGACGAACGCTCGGAAGTCATCAGGCTCACCGAATCTCGATGTTGGCGCGAAGTATGAGGTTACTTGGTACCCCCATGACCCGCCGAACGGGTGCTCGGCCACCGGCATGAGTTCAATATGGGTGAAGCCGAGATCGCGAGCATAGGGCGCCAGTTCGTTGGCCAAATCGGCATATGGCTTGGCTCCGCGCCAGGATCCGAGGTGAACCTCGTAGATCGACAGCTGTTCTCGCCATGCTCGAGCGGCGATCTTGCGTTGTTGCCAGCCCATGTCGCCCCAGGTATAGCTGGACCTGGTGATGACGCTCGCAGTTCTAGGTGGCACTTCGGTGGCGAGCGCAAGCGGGTCAGCCTTGAGCACGATGCGTCCGGACCGGTCGGTGACGGCGTACTTGTAACAGTGTCCGACGCTGGCGCCGGCGACGAATCCCGACCATATTCCGGTCGACTCGACGGGCTGAAGGGAGTTGCGGGCGACCGCAAAATCGTTGAAGTCGCCGACTACCGATACGGCCGACGCGTTGGGGGCCCAGACGGCGAACCAACTCCCGTCGGGAGTCGGAAGGGCCCCAAGATGGCGCCAGAGGCGGAGGTGGCGACCCTCGTTGAACAAGTGCCGATCGATCTCGCCCCAACGTGGATCGTCCATGCGCCAACCTTAGGCCACCACCCTCCGCGGTCTTGGTGGTGGTGTGACCATCGGGTGAACTCGCAGTCAAACGTTGCCTGGAAGCGCTTTCAACACGCTAATCTGAGGGGCGTGAAAGCCCACTCCAGCTTCACCGTCCGTACGCAGTTGCCCGAGGCCTTGGCCCCGCTCCAGCAGGTCGCTCTCAATTTGCGATGGGCCTGGGACGACCGGTCGCGTCGGTTGTTCCGTTGGGTCGATTCCGATCTCTGGGAAAAGGTGAGCCACGATCCGGTACGGCTCCTCGCCACGGTGCCGCAACAACGCCTAGCCGCTCTGACGGCCGATCCGTCGTTCATGGGATTTCTCCACGATATCCATAAGGATCTCGAGCGCTACCTAGCTGCGCCGGCGTGGCTGCAACTTCGCGGGGCCACCCCTTTGAAGGCCGTCGCGTATTTCTCACCTGAGTTCGGTATCAGCGAGGCCCTCCCGCAATATTCCGGCGGCCTTGGCGTGTTGGCCGGTGATCATTTGAAAGCGGCCAGCGCACTCCGCATTCCGCTAACGGGAGTAGGCCTCTTCTATCGGCAGGGTTACTTCCGCCAAGAATTCGACGAAGCCGGGCTCCAAGTGGAGCGTTATCCCGTCCTTGACGCGCACCTGATGGCCATGACTCCTGCGCTCATACCCGGGAGCACCGAGGCGGTTCGGGTGACGGTTGATCTGAGCGGAACGCCATTGCACGCGAAGGTTTGGAAGGCGTCGGTTGGGCGAATCACGCTGTACCTTCTCGACGCCGACATCGAAGATAATTCCGACGAAGGCCGCGCCGTTACCGACCGATTGTACGGTGGTGGAGAAGAGCATCGTATGCGCCAAGAGATCCTGCTGGGCGTTGGTGGGGTAAGGGCGCTTCGGGCTTTGGGTGTCGAGACACAGGTCTTCCACAGCAACGAGGGCCACGCCGGATTTCTGGGGTTGGAACGAGTCCGAGAATTGATCACACAGCACGGACTAACTTTCGCCGAGGCCATTGAAGCGGCCCGCGCCGGCACCGTGTTCACGACGCACACCCCAGTGCCCGCAGGTATCGATCGCTTCCCTCGTCATCTCATGGAGAAGTACTTCGGGAGTTGGGTTGAGGAATGCGGGGTCGAGTTCGACGAATTGATGGAACTCGGCCGCGAACCCGGATCGGGGCTCGATGCACCGTTCAATATGGCGATGATGGGCCTGCGCATGGCCGGTGGGGCGAACGGGGTTTCCAAACTCCACGGCGCGGTGAGCCGGCGCATGTTCGCCGATTTGTGGCCAGGGGTGCCCGAAGACGAGATTCCCATAGGATCGGTGACCAACGGCGTGCATGCCCTCACGTGGGTCTCTCGCGAAATGAGTGACCTGTTCGAGCGCTACGTGTTGCCCGATTGGTCGGAGGCTCCCCAGGATCGGTGGAGCCGAATTTATGACTGTCCCGATGACGTGCTGTGGCGGGTTCGTGAAGAAAACCGGGCTCGTCTTGTCGGCTTCGTCCGTAGCCGCCTCCGAGCAGCCGGCGCGGCGAAAGGCCGACGCGGGGCCGATCTGGCCTGGTGTGATCGCGCTCTCGACGCCACCATCTTGACTGTCGGTTTTTCCCGCCGATTCGCCACCTACAAGCGGGCGGCGATGCTGCTCTCCGATCCGGAGCGACTCCGCGGCCTGCTGCTCGACCCCGATAGGCCCATGCAGCTCGTCTTCGCCGGCAAAGCCCACCCGGCCGACCATCCGGGTAAGGAACTGATGCGACAAGTGAAGCAGTTCGCGGCCGATCCACTACTGCGTCATCGCATCGTCTTCGTCGACAACTACGACATTGGGGTGGCCCGCATGCTGTACCAAGGCAGCGACGTCTGGCTCAACACGCCTCGACGGCCGATGGAGGCTTGCGGCACGAGCGGTGAAAAGGCGACCCTGAACGGGGCCCTCAATTGCTCGATTCTCGATGGGTGGTGGGATGAGATGTTCCGGCCGGCCCATGACGGGACGCCTGGCAACGGCTGGGCCATCGCCTCGGCCGAATCTGCGCTCGATGACCACGAACGCGACAGGATCGAGGCGAACGCTCTGTTCGAACTCCTCGAACGCGAGGTCGTGCCGCTGTTCTACGACCGACCCGATGGCCACCTTCCCAGCGACTGGGTCCGAATGGTAAAAACCTCATTGGCCACGCTCGGCCACGATGTGATGGCGAGTCGCATGGTCAAGGACTACACCGAGACGCTGTACGAGCCGGCCGCGCGGCGCGCCGACGCCATGACCGATTTGGCGGTGGCCCGGGAACTGGCGAACTGGAAGGCGAAGGCTCGCCGCGAGTGGTCGGGCATCAAGATCGTCTCGATCGAGAGCGACCACGCCAACATCGTCGATCTCGGTGCCTCGCACACCGTGATCGCCAATGTCGACCTCGGCTCGCTCTCGTCAGATGATGTTGACGTGCAGCTTGTGCACGGATCGATCGGCCTGTCGGACGAAATTGAACGCGCCACAATCACAGCGATGACGGGGCGCGGCGTCGGTCGATACGTGGGTACGTTCGAGTGTGGCGACAGTGGCTGGTACGGATTCACGGTCAGGGTGGTGCCCCGTCATCGCCATCTCGGATCGTGGGCCGAGGTCGCCACCGTCACCTCCGCCTAGTGCCGGCAGAGTCGCTATTTTCCTGTGAATTGGGCCTTTCCTGGCCCCTGCGCAAGGAAACTTTGGATGCCAATTTGGGCGTCGGCCGTTCGGAACGAGTCCACGAACATGTCCTGTTCCAGCTCGAGCCCGTCGGCCAATGAGCCGTTCAAGCCTCCGTCGATGGCCCGCTTGGCGTAAGCCTGCACCGTGAGCGGACCCCTGGCGAACTCCTGCGCCCATTCCAAAGCGGCGGTGAACGTTTCGCCCACGCCAACAACTCGGTCGGCCAACCCGATTCGTAAAGCCTCGTCGGCCTTGACCTGGCGTCCGCTCAAGGCGATGTCTTTGGCCCGGCTGGCCCCTACCAGGCGAGGGAGGCGCTGGGTGCCGCCGGCCCCGGGAATGATTCCGAGCAGGATCTCGGGCTGTCCGAACGAGGCGGTCTCGGAGGCGAGTCGCAAGTCGCAGGCCATAGCCAGTTCACACCCTCCGCCCAGGGCGAAACCGTTCACCGCGGCGATCGTCACCCGGGGAAACGCGGCGAGAGCACTGAAGGTGAACAGAAGCTTTCG
This sequence comes from Acidimicrobiia bacterium, assembly GCA_025359845.1. Lineage (GTDB taxonomy): Bacteria > Actinomycetota > Acidimicrobiia > Acidimicrobiales > JANYDT01 > JANYDT01. Next base: position 20,169 of record JANYDT010000028.1, read on the forward strand.
TCCGAGCGAGCGCGCTTCGTCAGGGCCCCCAAAGCGGGCGATGTCGGCGCCGGCGGCGAAAATCTTCTCACCGCCGTAGACGATGACGGCGCCGGGCAAATCGGCGTGAAG
>JANYDT010000054.1 GCA_025359845.1 Acidimicrobiia bacterium
GCGCCCGGCCGTGCTGCCGATACCGACCGGGTAAATCTTGACTCCCGCCAACGAGGCCAGCTTGGCCATGTCGACGGGTGGCGGGTTGGCCGTATTTTCGCCGTCCGAGAGCAATACGACGGCCGCTGAACCAAAATATCCGATGTTCACCGCGCCTTTCTCGAGATCATCGATGCCACCGGCAAGTTTGGCCGGGTCGATTGCCAACGGTTTCCCGGCAATGGCACTGATGGCCGTGAAGATGCCTTGTCCGAGCGACGTCGCGCCCTGAGGGGTGAGGCGATTGATGGCGGCCAGAATGGCCTTTTTGTCATTTGTCGGTCGCTGCGTCACGACTCCGCCGTTGCTGAAGGCGACGACGCCGATCTTGATCGAGGCTGGCTGCTTCTGCACGAACGTGCGGGCCGCCACCTTTGCCGCCGCCATTCGCGTCGGCTTTAGGTCGGTGGCGAGCATACTGTTTGACACGTCGAACGCGAGGATCACCGTGCCCTCCCGACGGGGGATGCTCCGGCTGGTCTGCGGCCGGGCGATGGCCAGCAGCACCATCGTGATGCCCAGGAGGAAGAACGCGTACGGCACGTGACGGCGCTTTCGAAGGCGCAACGTAGCGGCCGTCGGCCCGAACCCTTGTGCGGCTAGTTGTGACGCACGGGTGGCCCGCCGCCGCATGGCACCCGTGTAGGCGCCGACGAGCACCGGCACGAGAACGAGCAAGCTCAACAGGGCCGGGGACACGAACGACATCAGCGTCTCCGTCGCCGACGGGCCTCGATGATACGGACCAATGCGGTAACGAGATCATCGTCCGTCGACACGGCGTGCAGATCAACGCGAGCGCGGCGGGCGGCGGCCCGCACCTCGGCCTCACGAGCCGCGGCGACATCCTTAAAGCGCCGGCGAAACTCGGGATCGCTGGTATCGACCGACAACAACTCGCCGGTTTCCACGTCTTCGACCACGATCAGACCGGCATCGGGGAGCACCGTCTCGCGGGGGTCGAACAATCGGATGGCCACCACCTCGTGACGTTGACTCAGCAACAACAGCGGACGATCCCATCCCGGCTCGCTGATGAAGTCGGACACTATGATCATCAGCGACCGGCGCTTGATGGTTCGGGTCGCCACCACGATGAGTTCGGACAGGTTGGTAGCGGTGCCGGTCGACAGGACGGGGCGAAGCAGCGCTTGGGTGAGGCGCATGACGTGACGGCGGCCCGTCCGGGGCGCGATGGTGCAATCAACGGCGTTGTTGTAGAGGATGGCGCCGACCAGGTTTCCGCCCCGCGTCAAAAGGGAGGCTAGGGTCGTTGCCAACTCGGTGAGCACCAGGTCTTTCGGCCGATCACTGGCGCCGAAGCCCATCGAAGCCGACCGGTCGAGCAGCAGCCACGCCGTCAGCTCCCGATCCTCGAAGTAGGAGCGCACGTACGGCGTGTCCATGCGGGCCGTGACATTCCAGTCGATGTGGCGGACATCGTCGCCGGGCACGTACTCGCGGAGGTCGGCGACATCGACCCCGGCGCCGCGCAACAACGTCCGGTAGTCGCCTTGTAGTCGCCCGTCCAAACGTCGGATCACCCGCCACTCAAGTCGACGCAGAAGGCTCTCAGGCGGGCCTCCGGGTTCGATCGCCACCTTGGCCTCAACGTCGGTCGGCGCCATATTCCTGGCGTGACGGCCGGTCGCGCAGGGGAACGTCTGGGAGCCTGATGCTGGTCACGATACGCGACAAGATGTCGTCGGGGCTGACATCGTCGGCCAGCGCGTCGTAAGACAGCACGACCCGGTGGCGCAGCACGTCGAGCGCCAGATCCCGTACATCTTCGGGCACCGCGTACTTGCGACCGCGCAGGGCGGCGAGCGCCTTGGCCGCGAGGATCATGTTTATCGACGCCCGCGGGCTGGCTCCGAAGGTTACGTAGCCGGCGATGTCGTCCAAGCCGATTTTCGCTGGTTCCCGGGTCGCTCCCGTAATCTTCACTGCATATTCGATGAGAGCCGGATCGACATAGACCGCGTCAGCTGAGCGCTGCAACTCGCGTAACTGCTCGACGCTGATAACCGGAACGGGAGGCTCCAGAGGGCTGGTCATGCGCTCGACGATCACGAACTCCTCCGTCGGAGTCGGGTAGCCGACCAACACTTTGAGCATGAAGCGATCCAGTTGCGCTTCGGGGAGCTGATAGGTGCCTTCGGACTCGATCGGGTTCTGCGTAGCCATAACGAGAAACGGATCGGGCACGGCGTGCGACTCACGACCAATGGTCACCTGTCGCTCTTGCATGACTTCGAGCAAAGCGCTCTGCACTTTCGCCGGGGCTCGGTTGATCTCATCGGCCAGGAGGAGATTGGCAAACACAGGGCCGAGCGATGTTTGAAACTCGCCGAGACGCTGATTGTAAATCCGCGTTCCGATCAGATCGGCCGGCACGAGGTCGGGTGTGAACTGGATGCGTTGGAACTGGCCGCCGATCGACTGGGCGAGCGTCTTGATGGCCTTGGTCTTGGCGAGGCCCGGCACGCCCTCCACGAGAATGTGGCCCCGCGCCAGGAGGGCCACGATGAGCCGTTCGATGAGGCCGTCCTGGCCGACGATCACCTTCTTGACTTCATAGGCGACCTTCTCGAGCGGCTTGTCGGTCAGTGTCGGGCGGTCCATCGATATTCCTTGCTGTGAATGGGACGCGGAATGACTTTTGGGGTGGCAGGATCGGTCTCACTGCGGCGGGCTGCCCGCGGCCCCGCCGGCCGTTGCGATCGGGACCGCGAATCCGATACCGACGAAAAACCCTTGGTCGGATGGATTGGCCAGTGCCGTTACGATGCCGATCACTTGTCCGCTTCGATTCAACAGCGGGCCACCGGAGCTGCCAGGGTTCACGGCCGCGTCGAATTGGATCAATCCGTCGAGATTCGGCCCCCCCTTGTGAGGGATTGATCGATCAAGGCCCGAAATCACCCCTGCGCTCAGCGAAGCGACGAGTCCGAGCGGATGACCCACCGCGAACGTCTCGTCACCGATCGCGCCGGGGCTCCCCAAGACTGCGGGAACGACAACTCCAGGCAGTCGATCGGCGGCGAGTACGGCGATGTCGTGATCGGGCTCCTGCTTCACGATTCGGCCAGTCGCATTGGTGCCGTCGGCGAAGGTCAGGTGGATGACAGTGGCGTCGGCGATGACGTGATTGGCCGTCAAGATGGTGCCCTCGGCGCTGATCACGACACCGGTACCGATGGCCGAGTCGCCTTCATTCTTCGCACCGTTACGAGCACCCGGGGCCTTGCCTGCGAGCATGGGGGCGGCGGCCTCATCGGTGCGAATGAACACGAGTGACGGAAGGATCGCTCGGTACACCGCCACCGATGGGGCCGCCGCCCCCGCCGCCTTGGCGCTCGCCGCGTCGACGGCGGTCTTCACCGACTTCGTCACTTCAGCTTGGATTTGAGCAGTCGGCACCGAGGGGCGCCGGTTAAGAACCAAGACGATAGCTACCGTCGCGAGCGCCGATGCGATTGCGATCACACGTCGGCGACGGGCCCTGGGTGGCGCCAAAGTCCCTCCATCGGACGCAGGGGGTTCAGTCGTATCCATGGCGCCTTCCCTTCGGTCGCGGTCGCTCCGAAGACCATAGTGCTGTCCCGCGATGGCGTGAGAGGAGTGGATCGAACTCGCGGCCACCTGCTTCACTGTTAGTCGAGGTAGTACCCTTTCTTCCTCGCAGTACCGCGCCACTGCGGCGCACCCCAGAGCACGCCCAAGCCAGAGAAAGTTGGAGTCGCCATGCGAACCGAAGACGTGATCTTGTTCAGCACCGACGATTCACGTGATCGAACCGGCCCACCTGTTCGGGCAGCACATGCCCGAGAAATTCCGCGACCAGGCTCCGAAGATCGTGAAACTACCAAACGGCGCCGACCGCTGGATTTATCAAGATACCGAGACCGGCACATCGGGGCTAGGGGCGGTCGCCTCCTGGCCCCGTGACGAGTGGAACTTCGACCCGGTCGGATACGCCGAGATGCGTCCCGGTTGCTACGACGTGCACCAGCGCATCCGCGACATGGACGCCAACGGCGTTCTCGTTTCGATGAACTTCCCGACGTTTCCCGGCTTTGCCGGCACCCATTTCTTGTCCGCCCCCGACAAGAAGATCTCGAACATGGTGATCTCGGCCTACAACGACTGGCACATCGACGAGTGGTGCGGAACCTATCCGGGCCGTCTCTTCCCCCTCGCCATCGCCCCGCTCTGGGATCCCGCGCTGATGGTGGCCGAGATCAATCGCGTCGCAGCCAAAGGGTGCCGGGCAATTACCTTACCGGAGACCCCTTATGGTCTCGGTCTTCCCAGCTTCTACACCGAATATTGGGATCCGGTCTTCAAGGTCTGCTGCGACAATGAAGTGGTCGTTTGCCTACATATCGGCACGGCGTTCAACATCATCCAGAGCCCGCCCGATGCTCCGATGGACCGTCTCATCATCTTGGCGCCTCAGCTCTCGGCGTTGACGGCTACCGATCTGTTGACGGCCGGCGTGTTCCGCAAGTTCCCCACGTTGCGCGTCGCCCTGTCCGAGGGCGGCATTGGTTGGATTCCGTTCTATCTCGACCGCCTTGATCGTCACGGCTGGAATCATGCCTGGACCCGCCTCGACTTGGGCGGAGGCCCGTCGCAAACACCGACTGAAGTGTTCCGTGACCATTTTCTCGGTTGCTTCATTACCGATCCGTCGGCGTTGGTGAACCGTGACCGCATCGGGATCGATATCCTCGCCTGGGAATGCGACTTTCCACATTCCGATTCGACGTGGCCGAATTCACCCGAACTGCTGAAGGCAGAACTCGATGAGGCCGGGCTGACGGACGGCGAGGTCGCGAAGATCACTTGGGAAAACGCCGCCCGCTTCTTTCGTTACGACCCCTTCGAACATATCGCCAAATTAGACGCCACGGTCGCGGCCTTACGCGCACGGGCCGGTGATGTCGACATCAACGAGACCTCAAAAGAGGAGTACAAGCGGCGGTTCGCCTCGGCCAACGCCTGAGCGGTCGGCCCCGGCTACTGTGGAGCCAATCGAGTCGGACCGCCCCTACCCGTCCCGGACGGGCCGACTGCCCCGCCACTTGCCTGAAGTCACGCCACAGTGGCTCACCGGATTGCTCCAGAACCGGTATCCCGGGGCCATCGTGCACAACTTCGAAGTCGTCGAGGTGCTGAGCACGCACACCACCAAGCTCCGCCTCGCGCTGGAACTCAACGATGTGGCGCTGGCCGCAGGACTGCCGAACCGAATGTGCCTGAAGTCGAACTGGTCCGACGGCATCAAGACCGGCGACATCTGTGAGCGCGAGGCCCGCTTCTAACACTTGATGGGCGGCCGAACTCGATGCGCCAATTCCCCGCTCGTTCTACGCCGACTGGGATGGCGATGGCGGCGGCCGAGGCGTCGTCGTGATGAAAGACCTGACGCCAGCCGACGGCCGGTTCGGCAACAGCGGTGATCACCTCGGTGTGGACGGCGTCGCCGAAGGCATCGAATCCCTCGCCGCGCTGCACGGGTCGCTGTGGGGTAGTGGACGATTGGACCAGCAGCGATGGCTGCCCCGTTGGATGGATACGCCGGTGGACACCGAACAAGTTGTCCGCATTTACAACTACATCGCGCTCAATCTGGAGGATCCCGCTTACCAGGCCGTCCTGCCGCCATGGGCCTACGAGACGCCCGAACAACTCAATCATTTGCTCGACGAGTTGTCCGCGTACGAGCAACAACAACTCGGCCCGCTTTGTCTCGTCCACGGCGACGCCCATCAGGGCAATAGCTTTCTGCGCGCTGACGGCAAACGCCTGTGGCTCGACTTTCAATTGGTCCGCAAAGGAACACCATGGCGGGACGTGAGTTACTTTCTATTGGGCGCGCTCACGGTTGAGGAGCGCCGTGCTCACGACACCGAGTTGATCAAGCTATACCGGGAGAAGCTCGTCAGCACCGGCGCCCAGGGCGTGCCCGACCAAGACGCGGCCTGGGCGCAATTTCGGCGGTGGCCGGCCTACGGCATGCAGTGCTGGTTGGGCAACGTCGACCGGTGGGGCCAGCAGACCGGCGCCGAAATGGTGAAACGGTTCTACGCGGCCGGTGACGACTATGACACCGCCAAGCTACTGACGGCCGGAAAGCCTCCCCGACGTACAGTTATTCTCGGCGAAGGAGCGTCGGCGCTTCCTCCCGATTTACAGCAGTTGAGAGATAGCCGTACGCCTTCTGGCCCGGACCGAACCCAATGATTTGAGGGGGTATGTGGTCAAGGCACTGGGCGCACTAGGTCGGGCGTCGGGCGTCCTGAAAGAGCGGCCCCCCGAACGCGAGCCCGGCGAAGCAGCCGATACCGCCGACCGCGAGGGCCCAGCGTGGGTTGGCGACCTGCGCCACCGCGCCGGTGAGCATTCCTCCGAACGCTGTGCTCCCCAGTACCGTCAATGAGCGCAGGGAGGTGACGCGCCCTCGCATCGCGGGTGCGGCGCCGAGTTGGATCATGGCGAGCGAGCTCGCCGCGGTGAAGATCTGGCCGATGCCCATGACCGGCATGATGATCAGGAACACGAAGAGGGTGGGAGCGGCGGCCGCCGCACACATCGCCAGACCCAATACGACAGTGGCGATAAACAAGCGACGACCATCGGTGCGGTGTAGTGATGCGATCAGTACGGCGCCCGTTAGCGCCCCCGCTCCTTGGCAGATGAACACGGTGCTCACCGTGCCCGGTCCACCGTGGAACGTGACCTTTGCGAGCAGGGGTAGTACCACCGAGAAGTTGAAGGCGAAGGTGCCGACCATCGTCATGAGAAGAAGGTTCGAGCGCAGGAGGGGCTCCGACCACGCGTAGGTCATGCCGGCGCGCACCTGGCCCGGAGCGCGGGCGAGCGGCGGAGCGCGGTGCAGTTCTTCAGGCCGCATGCGTGACAAGCCGATGAGGATCGCGATATACGAGACCGCATTGAGAAGAAAACAGCCTCCCGTGCCGGAGACGACGATCACGGCGGCCGCCACCGCCGGCCCTACCATACGAGCGGCGTTGAAGATCGAGCTGTTGAGTCCGATTGCATTCGGAAGATCTTCGACCCCGACCAGGTCGGTCACGAATGATTGGCGGGTCG
>JANYDT010000094.1 GCA_025359845.1 Acidimicrobiia bacterium
CAGACAGGCAAAACCGTCCCGACACGCCCATCTCGGCGGATGTCCAACGCGGGCCTGAAGGTCGGAGAGACGCGGGCGCGACACCGACCGGTCGGGCACCAGCAATCTATTGACGGTTCCCGCTTCGCTACCCAAGGCAGCACGGAACTCATACACAACAAATAAACGAAGGCTGTCTCAAACGCCTTGACAGGTTCCGTCTCCAGTACCAGGGCCTCGACATCGGATCCACCACACCCGTACGGTTCTCCGCGTGTCGATCGTGGGTATACGAAGCGACACGAATGTTGTGCGCGAGGAGCGCGGGGTTATCCCTCTATCGCCCCAAGAATGGCGGCGCGGGTTTGGAGCCACGCCGCGTCGGGAGCGATTCCTTGTTGATACTCGATTGTGAGGACGGCGAGGTGTCCATCGACGCCGGCCCAGGAACCTAACGAACCTGGTGTTGGATAACGGGCGTGGTCGATTTTCATGGCGCCTCGTTCGGCGAACTGCGTCGCCGCCGCTGCGGCTGGGCCGTCGGGATCGACCGCGTTGGCGAGGTTGTTGCTATGGGCGCTATGGGCCACCATGATCAGATCCGGACGAAGCTGGCAGACCACCGACGCGAGCGCGGCGCTTTCGGGTTCGCTCACTGGTCGTAAACCGTGAGTGGTGCTTGGAGCAAAGTTTGCCGACGGAAAGTTTCGGTTCAAATCGATGCCCCCGCCGTTGGTGCGTGAATGCGCGGCGCGTCCGTCGGGGTTGTCGTCTTCGAGAATTGCGAGGGTGGCCAAGGCGCCGAGCTTAAGTTCGGCAAAGGCCGACGCGAGATTGTCGGTCGCGGCGCGTCCTTCAGGTTCGTCGCCGTGGATTCCTCCCACCCACAACACTGTCCGTGGTCCGTAGCCTTCGATTCGTAGCCGCAACGGGCGACCCTGATTCGAGGTCGCAATTTCCACCCAAACCCGCTCCTGTATCCGGCAGCGGAACCGACGACCGGCCGGAACACGTCGCGTCGAGGCGACGCGAACCCGGATGTCGAGCCGAGAATGCAAACATCGCGGCGATTTGCGGGCCCGGAGCCGTCCAACGGATACGCTTAGCAACGCTCAACGCGGCGATCACAGGTTCCGGGGGCCGTGTCAACCAGGCCACCGGCGCAGCAACGCCCCTCGGTAGTGCGTGGCCCGTGACCAGAACCGCCAACCCTGACACCGACACGACAATCCCCGCAGCAACGCTGATCCGCCACGTCGAGGCCCGCCATCTCGACACGCAAGGACCGTAACCCGATCGACCACTCGCATCGACCGATAATCCGGCAGCGATACGCCCCGTGGCGTCCACGTTTAGGCGCCCACCAAATGGTTGGCCGTCCCGTTAACGATCGCCGTTTTTGGGTCGGGGACCAGCGAATACGGCGACGCCGATTCGGAGGGCGACGGCGACGGCCACTATCACCGTTGGTGTGGTCGTGCCCAACGCGATCCGGCCGTGCTGGACGAATAAAAGCGCCAACCCAAGACCGAGGGCGAACCCTGAGACCACGGCGCGGAGGAGGGTCCCAATACTCATGGTCGGCTCCTTCGCCTCGACCCGAACGCTCTCCACCGTCCGGGGCGCGTCGGGGCTTGAAAGATCTTGTTATGCCCAAGTCGTTGGGTACGCCCTGCGGATATCAGCACCCGCTCCGACTGTCGCTGACCGAGATGCGAGCCCAGACTGCCTCGGTGGCCAACTGCGGACTGCGCCCGACACAGGACCACTGGAGGACCTTCAAGGATGCGCCCCACTTCCGTGGGGACCTGGTTCTGGCCGGGGAGCAAACGTCAATGGGCGCATCGGAGGCTTGGTCCGTCTCCGAGTCGTCCACCGCGCAGGAGGACGCAGGCCCAACTCGGCGCGCGGGTGGATATCGCTTGCGATCGTGGGTAGAGGGGACTGCCATGAGAACCGTGCGTTAAGCCACGGTAGAAGCCCCTGGCGTTGCGTCGCGACCCGAGGACCGACTCGACCGGGGCTTCGCCAAGAGGATCCAGGACTGGACGGATCGGATACCGCGTCGTTTAATGTCTTGGACTCCCATCGCGATGGTGAAGAAGTCGGCGACGCTCCGCCGGCAACCTGGCCCCCCTTGTCGCATACGTCGAGTTCCTCGTTTTCCCGGTCCGGCTCGCGCTCGTGACCGCCCTCGGAATGGTGCTTCAGGGCAACCCCCCGCCCAAAGGACACTTCGCGGTCGACGCCGCAGCCTCATCGGTAATAGCGGAGAGGACATTCGAACCTTCGGGTCCTCGTTTGCAACCGACAAACCGGGTAAGAGACGTCGCTATGGCGTCATCGGGAGCGTTTCGGTCGTCGTGGTCATTTTCGTCGGCATGGTGATCTCGGGTGAGCTGAGCTACGCCCGGCTCGAAACACGCAATCCCCTCTTCGTCCCGAACGAACTTCGGGGCGAAGGAGAACTCGCAGCCTGAGGTCATGTCGATGGGTGGCGGCGCGTTCGATTCTCGAGCAGGAACATAGTCGTGTCGTCGTTCAGCTTTCCGCCGACGAATGAGGTCACATTGGCACTCAGCCTCCGAACTGTCTCAGCCACCGGGACTTGCTCCAACGTCGCTCGCGTGAGCTAGTCGGCGAGGCGTGCAGTTCCGAAGAACTCACCCTCAGCTGATTTCGATTCGGGAATCCCGTCCGTATAGAACAGAACACGGTCACCACCCTGCAACAAAGTCTCACCAATTTGCGCTACCACCCCGCCAAGACCCATCGGGATCAAGGGCATGAACAACAACATAACGCCGCGGGCCAGATCCGGGCCGAGCGCACGCGCCGACATTGGCGCCGCCGAAGCCCCCGGGTCGTACCGGGAGATCCAAGTCACGCTCCAGCGTGTGGCGTTGCGCATCTGGAAGCACGACCCCATGGTGCGCAACGTCTGGCCGGTCGCACATCCCGCGTTGGACGGAAACCTCGTCCGACCAAAGTAGGGATCGATCTCACCCGTCAACACGCCGAGACCGACTGAGCCGTGACTTAGCCGTGTTGAGAGTCGTAGACAAGCAGCGCGACCTGAACACGGTTCGCCGCGTCCAGCTTGCTGAGCACCGTCGACACGTAGCCCTTGACCGTTGGCTCGCTCAGATACAGACGCGCCCCTATGTCGGCATTCGAAGACCTTCGCCGATCGCGAGCGCAACGTCGAGCTCGCGCTCGGCGAGTACCCAATCCCGGGAAGAGCGCCCGAGGCTCGGTCGAAATGACGGTTTGGTGACGGTCGCGATGAGGCGCCGCAGGATCGACGGCGACACCTGCGCGTCGCCGGCCGCGACGCGCAGCACCGCGCCAACCAGCTTCTCCGGCCGAGTGTCCTTGAGCAAGAATCCTGCCGCACCCGCTTTCAAGGCTCGCAGCACATGCGCTGTCGGCCGATGCCGAACTCGCCGACGCCCAAGCTCAATGCGACGCCGAAGACCAACGCGACCGCTTCGACGACGCCTCCGCACTGCGCATGTGCCGAACGGCAGTGCTCGCGTTCGCGCAGGCGCCGGTTCGGGCCCGTTGCCTCGTGTCGGGCGGCGGGCCAGATTATCGGCCGATGGAAATCCCCGACCGCAGCCAATGGTTGACCTCTTCCGGAGCGGGGTACTCCGTACGCCATGGAGATCATCCGAAACGACGACGCCACGCTCACCGTGCCCGTCGTCGCGGGCCGTCACGACCATGACGACGACCCCGCCACGGCATTGCCGATCGAGGACCAGCCCACAACCCGGGTGCTGCACCCAGGTCAGCCCGGCTACGCCGAAGCGCTGCGAGAATGGGACGAGCAGCAGAACCCGGATCGCGACGCAGCAACTTCGACCCAAACGGGTCGGGAAAATGCGATGGCGGTGGTCCACGCCGTTGCCGTCGACCCCGAGCACGACGTCCACAAGGCGGTCGAAGCGCTGGACGATCCGCAGCCCAGTGCCGAGGCCCTGCGACACGTTCTCGTCGGTGGAGATCCGTCGATCAAGGGCTTCGCTCATGAGGTCGCCGAGGCCGAGGGTGACGAGGAGATCCCGGCCCACAAGGTCACCAGGATTATCAGTGAGGTCCTCGCCGAGATCGACACGTGAGACTCGGTGCAGAGTGTGGCTCGCCTGCCGACTGTTGCACCCGCTCGGTAGGGTCAACCCATAGACGGCCGTCGACGAACGAGGACGCTCACCATGCCCCGAACTCGGCCAGGCTCTGATCGACCTTTGCCGCGATGGCCGGGAGGCCAAGTTCCACGGTCAACGGGACAACCTCCCGCCACTGTCGATGTCGTGTCACCGGCCGGGGTGGTGCTCGTCACGCACCGTCTCGCCCCGCCCGGCGCCGGTCAGATGCTCCGCACCCCGCAACACCGTGCCGAGCTCGAA
>JANYDT010000124.1 GCA_025359845.1 Acidimicrobiia bacterium
GTCGAGCGGGGTCGCTGGACGTGGGGCTTCCTGCGGACCCGGGCATCAACGATTGGCGCAGGCACAGCCGAGATCCAGCGCAACACGGCGGGCGAGCGAGTCCTCGGGTTGCCGCATGAACAGGAGGTGGCACCGCGCTCCTGAAGGCGCGGCGACCGGCTCAGTCCTGGCGCAGCCAGCCGCTGATCGCCATCGCGTTTCCGGGCTCGGTGAATGACGAGGAGTCACGGATCTTGTTCCAGTTCTCGACAACGGCTTCGGCCGTCATCTCTGCCTCTGAAGGCCGCCAACCGGGGCCGAGCGCGACCCACGTACGGGCGTACACGCCACCGCCGGCCAGGAAGGTCTCGCCCGTAATCGTGTTGCTCTGGTGGCACAGCGCAACCGCCAGCGGAGACACCTTCCACGGGGCCATGGGGTCGTCGTGGTCGCCGTCGGAGCCGCGCGTCAACCGCGTTGAGGCAATGGGAGCGATGGCGTTGGCGGTAATGTCGGCGCGGGCGCCCTCGATCGAAATCGTTCGCATTAGGCCGACCACGCCGAGTTTGGCCGCCGTGTAGTTCGCCTGCCCGAAGTTGCCGTACAACCCCGACGCCGATGTGGTGACCACTATGCGGCCGCCGCCGTTGTCTTTCATCCACCGAAAGGCCGGCGCGACCGTGAAGAACGCACCCCGAAGATGAACGTCGAGGATTGCATCGAGATCGGGAACTTCGAGTTTCGGGAAGGACTTGTCACGCAAGAACCCGGCGTTCGCGACCACTGCGTCGACCCGTCCGTAGGTGTTCAGCGCCGTATCGATGATGGCCTGTCCGCCCTCCGGTGTGGCCACGCTGTCGAAGTTGGCCACGGCCATGCCTCCGGCAGCCACGATTTCGGCCACCACTTTGGAGGCGGCCGAGTCATCGTTGCCACGACCGTCGGTCGACCCGCCGAGGTCGTTGACCACGACGCGGGCGCCACGGCGGGCAAACTCCAGCGCGTGGGCCCGTCCGACACCGTTGCCGGCTCCGGTCACGACAACCACGCGTTCGTCAAAGGTCAAGGGCTCGGTCATAGACCGTAAGTATTGCACTACTTGTCCGGGCGGCGGTAGGTCAGTCCATCGATCTCACAACGCGATGGCATCCAAACCGATGCTGGCGTTCCATCCAACTTGGACCCGCGCGATACCAAGGTCGCTGAACGCCCTGCGAATCTTGCTCGTCGGGTCGAGCCACTGGAGTTCGAACGGCGTTTCGAGGCTGACTTCGAAGTCGTGATTGCCGGCACGATCGGCCGCCTCTCGAGCCACTCCGATCAATCCGAGCAGGCCGGATTGCCAAGAATGCAGGTTCAGGCCATCGGCATACGTTCCGGCCAGAGCGGCCATCCTCGGGCCGTTCGCACCCACGACGATCGGCGGCATCGGCCGCGGCGTGAGCACCCCGTCCACCCCGTCGAAGCCGATCTGGGAGCCGTTGAATTGCCGCTCGCCGCCCCACAGCGCGCGTAGGAACTGGATCGATTCGATCACCCGAGTTCGCCGGCTCGGCGCGTCGTTCAGCACTGCTCTGAACATCTTCAACTCCCGAGAATACGGCGACTCGGCGCCGGCGCCGGCGCCCAACCCGAGCGTGAGTCGTCCGCCGCTCAGGTCCTGAAGGGTGGCCGCGGCGACGGCCAGTTGCGCAGGATCACGAGTGGTCGCGTTGAGGACGAGCGGACCGATCCCAACGCGTTCTGTGTGGCACGCGATCGCCGTGAGCGCGACCCACACGTCGAGCGTGGAGCGAGCGTTCATTACGACACCGGAAACGTGATCGTAAGTCCAGATAGCGTCGAATCCGGCGTTCTCGGCTCGTTGCGCCGCCTCGATCAGAGTTCGGACATCAATGTCGAAAGGGGACAAGACGATGTCAGTCGGCACCACCTGACCGTATCGCTCAGAGTGGTAGAGCCCGGCGACCGGCTCTGATTTGCCTAGGTGGGTGTCGCGCCAACGCCAATGAACCGACGTCGCGATAACCCGCCAAAACCTGAGCCACTGGACCGCGCCACTGGCCAAATTGCGCGAAGTGCTGCAGGCAGCGCACGATAGACGCCCGCTACTGCTCGAGGAGAACGAACCGATGGACCCCTATTTTGATTTGACGGGCAAGATCGCGCTGGTCACCGGCGGCAGCCGAGGCATGGGCTACCTGATGGTGAAGGCTTTCGCCGAGCGGGGCGCCGACGTGATAATCGCCAGTCGCAAGCTCGATGCCTGCGAAGCCGTGGCTGAGGAGGTCCGCGCACTGGGGCGACGGGCGCTGGCGGTGTCGGTCCACGCCGCGAAGTGGGATTCGATCGACGCCCTCATCGAGCAGGCTTATGCAGAGTTCGACCGCGTCGACATCCTCGTCAACAACGCGGGGATGAGCCCGGCCATGCCCAGCCACGAAGTGACCGAGGCGCTGTTCGACTCTGTGGTTGGCCTCAACTTCAAGGGGCCGTTCCGCCTCGCTTCACAGATCGGCAAGCGCATGCTCGACGGCGACGGAGGCGTGATCATCAACGTGTCATCGACGGGCAGCGTCATGCCCCTGCCGAACGTCGTGCCTTACGGCAGCGCCAAGGCCGCGCTCAACGCCATGACTCGGTCGCTGGCTGCGGAGTACGGACCCAAGGTTCGAGTCAACACCCTGTGCCCCGGTCCGTTCCTCACCGACATCGCGGACGCGTGGTCGCAGGAGCAGCGGGCGACGGCGAACAACGCGCTCGGCCGCAATGGCAACCCTGAGGAGATCATCACCGCCGCTCTGTTCCTCGCCAGCCCCGCGTCGTCGTTCACCAATGGCGCCTTCATCCGCGTCGACGGAGGCCTCCCGGTTAGCGTCTGAGGCGGCGCTCGATTTGCGTCCTCGCAGACCCGAAGGACCCGTCAAGATCTTGGTGCGACCCAACCGGCTCAACGAGGCCGGCCGGTAGATCTACGATCCGACCGTGGACATCGACGCCTGTGCTGGCGCTAATACCGATGCCTGGCGCGCTCTGGCCGCTGCCGTGCTGGCGGAGTTTCCCGCCGCGGGCGGGTTCGCCACGCGCTGCGCCGACGCGAAGATCGGCACGAATGTCGAGTCCGACAAGCTCGGGTTCTTTCTACAGACCGGTCATGTCGAATCCACCTATGCGGTCCGGGCGGCGCACTCTACCGCCGCGGAAGCGTTCACGAGGGTCTACGAACAGGGGCCTTGGGGACCCTGGCGACTCGCCTTTGAGTCGGCGCTCGGGTGCGTCCGGGCCGCGGTGTATGGCACGTTGGACCTTCCCGACGCGGTGCTGCTCCCCCAGTATGGGCCGTACCGCTTCGTGTACGAACCTATCGACGGCTATCAATCCCCGGTGGTGTTGCCTCATAACTCAGCCTCGGCCTATGCGTCCGGTACGACGCTTGACGAGGCCCGTCTCTGTATCGACACTGCGTGCTGGGACGACCGGGGCGCACTCGCCACCGCCCACCGGGGTGAGCGCTCGATCGGAGTAGCGACCAAAGACTGGCCGTCGTTACTCGGAGATGCGGATGACACGAGTTCCGTGGAGGCCGACCTGATTGAGGTTGTGAGCCGCCAAGGCCGTCGACCGATAGATTCCGTGTTGTCCGTTCGTATTGCCGCCGCGGATCTCGAGATTCTGACCGAACGCTATTTGCGGGCATTGTCGGGCCCCGGTGTCACGGTCGCAGCCGATCCCGATCTGGCCTTAGGAGCAGTTACCGAGGCCGCCAGGGCCGGCATCTTCGAATGGGTGATTGTGTGAGCGTTCGACTTCTCGCAATGGCACCCGGAGGTGAGGTCTTCTTCTCGCGAGATCGTGAGGGAATTGTCCGTCGGCATCGGCGATTGGGAATAAACCAGGCAGTGGAAGTTAGCGAGTCGACCGTGGATTGGGCGGTGAACCGATATGGTTACGATCGGGTCGACAGGGACTTACCCGACTGGAGTTCCCTTGAGGCCTTTGTCATCGCCAGCATCCCCACACGCGAGGTATCGGTTGCAGACCTGCCGGTGAATCCGATGATTGCCCGTCAATCTACAGGCGTGCCGCGAAAATGGCTCAATTCCCGGAGCGACGTCCACCTGGTCGTTCCGGTGGTAAACCGTTTGATCGCCAACGCACTTGTGAGGGCCGATGAACAACTCTGTACAGAGTTGCTCGAGATCGGCACCGCGGCGGCACTTTCGATAAGCGCAACACCTTCCGAGCTGCGGCTCCTGGACTCAACTCCAGATTCTGGTCTCGGCCGGCCACGGCGATCCCAAAGTACGATGAAGTTCTACAGTGACCAGGCCGCGTAGCCGGCGATGAAGACTGTCGCCTTCTACAGCTATAAGGGTGGCACAGGACGTACGCTGGCGCTGGCCAACATCGCCCGATTCGCCGGGGAGATCGGCAAGCGCGTGATCGTCATTGATCTGGACTTGGAGGCGCCCGGTCTCACGTACAAACTGCTTCTAGGCGCCCAACGAAGCTTGAGCAATCGTGGGCTTGTGGGCTGTCTGCTCGACGCGATACACCGCGCAGACATTCCCCCCGACCTCGGCGAGTATCTGATCGACGTCGAACTCGACGAGCGGCAACGGACCGAATATGGCCGTGACGGCTGGGTGAAGCTCATGCCGGCCGGCAATGTTCCCTCGCCCCACTATTTCGGTGAATTGCAGCGCCTCAATCTCGACGCCCGCATACCCGACGGTGGGGCCAACGAGCTGATGACGGCGTTGCTCGGTCGTCTCGACAAAGACTTCAGCCCCGACCTCGTTCTGATCGATGCCCGTACGGGAATCACCAGCTCGAACACCCTTGTGCTGTCAGAGCTGGCCGACGAGGCGTTCGCGTTCTTTCTCGACATGGATGAGCAGCTAGAAGGGGTGCGCATGGTGCTGCGCTCACTCGCCCCCCTCACCCGAGACCCCGATCGGCCGCTCAGGTTGTACGGCGTGCTGAGCCGAGCCCCGGCCGAGGCCGATCACCTCGCGAATCGCGGCGCGGAGACCGACCGAGACAAGGAGCGCCGACAGCGAATCGAGCGATTCTTGACTGAACCCTCGCCGCCCTTGAGCTACTCCCTCAACGAGATCGACGTGCTGACGTTGCACCACGAGGGCTCGCTCCTAAACGGTGAGTATCTCGTTCTCGAGGAGCTGCTCCGGCCGGAACGCGCCGCCTCATCGTTGGCGTGGGACTACGCAAATCTGGCCCGCACGGTTATCAACGACGACGCCGCGATCGGGGGCGCCATCGACCGTCTCACCTCCGGGCGCGATCCCAAGGCGTGGGCCGAAGCCGCCGTCATTTCCGGAAATCCCTTTCTTCGGGCGATGCCGGAGATGGAGAGTTCGCCGTCCGCAAACGCTCCTCGCGGCGAAGGCGGGTCGCTGCGGGATCGGATCGAATCGACCCGATCGTTGGGCGAAAGGGATCCTGTGGCTCGGGCGCGATTGGCGGCTCTCTTGCTTGAACTCGGCGCGGCGGAACGAGCGATCGGAAACCGGGAGCAGGCCTTCGCCCCGATCGAGGAGGCAGTTGGTCATTACGAGATACTGACTGGCGGAAATCTCGCCTTCGCACCGTCATTGGCGCAAGCGGTACACCAACTAGGTAGCATCTTGTCTGAGGTTGGTCGCCGGGAAGAGGGGCTCGCGCAAGCGCGACGCGCCGTCACCATGCGTGAGGAGCTGGTGGCCCGCCACCGAGACGCCTACCTCCCCGACCTCGCCGCCTCGGTGAACAACCTCGCCATCCGGTTGGGGGAGGCAGGCCGCCGCGAGGAAGGCCTCACCGAAGCGCAACGCGCCGTCACCATGTACGAGGAGCTAGTGGCCGGTAACCGAGCCGCCTACCTCCCCGACCTCTCCGCCTCGGTGAACAACCTCGCCGTTCGGCTGGCGGAGGCGGGGCGCCACAAGGAAGGCCTCACCGAAGCGCAACGCGCCGTCACCATGCGAGTGGAGTTGGTAGCCCGCAACCGAGACGCCTACCTCCCCGACCTCGCCGCCTCGGTGAACAACCTTGCCGTTCGGCTGAGGGAGGCGGGGCGCCACGAGGAAGGCCTCATCAAAGCGCAACGCGCCGTCACCATGCGAGAGGAGTTGGTGGCCCGCAACCGAGACGCTTACCTCCCCGACCTCGCCGCCTCGCTGAACAACCTCGCCATCCTGCTCGGCGACACGGGGCGGAGTGAGGGAGCCCTAACCGGAGCGCGACGCGCATCACCATGTACGAGGAGCTGGTGGCCCGCAACCGAGGCGCCTACCTTCCGGACCTCGCCGCCTCGGTGCACAACCTCGCCAACCGGCTGGGGGCAGCGGGACGCCGCGACGAGGGCCTCACCGAAGCGCAACGCGCCGCCACCATGCACGAGGAGCTTGTCGCCCGCGACCGCGCGGCCTACCTCCCCGACCTCGCCATGTCGGTAAACAACCTCGCCGTTCGGCTGGCGGAGGCGGGGCGGCTCGACGAGGCCGTCGTAGAAGCTGAACGGGCCGTGGCGATGCGTCGTGAACTCGTCACGACCAGCCCCGTCTACGTGACCGCCTTAGCCGACTCCTTCAGCCTCCTCGCCCGCATTCTGCGTAAAGCCGGCCGGGAAGCCGAAGCCGTGACCGCGGAGAAGCAAGCAGCCGAACTCACGCCGGATGGGCGCCCAAGTGGGCCAGCAGCGGCTCGTTGACCCCGTCGACGGTCTGATCGGTGAGGAAGTGTCCGAGCCCTGGCAGCACGACGCGTTCGTACGACCCCGTAACCCAATCCTTCGTGGCATCGGCGGCGCTGCGACCGACCGTGGCATCGGCATCGCCCCACAAGAAGAGCGTCGCCACGGCCACCGGTGCGACCTCGGCGTCGACCAGTTGCCCAGCCGCTCGATACCACGCAAGGGCCGCGTCCAGCGCGGCAACCGTTCCGATTACTGACACATATTCGTCAATAGATGTTGACGCCACCCCCTGGTCGGCCATGGAGCGGCGCAATCGGCGGGCGTCGTCTTCGAGCAGCAGCGTTGCTGTGGCGGGGTCGTGGAAAGCCTTGTGGTGGCGAGACCGTTCCTGCTGCCCATCGGCGTTGGCCCGAAAGGCCTGACGAAACGCCGACGGATGGGGCCGCGACAACACCGTGAGCGACGCCAAACGTTCGGGGTGAGCCGCAGCGGCAGCCCACGCCACCTGGCCGCCCCAGTCGTGACCGACGAGATGAAACCGCGCCGCCGGGCTCGAAGCGGAAGCGATGTCGAACACGTCGGCCACCAGCCGGGCGAGCCGGTACGGCTCCAAACCCAGGGCCGGATCGGGCCGCACGCCGGGCGAGTAGCCGCGTTGGTCGACGGCGACGGCGCGATACCCGGCGGCCGCCAGTGCCGGCAATTGCGAGCGCCATGCATGTCGCGACTGCGGGAAGCCGTGCAGAAGCACAACTAGCGGACCGTCGACCGGTCCCTTGACCTCGGCCGTGAAGGCACCGTCGGAAGTAATGATCGATACGCTCACAAGAACCCGAGGTTGGCATAGGGTTTGTCGAGAGCCGAAAGGGGATCGGCGCCGAGCACCCCGCTGAGCAACGTCGAATAGACACTTCGGAAGTCGGTGGTGAACTTCAAGTCTCCTTGATCGAGATCGGTCAACGAAGGTTGATCGCCGTAGAAACCGCCCTTGACCTTGGCCCCGGCGACGAACATCGGCGCGGCGGTGCCGTGATCGGTCCCGGCGCTGCCGTTGGCGGCCAGGCGCCGGCCGAACTCGGAGTACACCACGACCGTGACGCCTTGCCCGTTCGGGTCGCCCGCCATAACCCGCAAGAACCCGGTTACCGCTTGGTCGAGAATGGTCATCAACCGGGCATGGTTGGCCCGCTCGTTGGCGTGCGTATCGAACCCGCCCAGACTCACGGCGTAGGCCCGCGTAGGCGCTCCGCCCTTGATGAGCCGGGCCACGACGTTGAGCTGATCGTCGAGCACGTTTCCAGCGCGAGCGACGGCTCCGGGTTCGAGCGTCGCGGTTTGGATCGAAACGCTCGATTGGCTCGCCAACATAGGACCGAAGACCGTGTCGACCCGCCCGAGATCGGCGCTGGTGCTGCGAACTCGGGCCGC
Source organism: Acidimicrobiia bacterium (assembly GCA_025359845.1). Classification (GTDB taxonomy): domain Bacteria; phylum Actinomycetota; class Acidimicrobiia; order Acidimicrobiales; family JANYDT01; genus JANYDT01. The sequence goes on from JANYDT010000124.1 coordinate 8,105, forward strand.
CAACGATCCGAGCGAGTCGTCGGGCTGGCTGAGCAATCGCGTGGCGATCTTGAAGTCGGACGAGCCACCCGACGCGGTCGCACCGCCAACGACGACTGCCGAGCTTTTGCGGCCGATCAAGAACCGAGGAACGGAGCTGGCGATGGCGGCCATGCCGAGCGGATCAGTGCTCACCGAGTCGTACCAGCGGCCGAGCCAACCGGTGCGCTCGAAGGTGGCCGGCACCGCTGAACTCCAGATATCTTGGGAACGGAAGTGGCTCCGACTCGGGTTGGGGTAACCCACGCCACGCACAATGGCGAGTTGTTTGGTGTCCCACAATCCTTTGAATCCGGCCAAGTTGGGGTGCAGTCCGAGTCCTTCGGCCAGCGGGAGTGATTCGCTCGCTTTGTAGGCCAGCGCCCCCCGGCCGGTTAGGTACGGCGCCGCGTCCAACGGGATCAACGTATTCAATCCATCATTGCCGCCATAAAGCGTGACCATCACGAGAATGCCTGGGGTGTTGGGTATACGAGGCACGGTGGTGGCCTCGACTGTCGTCGACCCGAGGGTCGCGGGCGCGGCCGTCGTGGGCGCCGCGGCTGTTGACGGTGGGGTCGTCGCGTTGGTGGCCCGGGGGCGGCGGGTGCGCGTCGTCGCCGCTCCGAACGTGCCCATACCGACCAGTCCGAGAAAAGATCGGCGAGTGACCCGAGGCGTCGGATCTTCGGGGTTGTCGGTGATTTCGTCGTTCATCTCAACCTCAATTCAGGACAAACTCGGGTGTGGTCAACGCAATGGCGACGAGCGATTTCGCGGTCGTGGTCGCGGCCAGCGCGGCGAGACTATTGGGGGTCCACTTCTCAATACCGAGGCGGGTCGCGAGCGCGTCAAGAGATTGCGTCGGGGCGCGCGGATCGAGCCAACTCAGATCGGCCCTAGCGGCAATGGCCTGAGCGAACCGTTGCCGGGCGAGACTGGTCTGCGTCGATAGCCAATAGGTGTTTTGGCCCCACCCGCCGACGCTTGGTGGTAGGAACGGCCGCTGGCCCAGCAGGTCGAGCGTCGTGAGGATCGACGGGTTGCCGCTGTCCATCTGGGTAGCCGTGAGTCCAAGGGCCCGCAACGTGCCGACCACCCATTCGACGGGCTCCTTCACCAACCCGGTCTTCGCGTCGGCACTGACGAACTTGGGGTGCATAAAGATGGATTTCACCAGCTTGGTGGCATCGAGATCGGCCGCAAATGCGGGCGCCAACTCCGCGACCACCGGGTCGTCGACGAGAACGGGATAGGCGAGCCGACTCCATAGGTTTCGGGTCACGTGTGCGGCGGCGAACGGCTGATGCACGAGGAGACTGATCACTTCGTCGGCCCGGAACGCGCCGGTTTGGCCGAGCAGCGTTTTCGTGTCGTAGTCGGCCTGCGCTTGGACGAGCGATGTGCTGATGGCGCCGCGATCAACTGTCCAGCCGGTGAACGAGCGGGCGGCCTCGCGCACGTCGGCGTCGCTGTAGTTGCCGATGCCAAGCGTGAAGAGTTCCATCAGCTCTCGTGAGAAGTTCTCGTTCGGACGACCTTTGCGGTTGGTGTTCGAGTCGAGCCACACCATCATCGCCGGATCCTTGGCCATGCCTTGGGTGAGCGCCTCGAAGCTGGCGTGGCCGTTCGTGCGCAGATATTGGTTCTGGGCGTACATCATCGGTGGCGAGTCGACCTTCTCGTTCGACGTAGCGAAGTGGTTGTGCCAGAACCACGTGAGCTTCTCGCGCCACGGACTCGATGACGTCGCCATGCGATCGAGCCACCACAGAGTGAGGAGGCGGGCCTGGGACTGGCGCTGGGCGGTGATCTGTTGGGTCTGAGCCGCGGTTGGGGCGGGTCCGAAGTACAGAGGGATCAGGTCGGGAAGGCGGACCGCTTCGGCATCGTCGGGGCCGCTGCGATCGAGCAGCCGATCCACCGTCGCCGCGTAGCCCGCTGCGGTACCGACGGTGAGGTCACCCGGTGTGCCTCCGAATCCGGCTCGGCGGTACAGATGAGCGATGCTCGGGTCGATCGTTGAGGCCATGTTGTCTCCTTCTCGCTCGGGGTTGCGGATCGGCCCCTTGAGGATACGCCAATCCAAGGACCGGTCTTCGCGGCTAGCGCCTTGACCACACACCCCTGCTCTGTCTCGTCGGCCGGATGACGCCGCTACCAGCGACCTCGTCATCACGTTTGGGCACAGCAAGCGCGTCTTCCTGCGTCCTTGGTAGCGACGCCCCCGACTCGACGACACAGGGCGAAGGTATATGGTCAAGGCACTAGCGAGCGACGTTGGCGGCCTTGTGGCCTTGCACCCCGATCATGATGCACAGAGTCGAGGCTGTCACGCACGCCAACGCGCCGAACGCGAAAGGTCGGATTGTTTGGTCAAATCGACCGGCGATGGCGCTGCCGATGAGAGCCCCTCCGGCCGTCGACACGGTGCCAATAATGGCTGACGCAGTGCCCGCTATATGACCAAGTGGCACCATCGCCGCGGTGTTACAATTCGGAATAAGACCCTGCAGAGAGGGCATCAACAGGCAGAGCCCAAATACGAACAACCACATCGGCGGATGCCCGTGGGCCATGAGTACCATTACGACAAAGCCTGTGGTGACGACCATCGAAATGGTCGCCACTCGTTTGATCCACGGCACCAGTCCGAAGCGGCCGACGAAGTGGGCGGAGATGAGCGATCCGAGGCCGAGCATGATGGCTACCAGGCCGAACAACATCGGGAACCAACTGAGCTTGTTGTACACCTTGTCGAAGATCAGCTCCGACGATGACAGGTACCCTGACATCACCCCGAACAGGAAGGCCACGGCCAGACCGAAGCACACAGTTTCACGGGTCCGTACGACCGCCCCGATCGCTCGGCGGACGGCGCCGCTAGTGGCGGGCCGCCGCAATGTCGGGTCGAGTGTCTCGGGCATGCGTCTCGCCCAAACGGCGAGGCCGAGCGCCCACACCATGGGAACCCAGAACACGATTCGCCAGGGCGCAATCTTCAACAACGCCGCGCCGAGCGTCGGCGCCAGTACGGGCACGAGGATGAACACCGCCATGATGAGTGACATCAAGCGGGCCATTAACTCACCCGAATAGCGGTCTCGCACCATTGCGAGGGTGAGAGCCCGCGGCGCGCCTGCCGCCAAGCCCCACAAGAATCTGGCGGCCACCAAGGTCTCGAAGTTCGGGGCGAAAACCGCCGCCAGCGCGGCCGCCACGTATAGCGCGAGTCCGCAATAGAACAATGGCTTGCGGCCATACCGGTCTGACGGTGGGCCGAAGAACCACGGACCAACGGCCAAGCCGAGGAAGTACGAGGTGATCACCCACGTGATCCGCGGCGACCCTGGCACCATGTGAAACTCGCGGCGCATATCCTTGAGGGCTGGGAGTAGAAGGTCGATGGAAATCGCCCCCATCGCCATCATGGCGGTCACCATCAGCACGAATTCGCGGCCCTCCGCGTATTTGGTGCGTGCTCGACCGCTAGGCGGGCCACCCGTCGCGTCGCCCGTGGCCACGCGCACAGCGGTATCGGGGGCGATGGTCACCTTGTCAGCCTCTCAGAAATCGGGGCGCGATCAGTAGTCGGATCATTCCTCGCGCGACCGAGCGTCACCCCAAGCGCCCCGAGGCGGCCGGCCGACCGGCAGTTACGCGCCGGCGGCGCGCCACGCGTCGCGCTCGGTGACGAAGGCCGAGGATTGGCGTTGGCGAAAGGAATCGATCTCAGCGCGATGGGCGTCGAGGAAGGCCCGATGGTCTCGCAGCCGAAACGATCCTTCTTCGATGGTGATGGGCAGCCGGCCCGCGCCCTGCTGCTCCCTGAGCTCCAAAAGTTCTTCCGCCCCTACCGGATACCACCGGATCTGGTCGAACGTGCGCAGGAGCCAAGGCTCGGCGAAATGGGGCCCGCGTCGATCGCGGTTCCAGACTTGAACAGTACGGCCGACAAACTGATAGCCGCCTGGTCCTTCCATTCCGTATATACACAAATAGGCGCCGCCGATACCGACCGAGTTCTCGGCGGTCCAGGTACGGGCCGGATTGTATTTCGTTGTCACCAGACGATGGCGGGGGTCGAGCGGTGTGGCGACGGGCGCCCCGAGATACACGTCGCCGAGGCCGAGCACGAAATAGCTCGCGTCGAATACGATCCGATGAACGTCGTCGACGCTGTCGAGCCCGTTCATACGGCGAATGAACTCGATGTTCCAGGGGCACCATGGAGCGTCAGCTCGCACTCCGTGCATGTACCGCTGAATTGCCTCGCGGGTGGCGGGGTCGTCCCACGACAGCGGAAGGTGCACTATGCGCGATGGAAATGACTCCTCGAGCACGTCATCGAGGTCGTCTTGGGCGCGCTGCACCGCCGCCAGCGCGCCGCGTACCGACAGCCGTCGACCGTCCACTTGTATGAGAAGCGACCGTACGCCTTCGGTGGCGTCGACGACGCCGTCGCGAAGGCTCTCGCGCACCCACCGGTCGAGGGCGTGAACGTGAAGGCGGAGTTCCAGATCGAGCGTCATCTCGCCGTACTCGACCAGCAGAAAACGGTCACCAGCTTGGCGGTACGTGATCTGAGGATGGGTCGAAGAAGCATCACGGCGGGCCAGGACGGCATCGTCGAGAGATCCGTCACGCCGAATGGCCGCGTTCCACGAAGGCCGGGCCAGCGGTTCGGCGGGAGACGTGGCGCGGTCGAGCCAAGTAACCCGTTGGGCATCGGCCCGTTCGGCGGTGTCGGGCGACCAAACAGCGAATTGGACGATGTCTCCGGGCTGGAGTTGACCCAACTTCCACCGCTCCGACGCCGCCACCACCGCCGGGCAAACGAATCCACCGAGGCTCGGCCCATCGGGCCCGAGGATCACCGGCATGTCGCCAGTGAGATCCACCGCCCCGAGCGCGTATCCGGTGTCGTGAATATTTGAAGGATGCAGCCCTGCGTCACCACCGTCGGCCCGCGCCCACAGCGGCTTCGGGCCGATCAGACGGACGCCCGTGCGAGCCGAGTTGAAATGGACCTCCCACTCGGTTTTAAGGAGGGCCACGAGGCCCAGCGGGGTCAGGAATTCGGGAGCGGTGTGGGGGCCCACGAGCACGCCGATCGGCCATCGGTGACCGAGCACGGGGGCCATGCCGACGGGCAACGGGCGGGCCGGGCCTTCGATGTCGTTGCCAATGGCGATAACATCGCCCACCGCCAACTGTCGGCCTTCGTGCCCACCAAAGCGGCCAAGACTGAATGTGGACCGGCTTCCCAGGTACAGCGGGACGTCAATTCCCCCTCGCACGCCCAAGGTGGCCCGCAGGCCGGCACCGTCGATGGCGCCGATCGAGACAACGCCTCCGGCCGGTACCTCGATGGGCGTCCACGGAGCGACGAGCCTTCCATCAACGCGGGTGGCCATGTCCGCCCCTCCGATGGCGATGACGGCCGGGACCAGAAAGCGCAGCGTCGGACCGGAACTGGTCAACTCGAGCGCAGCTGCGCCCTCGGTGTTGCCGAGCACGCGATTGACGAGACGATGGGAAAGATCGTCCATTGGTCCGTTAGGGGGAACGCCGACATGCCAATAGCCGACTCGCCCGGGAACGTCTTGCACGGTGGTCATAGGACCGCCGGCGAGCACTTCGAAGGCCGGTAGCGTTACCACACCCAGGTTATCGATGGGGCCCGGGCTGGCGGCGAGCGCTTCGGCCAGAACACTCACGTCGGTGCGCCGTCCCACACCTGCACGCGCACGGGAGTCGGGTTGAAACCGTTGCACGGATTGTTGATCTGCGGGCAGTTGGAGATCAATACGAGCACGTCGATTTCGGCTCGAACGTCGACCAGGAGCCCTGGCGCCGAGATCCCGTCAACAATGCCGAGGGTACCGTCTTGGCCCACCGGTACATTCATAAAGAAATTCACGTTCGGCACGAGATCGCGCTTTGTCAATCCGGCTCGTAGGCCGGCGTCAAGGAAGTTGTCGACACACGCGTGCTGATGAGCTGTATGGTGGCCATAGCGCAGCGTGTTTGACTCGCGGCTGCATGCCCCCCCTATAGTGTCATGGAAGGCGCACGTCGTGGCTGTTATGGTCATCATGGCCATGCCTTCGTTTGATAAAAGCGACGTTCCGGTAACCAGAAAGATATTACGCTGGGCCGCCACAGTGTCGGCCGCGGAGTAGCGGTGCGAGTGATCATGGGCGTCGTAGAGCAAGAAGTCGACCGCTTGGTTGCCACCGAGATCGATGATTCGCAGAGTCTCGCCGGCGGCCATGAGGCGCGACCACGCCGCCCGGGCCGCAATCGTCGCTTCGTAGAGCATCGTCACGGGGTTACCTCAAGCAAAAGCTCTTCAGTGTTCTGGAAGGCTCGTTCTCGTTCGGGGGTGGTCGTTCGCAATGGGTCAGTGGTCGGACGGGCCGCCAGCCTGGCTGTCACTCGAATCGGAGTGACAGTGTACGCCGATCTGTCGTCGAGACGGTGCGGGGTGTTGGCCAGCAATACGAGCAAATCCATCTCGGCCCGGAGTTCTATGTGGCCACGTGGTGATGATGGGCCATCGAACGTCATCGCCCCGCCAGACGCGATGCGAACACTCTTGAACAGGTTAATGCATGGCCCTATGTCGACCCTCGACAGGCCGTACTTCGCCCCTCCCAAAGCGAGTAGATCTCGGGCGTTCGGCGCGTGACCTCCCACCGAGCCGTCGCCGAACTTGGCGTCGTTGAGGGCCCGGTTCGATCCGCCGCAAAGGCAGTCATGGCGGGCGCTGGTATCGGCAATGATCGTCATCAGTACACGCCCCATATCAGACAGGAGAACGGCTTTTGGGCCTAGATACGCTTGCCATTGCACCTTGACGGTGTCGGCCGGATTCAGTCGCTCACTGGTGCGGTGCGCATTGAACGCCAGAAGCTGGGTGCAGGCGTCGCCCTCGATATCGGTGATGCGCAAGACCGAGTCTCGGGGCAGGCGCCGGGCCGTGTACTGCCCTGGTCCCACGGCCTCATCCCAAATCACCGTCGCCGGGTCGACTCCGTCCGGCAGGTCGATCGCCGTCCATGACGGGATCGTCCTCACGGTGTCGGGAGCGGCGGTCACTTGAGAACGGGCGTGTTGGCGGGCCGCTTCCAAGGTGGCCGTGCCGTTCGCTTCAGGTTGACGGTTCATCGGTCGTTCTCCTTCTTGCCCCGTCGCGGGTTACGTGGATGCTGGTTCGGGAGCACTTTCGAAAGTTCGCGTGCGAGAGGTAGAGAATGCGGCACGCGCCGCTCGTTGGCAACCCACGAGAGTATCTGTTCACGCAATGGAAACGAACCCATGACTGGGGTTGGATTCTTTACGGCTGGTTCGCACGTAGGACACATGATGGAAACACAGCGTCCTTACGATTGGATGAGCACCACGCCGGTGCGAGTATCTCAAGGAGCCGCCGTGTTCGCCCGCCGAAGTTTTCGAAGCCGAGTCTCGGTCCTTCTCGCCCTCCCCCTCCTTGTGGCTGCATGTGGAAGCAAGTCCACAGCAACGAAGGAGACCACAACCGCAGCGGCGCCCGCGGTTGCCGCTACTGACGGCCCAGCGGTTACCGACGGTGCGACGTCTGACACCTCCGCTCCTGCCGACACCAATACGCCGAAAGACTCATCAGCCCCGGTTGACACAGCCGGCTCGCCGGACACCAAGGCCTCGCCCGTCACAACACCGCTCGGCGATCCCAAGTCGCTCACTATCGGCTATAGCGCCTGGCCGGGATGGTTTCCGTTGGCCGTCGCCGAGAAGAAGGGCTTTTTCACGGCGGCCGGTCTGAAGGTCGACCTCAAGTACTTCATCGACTACACGGCCTCGCTCGACGCGTTGGTCGCGGGCAAGGTCGATGTCAATGCGCAGACGCTCAACGACACGATTTTCGCAGTTGCGTCAGGGGCGAAACAAAAGGTCGTCGTCGTCAATGACAACTCGACCGGCAATGATGAGATCATCTGCGACGCGTCCGTCGCGTCGATCAAGGACCTTGCCGGAAAGACCGTTGCCGCCGAGGCCGGAGTCGTCGACCACTTCCTTTTGCTTCAGGGCCTGGCGACGGTCAAGCTGACCGAGAAGGACATCAAGTTCAAGGGTGTCAAGACCGACGCGGCGGCGGCCGCGTTCGCGGGCGGCCAATTCGATTGCGTTGGCGTGTTCGCGCCCTTCACGCTGCAGGCCCTCAAACGGCCGAATTCGAAGGTCTTGTTCAGCTCGAAGGACTTCCCGGGGGCCATTCCCGATCACCTCGTCGCCACGGCGAAGGCGGCGGCCGACCCTGAGGCGATGCAGCGTCTCGTGAACGCTTGGTACCAAACGATCGCCTGGATCTCGGCCAATCGCGATGAGGCGGCCGCCATCATGGCGGAGAAGGCCGGCGTCTCGGTCGCCGAATACAAGGGCCTCGAGACGGGCACGACGATATTCACTCCTGCGAAGGCCCTCAAAGCCTTTGAGGATCGGGCCAACGACCCCACATCGTTGCCCGAGATGGCCCGGCGCATCAACCCCTTCCTCGTCTCATCAGGACTGGCCAAGGCCGAGGCTCCCCTCTATGGACTTTTCGAAGCGGCCTACACGAAGCACTACGCGGGCACGCTGTGAGTGTCAGGACGGCCACGGCGGCAGCACCGTCAGCCTTAGTTGACGAGTTTGCCGAGATCGAACTCGTTTCTGAAACGACAAACCCATGGACGCCGTCGAGAAAGGCGTCGTCTTCGACCTGGACCGCGGGCGCCGGTATGCGAGGTCGTCGCCACCATCCCCTGTTGCGCATTCGCGGCTCCCTCGAAATCCGTTGGCGGGTTGCGCTGTCGGTAGCGGGGCTGGCGGTAATCGTCGTCGGGTGGTTCGTGGCCGCGTCACGAGCCGGATCGGGGGCCTCGCTTTTACCGTCACCCATGGCCGTCGCCAAGGCAATTGCGCATCTCTGGTCCAACCACACGTTCGTCGGTGACCTCTGGGCTTCGTCACAACGCATTCTGCTTGGGTACTCGATCTCGGTCGGGTTGGGCTCAATCTTCGGGATCGCGATCGGCACCTTCGTGTCGGTCGAGTCGTTCTTCGAGGCGCAGATCGGCTTCCTGCGTTACATCCCGGCCAGCGCCCTCACACCGGTGTTCCTGTTGTGGTTCGGGATTGGCGAGAGTCCAAAAGTGTGGCTGATCGTCGTCGGCACCGTGTTCTTCAACGTCTTGATGATCGCCGATGCTGCCCGGGCTGTTCCCCGGGAGTTGTTGCACGCTTCGTACACGCTTGGCGGTGGCCGCCGCACGACGCTTCGTCGAGTGATCTTGCGCCACTCGCTGCCCGGCATTGTCGACGCCGCTCGAGTGAACCTGGCGGCGGCTTGGCTCATGCTCGTGGTGGCCGAGATGCTGGCGGCGGACAAGGGCCTGGCCTACCAAATCGTGCGGGCCCAGAGGTTTCGGGCGGTCGACACGATGTTCGCCCTACTGCTTGTCTTCGGGGCGATCGGCTTGGCCAGCGACCTGTTCTTGCGCTGGCTGCGCAACGCCACCTCACCGTGGGCCCGGCCATGACCCCAACCCTGTCCACGACCGCAACCCTGTCCACCGACCGCCGCGACTCGCATAGGCCGGACGGAGACCGACCCGACGCACCACGGCCCGACGGAGCCAAATTGGTGGTGAGCAGCGTGACGAAGGTATTTCGCCGTCGGGGCAGCATTACCGAGGCCCTGCAGTTCGTCGATCTTCACGTCGACGAGGGGGAGTTCGTGTGCCTACTCGGCGCATCCGGATGCGGAAAGTCGACGTTATTGTCGATCATCGGAGGCCTGGAAGAGGCCACTTCGGGTTCGGTACGCGTCGACGGCGACCTCGTCGTTGGTCCTGGCGCCGACCGCGGCATGGTGTTCCAGGGGTACTCGCTGTTTCCATGGGCGACGGTCGCCCAAAATATTGATTGGGGCCTCCAGGTGGCCCGATGGTCGAAAGATCGAAGACGCGATCGGGTCGACGAATTGCTGGGGATCATGTCGTTGCGTGAGTTCGCCAACGCGTTGCCGCGCGAACTCTCGGGCGGAATGCGCCAGCGGGTGGCCATTGCTCGGGCCCTCGCGCCGGAGCCCGACCTGCTCCTGCTCGACGAGCCGTTCGGCGCGCTGGACGCGCAAACCCGCCGCCATCTTCAAGACTTCTTGTTGGGCTTGTGGCAACGCACTGGCACCACCATTTTGATGGTCACCCACGACGTGGAGGAAGCGGTCTACCTCGCCAACCGTATCTATGTTATGAGCGCGCGGCCGGGCCGAATCACCCAAGAAGTCACGATTCCCTTCGACCGTAACCGGGGGGCCGGCATTAAGCGTGATCCGCGCTTTCTCGACCTTCGGGACAGGTTGGCCGAACTCTTGGGCTGATCAAGGGTATTCACGTTGATCAGAGGTGCTTAAGGGGTGCTCAGGGGTTGATCAGCACCTTGCCGGTCGAACGCCGGTCGGCCACAAACCGCATCGCCGCAGCTGTCTCATCAAGGGAGTACGTGGCCGATACGTGCGGCGTGAGGCGGCCGGCGGCGAAGAGCGCAAGCAGTTCGTCTTCGTTGCGGCGGACCAGACCTGGAGCGTGCAAGGAGAATGTTCTGATGTCCAACCCCTTGACGGTCACGCCCTTGAGCAACACCAGATTGAGCGGTATACGGGGAATTTCGCCCGAGGCAAAGCCCACCGCGACGAACCGCCCGCCCCACCGCATTCCCCTCAGAGCGCGCTCCGCGAACCGCCCGCCCACCGGGTCGATGACCACGTCAACCCCGTCGGGAGCGATGACGCGCAGGGCGTCGCGTACGTCCTCCTGGGTGTAATTGATCGTCGCCGTCGCGCCGCGCTGGCGGCAGACGTCGAGCTTCGCGTCGCTCGACGCCGCGGCGATCACCTGGCCACCCAGAATCGTCGCGAGTTCGATAGTTGCCAGCCCGACTCCGCCCGCCGCCCCCAACACGACGACCCGGTCGCCCTTGACGATCTCCGCCACCGAACGAAGGGCGTGGTAAGCGGTGGCGTACGTGACCCAAAAAGCGGCGGCGCTGGCCAACTCGACGCCACCAGGAACCGGACGGACCGCGGCGGCGTCGACCGACGCGTATTCCGCGAACGCGCCGTGCATCACAGTCGCGAAGACCCGTTGCCCCACGACAAAGTTACTGACCTGGTTGCCGACTTCAACAACAATACCGGCGAGTTCGCTGCCCGGCGTGAAGGGTGTGGCCACCGACACCTGGTAGAGGTTGGCGACAATGAGGATGTCGGGAAAATTGACGGCCGCGACGGCCACCTTGACGAGCACGTCGTGAGGGTCCGGCTGAGGCACGGGTAGATCCTCGACAGTCAGAAGGTCGGCAGAACCATGTGTCCGACAGACAACTGCTCGCATACTCGACGAAGTTAGCGCCTCAACCACCAACCCCCGCCTAGCCCTGCGTCGCCCCGAGACCGGCGTTGTCGGTACGCTCCAAGTCATGACAACTGATCCGGAAACCGAACCTGGCGTGGGCAGCCTGGCCGGGGTACACGTGCTCGACTTCGGCCGCTATGTGGCCGGGCCATGGTGTGCGCAACTCCTCCAATGCCTGGGCGCCGATGTCGTGCGGGTGGAGCGGCCGGCCGGCGGCGAGGACCGATTCCTCTTTCCCATATCTGATGATCTCGGCGCGTACTTCCTCCATTGCAATCGCGGTAAACGGGCGATGACGTTGAACCCAACCAAGCCCGCCGGCCGCGAGGTCGTCGCCCGGCTCATAAAATGGGCCGACGTGATTGTGGCCAACGTGCCCGACGAGGCGCTCTTGGCGATGGGCCTCGACTGGGACAGCGTTCACGGCGCGAACCCTCGTGCGGTGTTGGCCACCGCATCCACATTCGGCACTACCGGACCGTACGCTGGTCGTGTCGGCTTCGACGGCATCGGTCAAGTCATGAGCGGCGCCGCGTACATGTCTGGCTATGCCGGTGAACCGATGAAGAGCTTCGCTCCCTGGGTGGACTACGGCACGGCGAGCAATCTTGCTTTCGCCGTGATGGGCGCGCTCTTCGCCCGCCAGACCACCGGAAGGGGGTGTCGCGTCGAAGCGTCACTGCTCGGCACCGCCCTTACGGCCACTGGCCACGTGCTTATCGAACAGTCCGCGATTCAGCGCGGTCGGGGCGCGACGGGCAATCGGCATCCGGCGGCCGGTCCGTCCGATCTCATCGCCACGCTCGATGGGCACGTGCTCGTTCAAGTGGTGGGCGACGCCATATTCGCCCGATGGTGCTCGATGATCGGCCATCCCGAGCTCGTCGACGATCCGAGGTTCGCCTCCGACGACCTCCGGGGCGAAAACGGACCAGAGCTGACGCGCCTGGCCGGTGAGTGGTGCGCGACCCGCACCACCGCCCAAGCGCTCGAAGAGTTCGCCGCGGCCAGCGTACCGGCCGGCCCCTTACTGTCGTTGCAGCAGGTGATCGACGACCCGCACGTTGCCAGCGCGATGATGGAACGAGCCGAACGCGACCACGACGGTGGAACCGTGGCGGTAATCGCGCCCCCCGTGCGACTTTCGGAAGGCGGAGCGGCGCTGGGTGCTCATGGTCCCGCGCTCGGAGCACACACCGACCAGATGTTGCGAGCCGTGGGCTACGACCAGGCCGAAATCGACGGACTCAGGGCCGCTCGGATCATTTGACCTTTTGGGCGTCTGAGGCGGACCGGTAGTGGCGCGTCGACTATCACTTAGGCCATGACCGCAACACCAGCCCGGCAGTCGGTGGTCACCCTCGATCTCGAGGGTGTGCTCGTACCCGAGATCTGGATCGCCGTCTCCGAGCGCACCGGCATTGCCGAGCTGGCCCGAACCACCCGAGACGAGCCCGACTACGACGTACTCATGAAGTACCGCATCGCCCTGCTCGACCGTCACGCTCTCAGCATGTCGCTCATCAACGACGTGATCGCCGGGCTTCAGCCGCTGCCCGGCGCGGCTGAATTTCTCGCCCAACTGCGGGCCCACACACAAGTAGTGATCCTCTCCGATACGTTCGAACAGTTTGCCCAACCACTGATGCGCCAACTTGGCTGGCCGACGATCTTGTGTCACCGCCTTCTGGTCGACGACGATCGCATCATCGGGTATCGGCTGCGGATGCCTGACCCCAAGCGGGCCGCAGTGCACGCGTTCCAGGCGCTGAACTACCGAGTGGTGGCGGCCGGTGACTCGTACAACGACACCAGCATGTTGCTCGCGGCCGATGCCGGATTTCTTTTCCGCGCCCCCGACAACGTCCGCTCGCAATTCCCCCAGTTGCTCGCCCTCGATACGTTTCCCGAACTCCTACAGGTGATCAACGACGCACTCTCTTGAGTAATTCGGGCAACTCTCGTGGTACCTTGTCGAATCCAATACGAAGGGGACGAGATGGTTGACATCAGCGGAAGCTGCCCGAAGCAATTCAGCGCCGTGAAAGATGCCTTCGCCGCGAATTTCGAGCACAACGGCGACGTGGGCGCATCGGTGGCGGTGACGATGCACGGCGAATTGGTCGTCGATCTCTGGGGTGGCTCGCAAGACACCGCCGGAACAACCCCGTGGGATCGCGACACCATCATCAACGTCTATTCGACCACGAAGACCATGAGCTGCCTGTCGCTGCTGGTTTTGGCGAGTCGGGGATTGGTCGACGTCGACGTGCCGGTCGAGAGGTATTGGCCCGAGTTCGGCGCTGCAGGAAAAGGCAATGTGCTCGTGCGTCATTTGCTGTCACACACCGCCGGTGTGCCGGCGTGGGATCGACGGATCGAACTCACCGATCTGTACGACTGGGACAAGGTCACTTCGATGCTCGCCGAGCAGGCCCCGTGGTGGGAACCAGGCTCCAAGTCCGGCTACCACGCCATCACACAAGGCAACCTCGTCGGTGAAGTCGTGCGTCGCGTCGATGGCCGCTCCGTCGGCCGGTTCTTCGCCGAAGAGATCGCCGGCCCGCTGGACGCCGACTTCCACATCGGCACCGGCCCTGAACACGATCATCGAGTGGCCCGCGTCATTCCGGCGCCGCCGCTGCGATTCGGGAGTGCCGACGGGAGCGTGGCACCCGCCCGCGGCTCCATCCCGGCCCGGGCGGCCAACCCCCGCCTCACGGCCGAGCAGTCGTGGGAGACCGCGTGGCGTCGCGCCGAGATCCCCGCCGCCGGTGGGCATGGCAACGCCAGAGGCGTCGCATTGGCCCAATCGGTCGTGTCGGCCGGAGGCTCGGCTCGGGGTGTTGACCTGCTGTCCAAAGCGGTGATCGATCGGATCTTCGATGTGCAAGCCGCCGGACGCGATCTCGTGCTCGGGATCGGTGTCACGTTCGGCGTCGGGTACGGGCTCAACTCGCCGCGCAACCCCATCAGTCCCAACGCCAGGGTCTGCTACTGGGGTGGTTGGGGCGGATCGCTGGTCGTGAACGATGTTGACGCGGCTATGACTATGGCTTACGTCATGAACCGGATGGGTGAAGGCACGGTGGGTGACGACCGCGCCCACACGCTCCTTCGGGCCGTCTACGAGTCCCTCGGACCATAGGCCAATGGGCCCCGGCCCGTCCGCTACCGTCGCCGTATGGAAACGAATGGCCGCGTAGCCGTCATCACCGGTGGGGCGAGCGGCATCGGTCTGGGTATGGCCCGAGCCTTCGCCGCGGCCGGCATGAAGCTGATGGTCGCCGACCTCGATGAAGCGATGCTCGCGACGGCCGTCGATGAGCTCTCGCAGAGCGGGGTCGAGGTGGCCGGCCAGACTTGCGATGTGTCGAAACTTGAGCAGGTCGAGGCTCTGGCGGCGGCGACGCTCGACCGGTTCGGAGCGGTGCACGTGTTGTGCAACAACGCCGGTGTGGGCCTCCCGACCCCCACGAACAACATCCGACTCGAGGACTGGCGGTGGATGATCGACGTCGATCTCTGGGGTCCGATCTATGGTGTGAAGACGTTCCTGCCGATCATGGAACTACAAGGGGAAGGGCATATCAACGCGACCTCTTCGCTCGCCGGTCTCTTCGGCGGTGGTTTCATGGGGGCGTACAATGTGGCGAAGCACGGAGTGGTTGCGCTGATGACGACCCTCGAGCGCGATCTGCGCGGTCGCAAAAGCCCGATTCGGGCTTCGGTGCTGTGCCCCGGTCCGATCAATACCGCAATCAGTCGCCACTCGGTGGAATTCCGACCCAGCAAGGCCAAGCCCAAGACCGACAGCGCGGCTGAGGGACGGGCCGGCGCCAATGTACAGGCCGCTCTCGACAAGGGCATGGACCCCGATGAGGTCGGTCGACTCGTACTCGACGGCATCCAGCGCGACAAGTTCTGGCTCCTAACCCATCCGTACTTCACGAAAATTCTCAGCCGTCAACTCGAAGCGCTGATCGCCGACGGCTCGCTCACGAAGGGCTGAGTGTCGACGGCCCCGGCGCACCAAGCAGTGCGACCGACTCCGCGCCGACTGGCGTTCAACCATCCTCATGCAACAGACTTGACCGAGAACTAGGAGATTCTACGATGACCAACAACGCTGTTCTGCCGCCGCCCGATGCCATCAATGAGTGGCGGCTCGAGACACCCGGCAATGACGGATGGGAACGATCGGCGCGTCCCGACGCCTCTGACAAGTTCTTCATGGTGTCGGCCGACGGCCACGTCCAGGAACCGCGCGAACTGTGGCAGGAACGGGTCGACCCGAAATACCACGAACGGCTCCCTGGCATCATCTTCGTGCCCGGCTCCGGCAGCTTCCAGAAGACGGAGGGCTTCCGGGAGCCGCTCAAGCTACGAGACATCACCTTCGCCGGCGAGGACCTGCTGCGCAACCGGTCGGGTAAGACCCCCGAAGAACGAATCGCGGACCTGGCCGCAGATGGCGTCGACGCCGAGGTCATGTTCCCCAACAAGGGTCTCACCATGTGGGCCACCAAAGACGTGGCGTTCTCGGCCGCAATGTGTCGCGCCTACAACGATTGGGCGTGGGAAACGTTCGGTGCCTTCAACGATCGCCTCGCGGCCATGGCCTGCATCGCGCCGGCTGATGTGGACGAAGCGATCGACGAGATCCAGCGCTGCGCGGCGCTGGGCTTTCGCGGCCTGTCGCTGCCGTGCAAACCGGTGTGGGGCGCACCCGACCACGCTGACCTCAACTACAACCTGCGTGAGTTCGATCCCCTGTGGGCGTGCATCTCCGACGTGGAGCTGCCGGTCACGTTCCATGTCTCCACGGGCCGTGATCCACGGACGTCTCGGAGCCGTGGCGGCGCCATCATCAACTACGCCGTCCATTCCCTCGCGCCGACCATGGAGCCGTTGGTGAACCTCTGCGCATCCGGGGTCGCCGAGCAATTCCCGAAGCTGCGGTTCGGGAGTATCGAAGCCGGCATCGGCTGGGTGGCGTGGGCGTTGCAGGCGATGGATGAGGCGTACCGGAAACACCACATGTTTGTACGACCCAAGCTGGAACTGCTGCCCAGTGAGTACTTCAAGCGTCAAGGTTTCGCCAGCTTCCAGGACGACCAAGCGGGCCTCGATCTGGCCCGCGAACACGGTCTCATAGGTAACTTCCTGTGGGCCAACGACTATCCCCACCACGAGGGCTCGTGGCCCCATTCGGCGCCTGCCATCGAACGGACGATGGGGCACCTTTCCGACTTTGAACGAGCGAGGATCTTGGGGCTCAACAGCGCCGAGATTTTCGGGTTCCCCATTCCCGAGCGCTATCTCCGCCACGCCGACGCCGCCGCGGTGGGCGCCGCCGCGAAGGCGACGCATTGAGCATCGAACGCACCCTGCGGGGCAAAGTCGCCGTCGTCGGCGTAGCCGAAACCGAATATTACAAGTGGGGCCAGTCACCCGAGCCGGAGTTCAAGCTCGCGCTCAGGGCCGTGCTCGCGGCGTGCGCCGACGCCGGTATCTCACCGGCCCAGGTCGACGGGTTCTCGTCCTACAGCAACGACCGCAGCGAAGCGTCGCACCTCGCGGCCGCACTCGGTACCGACGAGTTGCGGGTCGCGGTTATGCAATGGGGTGGCGGTGGTGGCGGAGCGGCGGCGGCCGTCGCCAACGCCGCAGCCGCCATCGCCACGGGGCAGGCCGAGTGTGTGGTCGTTCTGCGGGCCCTGGCGCAGGGGCAATTCGGTCGTTTCGGTCAGGGCCCGCGGGTCGCGACGGTCAGCGGCAACGGGGCCCACTCGGTTCCGTACGGTTTGATGTCGGCCGCGCAAATGTTCGCCATGCGAGTCACCCGCTTCATGCACGACCACGATGTGCACCAGAACGCGTTGCGGGCGGTGGCATTGGCCTCGTACCGCCACGCCCAGAACAACCCTCGGGCGCTGATGTACGGGCGACCGCTCGACGAGGCTGACTACGACGCCTCGCGTTGGATCGTCGAGCCGTTCCACTTGTTCGACTGCTGCCAAGAGAACGACGGTGCGGCCGCGATGGTGCTGGTGCCGGCCGATCGGGCCAAGGACTTTCCGCACCGGCCGTGCTATTTGATGGGCGCGGTGTCGGGTTCGCATCGGGGCGCCGGGGCCTCCGTGCACAACGACCCGACGTATGCCACCGCGAGTTTCACGACAGTGGCTCCTCGGCTCTACGAAATGGCCGGCGTGCGACCGGCCGATGTCGATGTGCTCCAGAGCTACGAAAACTTCACCGGCGGGGTGGTCATGGCGATGGTCGAGCACGGGTTCTGCGCTCCAGAGGAGGTCAACCAGTTCTTCCGGCTCGAGAATTTCGTCGCTCCGGGGGGTCGGCTGCCGCTCAATACCAGCGGTGGCAACCTGGCCGAGGCGTACATGCACGGCTTGGGACTGACCATAGAAGCCGTCCGCCAGGTCTGGGGGGAGTCGACCAACCAGGTGCCCGACGCCGACGTGTCGATGATGATCGCCGGGCCGATGGTCACTCCGGTGAGCAGTTGCATCTTTGGCAGCCAGGCGACGCAGTGAGCAACTACCTGCATTCCGGGCTGCCCTCCCCCGTGGCCGCCGGTGACGGCCTCGACCGACAGTTCTGGGACGGGCTACGCGAGGAACAGTTGCGACTCCAGCGTTGCCGCTCTTGCCGTGGTTGGCAGTGGGGACCGGAATTCTGCTGCCACCACTGCCGTTCCTTCGAGGTGGGCTACGAGGCCACCGCGGCTGAAGGCACTATCTACAGCCACCAGCGCGTGTGGCATCCCGTGCATCCCGCACTGGCCGATCAAGGCCCATACGTGATCGTTCTCGTGGAACTACCGATGGCAGGCAACGTCCGCATCGTCGGCAACCTCCTCGGCGATCCTCGCCAGCCGTTGCAGATCGGGGCGCCAGTAACGGGGGTGTTCGAGCATCACAATGATCACGAACCCGCCTTCACGCTTTTGCATTGGAAGGGGCGCGACTAACGCGAGGGACCTCAGAAATTCCTGGTCAGGGCGGCGGTTGAGGATTGAACCTTGCGGGCGGCGGGTAAGGCAGTCGGCATGACGACTGAACGAGGAAGAAGTGCTGTGGGTGTGTTGGTCGGGTTGCTGATTTTGGTGGCGGTAATTATCGGCGCGGTCGTCGTTTTCAGCAACCGCAACAGTGCCTCGGCGGCGGGCGATGTGACCGTGCAGAGCTGCTCGGCCGACCCCGCCGGCGGCAAGCCAACCGCCTCCGGAACAATCGTCAATCATTCATCCAAGACGAGCAACTACGTGATCCGGTTGAAGTTCACCGACGCCCAAGGCAATCAGGTCTCGGAAGGCGTGAACGCCGTTCGGTCCGTGAAGCCGGCGGCCAACGCGGTCTGGAAGTTGCTCGGCTCCCGAGGAGTGAAGGGTCCGGTGACGTGCAAGATGAGCGGCGTGAATCGCACTCATCTGCCGGGCCAATAGCTGGGCCGCTTGGCGAAGGCGGGGCTCGTGCCTACTGTTAGGGCCGACGAGACCCAGAGGAGAGTCGTGACCGAATCGATCACACGGAACGCAGAAGACGAGCGAATGTTCACCGAAGCGGTAGCGGTGGCCAACATTCCGACGTTGCTGATGGTGCTGGTGCAGCTCACCGGCGAGACGCACTGGCTCGAGGCGCCGTACCGGCCCATCCGCCATCCCGGTATGGGCGACAACGACAGCGGAGGGCTTGACCGGCAACACCAAGGCGAAGTCCGCGAGGCCGCGTTGGAGGCCATCCTCGCCTGGAAAGCGGGCCGTGCGGTCGCTCTGGCCGAGCCGTCGCAGGACCTGCTCGTGCGGATGCTCAGCGTGACGATGGGCGAGCCCGTAGGAGCCGAGTACGGCGCCTTCACCGCCGCGCAACTGGGTCAACTCAAGTTTCTCGACCACCAGCCCATCGACGTCTCGCCAGGATTCAAGGTCGTGGTAATCGGCGCGGGTATCTTCGGTCTCTGCGCGGCCATCAACCTCCACGCGGCGGGCGTGCCGTTCGAAGTGATCGAGCGCAACCCGACAGTGGGCGGCGTGTGGTGGGAGAACACGTACCCCGGCGCCGGCGTCGACACGCCGAACCATCTCTATTCGTACTCGTTCGCCCCCTACGACTGGAAGCAGTACTTCTGTCTTCGCGACGAGCTGCACGGTTACCTGGAGCACGTGTCACGGGCGTTCGACGTTCGCGGCCACATCCGGTTCAACACTTCAGTGACCCGCATCGAGTACCAAGGCGTGAGCCAGACCTGGTCGATCGAGACGTGCAACAGCGACGGCCGAATCGAGCGGCGCGAGGCCAATGTCGTGATCAGCGCCGCGGGTCTTTTCAATCCGCCGGTCGAGCCGAATATCGCTGGACTGGACGCCTGGACGGGTGAGAAATGGCATACGGCGCGCTGGCCCGAAGGCGCCTCGATCGTGGGCAAGCGGGTGGCCATCATCGGCAACGGCGCGAGCTGCATGCAGACGGCGCCCGAGATTCAGAACGACGTTTCGTGGCTGACCATTTATCAACGCTCAAACCATTGGTCGGCGCCGTTCGAGCAGTTCCGCAAGGACGTGCCCGACGCGATCCGGTTCTTGTTCCAGGAGTGCCCCATCTACCGCGCTTGGTATCGAGTCCGCCTCGGTTGGACGTTCAACGACCGGATCCATTCGGCGCTGCACAAGGACCCTGCGTGGGCGCATCCGGAACGCTCGCTCAACGCTCAGAACGACGCCCACCGTGCCTTCTTCACGCAATACGTGATCGACGAACTCGGCGACAGGGCTGATGACCTCCTCGACAAGGTGCTGCCGACCTATCCGCCGTTCGGCAAACGGATGCTTATGGACAACGGCTGGTACCGCATGTTGCGCAACCCGCGGGTCGAACTCGTCGACGACGGCATCGACCATATCGAGGGCAACACGGTCGTGACTGTCGACGGCCGCGCCCGCGAGGCCGACGTGCTCGTGATCGCCACCGGATTCGACGTGTTGCGATTGATTAGCACCTACGAGACCGTCGGACGGTCAGGACGAACCCTACGCGCGGTCTGGGAGGACGACAATGCCAAGGCCTACCTAGGCACCGTAGTGCCGGACTTTCCGAACTTCTTCGTGCTCTACGGCCCGAATCTGCAACCCGGACACGGTGGCAGCCTGACCTTCGTCGTCGAGATGCAAGTGCGCTACATCATGGACATGCTCGCGAAGATGGCGGCGCAGAAGATTGGCGCAGTAGAGGTGCGTGAGGACGTGCACACCCGTTACAACGCGCTCGTCGACGCCAAGCACGAACAGATGGTGTGGACACACCCCGGCATGTCGACTTACTACCGCAACGACCGCGGCCGCATCGTTATCAATTCGCCGTTCCGCAACGTCGACTATTTCGAGATGACGCGCCATGTCGACCTTTCCGAATATGTGGTGGAGTCTCGGCGGTGAGGCGGCGTTATTAGTTGGACGGGCTCGATGACGTCGATCGGTACGCGAAGCGAGGCACGCGCTTTGGCTCGTATTTTCCAACATCGATTTCCAGATCTCGCCAGCGACGACATCGCGCGTATTTCGGGTCTTGACCGCGACCATTCCGACCGCCTCGAATTGGGCTAGTGTAGTGTCTCGTTATTATCCGGTGATTGCTTGGAGGGCGACTCGGCCTCGTCGTACTTTTTCGAGGATGGCGTCGGCGGTGGCGGTCCATACGAATGGTTTGGGGTGGTCGTTCGTTTTTTTGAGGTAATCCTCG
>JANYDT010000154.1 GCA_025359845.1 Acidimicrobiia bacterium
AAGCAGGAATCGAGAGCATCGTTGATGACTCTATCGATAGCGGAATGCAATACTAAATGTGGGTATCAGGCCCTAAAGAGCGAAACGCCCGCACGAGGCGGGCGTTTCGCCGTACAGCCGAAGCCATACGGATGAACCAACTCTCTACAACATCGCGCTGCGCAATCTCCGTAAGTCCGTAACTCCGTGTTAGTTGAACTGGGGTCATGGGTTGATGGTTGAGCTATCGAGTCGTCGATGGATCAGGGAGGCGATCGTGAGGACTTCAAGAAGTTCGTCATCGCTCACGGGGCGGTTGATGCGTGGGTCATGAGCGATCGGGTTTCGGAATATTGAGAACAGCCCACGGCAAAGGTTTGCGAATCCCTTCTGCTCGTCGGCTTCGGTAATCGTCTTGTTGTTGTTGATCACCACCTTCGACACGCTGCGTTGCCCAACAACGAGCGTTGCGTCGACTAATCGGGAGCCGTCCTCTGATTCTCCGGTTAGTGAGCGGATGCGGTCAGCGACGCTTTTGGTTGCCTCAGCGAGGCATGGAATGCGTTGCGTTCAAGAATTTCTTGGGTGCAGTATCAAATCACTTCGGGGTGTGTCCCTCTGCGGTGAAGTTCGGTTCGTAGCGTGTTGGCGTGAGCGGCTGCTTCGCTGAGCGTCGAAGCCTTCGGCCCTTTGGCGAGCTGGCCGGTATCGAGAACTTTCAGGCCAACGTGGACGAGTACTTCGTTCAGCGACTCTTGACGGTTGACGAATTGATCTTGTTTACCGGTGTAGAGCAACGGCGACATTGCTTGTGTGATGAACGTGACGATGCGCTTCGGTCCACCCATTGTGTTGTGACTCGTGGCGAAGGCCGCGAAGAGGCGCCTCCATTTCGTGTCGGTCGGGTTCGGATCGTGCATCTTCAGTGAGCCGAGTAGCTGCCCAATCTCCGGCCCAGTAAGTCCCGTGTCGGTGTGGCCGAGCACGCGAGCGATCATCTCGATTACCGGCGAAGCCCAAGGTTCTAGCGGAAGGGACGACATCGAAACCAAGCGTACGGGCGGAGCTTCATACCAGCCCGGAACTTTATAAAATGAAGATCCTCCGTAACTACGGAGTTACGGAGATCAGAGCTTGTTGAGGTCGACGGGCATACCTGCTGCTTTCATTTCTTTGGCCAGCTTGACCTGCCAGGCTCCGCCAAGGTCTACGGGCGTGTAGAGCACTCCGCTCAGGTCGGAGGGAAGTTCGACACCTTCGGCATGGAGCACCGTGACGCGCGGCCTGCCGAGTCGACCAACGAAGTAGCCGAACTCAAAAACGACGTTCTGTCGCGCTCGTAGCCGTTGCTCGTCGCTGCCAGCGAGACCGCCACGATCGTCACCGGTCAGGAGAATGACGGCGTACCCAACATCGTTGGCGTGTAACTCGAATTTCTCGATGATGGTGCGCCCGCCGTCAGTCTGTTCGTGCAAGATGATCGGGCTTGTTCCAGTGAGTCGCTCGACGGTCCGTGCGACCTGTTGTTTGAGTGCCTCGTCATGGCCGTGGACGATGAACACGCCGGTGCCGCCAACGCTCTTCGGTGTGGTTGTTTCGCTGGTTACCGCAGTGCTGTCGTACAGCGGTAGCTGGTCTTGCAACGACTTGAGTCGATGAAGTTTCGAATTCACGTCGCGCTGAAAATCACTTAACCGCTCGGTAAAGACGATCGGGCCGCCGAAGCCCATGCTGGGGCCTTGGTGGCTGTACGTGACGGCTGGGCCAGCTGTACTGAACGATCGGCGTAGCAGCGTGGCGTTGAAATCGTCCCACTTGCCGAAATCTTCCCGCGCAGTTTTGAGTGACTCCGGATTTAGGATCTCCCGAGCGTGAAGTTCTTCGCCGCTCGCGATGCGGGACTTCAACGTTTCTTCGAACTGGGGTCTCGCCACGACAAGGTTCGGCTCGCCCTCGGGTACAGCTGGTGATTCGGAGGGGATGCGCCGTTGAGCCATGGCGCTCGACGATAGCGAAGCATGGCCCGCCCTCTCGGATTCCGTCTCTCATCCCGCTGCTCTGTCATACCCTCCCCGTAGACTGTCAGACGTGGATAATGTTCCCTGAGCACTGGCTCTAACCCTGCCCGCGATCGCCACGAAGCCCGACCTTCGGGGCCGACTGTTGGCGACCCGATCTGATGCCGCCGCCGGACTGCTTGCTACGTCTCGCACAGATTGAGCGTCACGCTCGGCTCGCTGCACTCGGGCGGCCTACCAATCAAATTAGGGTCGGTTCTCGGCCTGGTGTGCGTCGGTCGGTGCGGAGCCGTTGCCCGGCACTATCGAAACGGTGTCGGCAAATCTCTTGGCGTTGTCCGAGGCTGGGTATGCGGATGCGAGCATCTCCGCCCGTCCTCTCGTGGCCTGACCGTCCTGGAGCCACGTTCGAAGAGCGACCAGGAAGGACGAAATGGTTGCCGTATGGAACTCGTGCAGGGCATTTGTCCAGTCACGGCGCTCAGCTCGTGGCTAGAGCATGCGAGTATCACGACGGTGGCGAGCTGTCGACGAGTGCGACCGGCTCCAAGGCCCGCTCGCCCGAGGCGAAGCGGTCAACATGAAGCGGCTCGCGACCACCGCCCGCCCCCCACACCCGACCGGTACACCGGCCACTCGTTGCGGGCTGGGTTTGTCACCGTTGCCGCTGAAGCTGGCACTTCGGATCGTGAGATCGCCCCACAACTGGCCACGCACTTGCCACCTACGAAACAACCCCTAATAGCTTCCGACGTACTCGAAATGCATGGGGTCAGGAATGAGAAATGATCCGCCCCAAACGAACCCTTGTCGGCGGAACGCTTTGATAATCCGCACGTCCATATGACCACGTGAACCGTAGGGGTTCGCCGACGGATTGATGTCAATAGCGGCACCCCATGTGTGACGCGACAAGTTGCGGCCCGAACTGCCAACCAAACTCCTCGTCACCCGCGCGTTGAAGCAGCCACCATATTTTCGGCTGTCGCGGGCGTGCACAAGTGCTCTGAGCCCCTGGTCGATGAGGTCCTGGAGAGCCTTCGCAGCGGCGGCCGCAACCGTATTGTCGCAGCGCACGACCCCGACAATGGGCAGGATCGCGTCGGCCGTATTGGCGGCCTTCCACACCGGATCGACCCGGAGCCCTCCATCTCGGCCCCGCATCACCCAGAACTCGCCGAGTAACGCTTTGATGCCGGACTGCGGAATGGTGTCGTCCAGAAGGGGCTGACTCCACGAATAGTGCGCCCGCAAAGGGACCCGCGACCATTTCGCCACGATCGACTCGGCCGTCGATCGCGCCAGCGCTCGACTACGAAGCCCGTAGGCGCGGATGCTGAACGGTCGATCAAAGCCCAGCTTCGCGGCTGACGTCGTTGAGAGCACCAGCTCTGCTCCACCAACATTGGTATCGGGCTCAATCGACCCCACCTCGAATGTCACGGTCTGGCGTTCCCAGCCGTTCAGAGTGACGGCGTCGCCCACCACGACCCCGTTCGTGGTGGCGGCCGTCGCTCCGACGACGATACGGCCCGTACTCACTACCTTTCCCACGTTTGGTCCCATGGTTGGACCTATCGACTTGGGATCGATCGCCAGCGTGCTCATGGGGAACCCGGCCCCGCTAGGCGCCGCCTTCACTATGGAAGAGTTCCTCATGATTGACGTCAAGTCGATCGTTCCCTGGTGCACGACCGTGGTCTTCGCGCCGGCCGCCAAAAATTGCCGGTTGATCGCTTTGAGCGTGAGTGGATCGAGTCCGCGACTCGCGTTCACGCTCACGAACTCTGCGTTCTTTGGTGCTTTCTTTGCCCGTACCGCCACGGCCTGCTGGGTCGGGAATAGCCACCATGCAGTCAGTATCGCCAACGTGGCCGCCATTCCGATGGTCGGTTTACCCATGATCAACGGGCCCGACGCTTCGGGGCGTGACATCGAGAGGTACGACTTTGAGCCGGCCGATCGAGCCAACCCTGCCCTTGACGTATAACGGTCTGCATAGGCACGAAGCTAAGGCATTACCAGGCGCTCGCCCCTTCGGTCTAGCCAGACGTTGGTAAATTTACGGTAAGAATCGGCCAGCAACGACGGACTTTACCGTGGTCTTACCCAGGCGAGGGTGGCGACAAACCGACGGTTTCGTACGGTGTCCGACATGCAGACCTTAACCACCACCCAAACCGCTCGACCCGCAACTGCGGCAAGGGCGATGCTGAACAAGGTCCCTGAAGCCACGATCTTCTTCTGGATCGTGAAGATTCTGGCGACGACCGTCGGCGAGACCGTTTCTGACTATTTTCACAACACGCTCAATTTCGGACTGGTCGGCACGTTCTTTCTGATGGCCACCTTGCTCGCCGGGGCCCTTTTCGCGCAGTTCCGACTTCGAAAGTACGTCCCGGCGGTGTATTGGCTGGCAGTGGTACTGATTAGCGTTGTCGGCACGCTCATCACCGACTATCTCCACGACGACCGTGGCATTGCGCTCAAACCCCTTACTCTCATCTTCTCTATTGCGCTTGCCGCCAGCTTCGCCGTTTGGTATGCGAGCGAGAAAACACTATCGATCCACTCGATTCACACCACCAAGCGTGAAACATTTTATTGGATCACAATTCTTTGCAGCTTTGCGCTCGGAACCGCGTCGGGCGATCTTCTGGCCGAACAATACATCCACAGTTTCTGGAAAGCGGCGCTCATTTTCTCCGCTTTCATTGCGTTGGTTGCCTTCGCCCACCTCGTTCTTCGCCTCGACGCCATCCTGGCCTTCTGGCTGGCTTATATTGTCACGCGACCCCTGGGTGCATCGATCGGCGACTATCTTTCAGCACCGAAAGGCGACGATGGATTGAATCTGGGCACGACGGTGGTGAGTGTTGTCTTTCTCGGGACCATCATTGCGGTCGTTGCCTATCTCACACGAACAAAGACTGATGTGATCGAGCTTTCTGCAGAGTAGCAGTAGCTCGACCCGAGCTTCCGCCCTGGTCGAACCGCCTCTGGATCGTGCTAGGCCAGTTGGATGTCGACGCCGATCGCCAACTCATGCGCGTGCTGATTGTCGAGGACGACGCCTCAATGGCGGCGTCACTGGAGCGGGGGTTATCGGCCGAAGGTTACGTCGTGGATGTGGCCAACGATGGAGTCAGGGGCCTTGCGGCGGCATTGGATGTCAATTACGACGCGATCATCCTCGACATCATGCTGCCCGGCCGAAACGGATTTGCCGTGGTCGCCGCACTCCGCGCCGCGGGTCAGGCCACACCCGTGCTGATGCTCACCGCCAAGGACGGCGAGTGGGACCAGGCCGAGGCGCTTGACGCCGGAGCCGATGACTACGTCACGAAGCCGTTCTCCTACCTCGTCCTGCTGGCTCGCTTGCGGGCACTGTTGCGTCGATCGAGTGCGCAGCTCTCGGCTCTTCTCATCGTGGGCGACCTCCGCGTGGACGTGGCGTCGCATCGCTGTTGGCGAGGTGAGGCCGAAGTCGAACTCACCCCCCGAGAGTTCGACTTGCTCTCGTATCTCATGCTTCGACCTGGAACGGCGGTCAGCAAAGTGGAGTTGGTCGACCACATCTGGGAGGGCGGCTTCGACGCCGATACGAACGTGGTCGAGGTCTACATAAGTTATTTGCGTCGCAAGATCGACATTCCCTACGGTCGAGCTTCCATCGAGACGGTGCGCGGCATCGGCTACCGACTGGTGGCTGAGGGCCCATGACCAGGGGTCCGGGGGCCGTCGAGCAGGCTGGGGGCCGCACCTCGCGCTGGCCCGCGGGCGTGGCCTCTGTTCGCATCCGGGTGACCGGCGCGGCGGTCGTCGTGGTAGCCGCGTCGCTGCTCATCGGGTCTGTCGCGCTCGTGACGCTTCTCCGGCAAGGGGCGCTGCGGTCGGTGCGCACCGACGCCCAGGTGCGGGCCGCGGAGGTCGCCGCCTTGGCCCTGCGCGGGCCCCTCCCCCGCCCGTTGCCGGCCGTTGTCGGCGACTGGCCGACGCTCATTCAAGTAGTCGACGAGCGAGGCCTCGTGTCGAGCGCGAGCACATCGTTGCTCGGTCGTGCGCCGTTGCTGGACATACGCGCCGGCAACGCCCAACGCGGCCACTTTGTCACCATTGCACTCGCCTCAGGCCGATCGCAATGGTGGGTGCAAGCCGTGCCTGCCACCCTCGGCGGGCGAGCCGAAACGGTGGTTGTCGCAACCTCTCTCGTACAACCTCGACGCACCGTGCGCCAGCTCACCGCCATGCTCGGCGTGGGAGTCCCGCTGCTCGTCATGGCCTGCGCGGCGGCGGCTTGGCTCATTGTCGGGCGGGCATTGCGGCCGGTCGAACGACTTCGCGCGCACGTCGGCGCGCTGGCCTTGGCGGGGGCCGCGGTCGCCGGTCGACGGGTCATCGAACCCGAAACCGATGACGAAATCGGTCGGTTGGCCCGTACCCTCAATCTTCTTCTCGAACGGGTCGACGACGCCGCCGCCGGGCAACGCCGGTTCGTGGCCGATGCCTCCCATGAGCTACGCGGCCCGATTGCGAACATGCGAGTGGCCCTTGAAGTAGCGCAGGCGCACCCCGATCAAGCGGACTGGATGGCGGTGTCGACTGACCTCTTGGCGCAGGACGCAAGAATGGGCCGGCTCGTCGACAACATGCTTTTACTGGCTCGCGGTGAAGGCGACCCGGTTCGGCGACACGTCGAGCCGGTCGATTTCGGTTCGCTCGTCGCGGAGGCAGTGCAGCAAGCCGTGGCCGGCGCATCCCCGAATGGAACCGATGAAGCCGGCCGTCCTCGGGTAACGATCCGCATAGCGCATCAAGACAAAGCGCTGATGATCGACGATCGGACCCACCTGTTGAGCATCGTGTCGAATATTGTCGACAATGCGGCCCAGCACGCGAGAGCGTCGGTATCGGTGTCGCTCATCACCGCCGGCGGCTGGACCGAACTCGCAGTGACAGACGATGGACCGGGCGTGGCGGCCACGCAGCGAGAGCGCATATTCGACAGGTTCTTTCGAGTAGACGAACATCGCAGTCGCGACAGCGGCGGGGCGGGGCTCGGGCTGGCGATCGTGGCCCGACTCGTCGCTGAGCGAGGCGGAGTGGTCACGGTCGGCGATGCCAGACCAGGCGCCGTATTCACGGTTCGGTTGCCGTTGCGCCCACCTCCTCGGCCGCTACGTAGTTGACGAGGAACGTCGCGCCGAACTGGACCACGGTGTTCTCAGCCAACCCTTAAGGTGCCTACGGTACGTTGGTTCCATGAACTTTCCCCGTCGATACGTCCGTTGGGCGGTACCCGTTATCGTTATCGCCGCGACCATCGGCGCCGCCAGCATCTCGAATTTGGTGTCAGCCAACGCGCAAGTCCCGAACCTGCCAACGCTCACACCGGCCGAGCTGTTGGCTAAGGTCACCACCGCAAAGGTTCCGGCCTTTTCGGGGACGGTGCAGCTGAGCGCCAACCTGGGCTTGCCTGATCTGGGCGGATTCGGCGGATCCGTCCCCGGAACGCTCACTGACCTGCTGGCCGGCTCTCACACTGCGACGGTCGCAGCCGATGGCCCTACCAAAGTGAAGTTGACCATGGACGGACAATTGTCCGAGTCGTCGTGGATTCGCAACGGCCAAGACGCATGGAGCTGGAACAGTCAAACCCAAACGGCCAGCCACGCCACGGAGTCGGCTCCCCCCGCCGGAACCGCCGACAAGGCCGACCCGGCGGATGCCAACGCGGGCGCCGAGGCGATGAATCCATCGACGATGGCGTCGACGGTCCTTGCTCGAGTCGACCCGACCACCACGGTGTCGGTACGGACGTCGGCCTACGTAGCCGGACGAGCGGCCTATGAATTGGTTTTGGCGCCCAAGAGCGCGGCTTCGACGGTGAGCGAAGTCGTGTTGGCGGTCGATGCCGCCACCGGAACGCCCCTCGATGTTCGCATCATCGCGAAAGGCCAATCGAGTCCCGCTCTCGAACTCGGCTTCACGGCGATCACCTTCGCCGCCCCGTCGGCTTCAACGTTCGTGTTTACCCCGCCCCCGGGTATAACGGTAAAAGAAGTCGCCTCCATGGCTGACCTGCTTCCGATCAGCGAATCCCATCACCGTCGTGACAACGCCGCCAATCGTCTCGATGCCGCAACGAGCACGGCAACGACGTCGGCACCCACCGCCGGGAACAACACCAAGACCGTTGGCACCGGCTGGGACTCCGTCAAAATCATGACGACCGCCAGCATCAGTCCGCAAATCGCTCGCACCCTCAGCGGCGGCAAGACCGTTAGCCTGGCCGGTGGGGTCACGGCCAACGTGGTGTCGACGGCGTTGCTCAACGCGATGTTGACGAGCGACGGACGCCTGGCCATCGGCGCAGTCACCCCGCAGGCTCTGCAAGCCGCGCTGAGCCAGCCCGCCGCATGAGCGAACACCAAAACGCGACGGTTTTGCTGGAGGCTCGCCCCGGCGCTCCCGAAAGCCCCGCCCCAGCCGCGCTCGAGCCATCGTTACCGGCGACGACGCAAAGATCGCCCACGCCGCCTTCCTATGTGTGGGCCATCGAGACTCGGGGGCTCACCAAAAGATTCGGGCAGGCCACCGTGGTCGACGGCCTCGACTTACGAGTGCCCGCGGGCAGCGTGTTCGGCTTCCTCGGCCCGAACGGATCGGGCAAGACGACGACGATCCGAATGCTCCTTGGGCTCATCTCACCCAGCGCCGGCGAGGTCCACCTCCTCGGTGAGCCGATTCCGGCCGCCAACGGCCGTGTTCTGCCGAGAGTCGGGGCCTTGGTCGAAGGCCCGGCGTTCTACCCTTGGCTTTCAGGACCGCAAAACCTGGCCCGATTTGACGCCGCCGGGAGCGACTCGCGGCGCGTCGGGCGCAACGAGCGGATCGCCGACGCTCTCGCTCGGGTGGGCCTCACGGCGGCCGCCGACAAAAAGGTCAAGGCCTACTCGCTCGGTATGCGCCAGCGCCTCGGTTTGGCCAACGCGTTGCTGCACCCATGCGAGCTCCTCATCCTCGACGAGCCCACCAACGGAATGGACCCGCAAGGCACTCGCGAGATCCGCCACCTCATTCGCGATCTCGCCGAAAACGGCACGACCGTCTGTCTTTCCAGTCACCTGCTGGCCGAGATCGAACAGGTATGCACCCACGTGGCGGTAATGCGTTTAGGTAAACTTCTCGCGCAAAGCT
Organism: Acidimicrobiia bacterium; assembly: GCA_025359845.1. GTDB lineage: Bacteria > Actinomycetota > Acidimicrobiia > Acidimicrobiales > JANYDT01 > JANYDT01. The sequence continues at coordinate 9,198 of JANYDT010000154.1, forward strand.
CGCTCCAAGAGCTTCGCGCCACGACGGTCGAGCGGCTCCGCGTTATCACGACCGACACGGAACTCGCCAGAGCGACCCTTCACGCCTATGGAGTTGTGGTAACAATCGCGGATGACGGCGCGCTTAACATCGACCCGGGCGAGCACTCCCCTGAGGAACTCAACCGCGTGCTCGTGACGGCCGGAGTGGGCGTACGTCGCCTCGTGCTTGAGTCGCCAACGCTCGAAGATACGTTTGTCGCGCTGACGGGGGAGGGTTTCGATGTTGCGCAATGAACTCTCGCTAATGTTTCGGAGGAGGCGCCTCCAAGTGCTGCTCTTCGTACTTGGACTGGTGCCTATCGCGATCATGTTGGCTGTGCGTTTCAGCGGGGGGCCCGACCGCGGTGAGGGCCCAGCATTCCTCAACCAAGTTACCAACAATGGTGTCTTCGCGACTTTGGCTGCGCTCACAGTGACATTGCCGATCTTTTTGCCTATGGCAGTAGCCGTTGTCGCCGGTGATACCGTATCCGGCGAGGCCAACCTCGGCACCTTGCGTTATCTGCTCATCCGACCGATCGGCCGAGTCCGCCTTCTCGCCACGAAGGCAACCGCTACTGCGGTCTTCTGCCTGGCGGCCACGCTGGTGGTGGCGGTCGGCGGACTGCTCGCCGGGGTCGTGCTGTTCCCGGTTGGTCGAATCACGACGTTGTCTGGCGACACGCTCGCACTCTCCACCGGGGTCGTCCGAATCGCCGGGGCAGCGCTCCTCATTGGCTTGTCGCTCTTGGGTCTGGCCGCGATAGGCCTTTTCATCTCGACGCTCACCGACGTTCCTGTCGGCGCCATGGCGGGAACGCTTGGGGTCTTCATTCTCACGGGTGTACTCGAGGCTCTTCCCCAAGTTCGGGCCATACACCCATGGCTGTTCGTTCACGATTGGGCGAGTTACGGCGATCTTCTTCGTACTAATGTACGGTGGGCTTCGATCAACCATAACTTGGTTCGTCAAGGTATTTATATTCTCGTCTTTGGCAGCGCGGCCTGGGCCCGATTTACAACTAAGGATGTACTGGCGTAGCCTAAGGACATGAGCGTCTCTCCGTGGAGCTGGCCGGGGCGGGGCTGGAATCGGCCCGAGGTACCCGCAGTCGCGTTGACCATGATGCTCGGCGCCACTGCGGTACTGCGCGGCTGGCGCGGATCGGACTATCCGGCGCAGTTGTTTCGAGTCGACCTGGTGCGCCACGTTGGGTTGACGGCATGGAACAACCAGTGGTATTCGGGGCACGCCACGCCCGGATATGGGATCTTGACTCCAGTGCTCGGGGCTCTGTTTGGGCCGTTCCTCGTAGGCTTCGTGAGCTGCGTGGTGGCGAGCTGGGCTTTCGCCGTCTTGGTGGTGCGCCAGTGGGGCAGCGACGCGAGATGGGGAGCTGCCCTCTTCGGAGTCGGTACGGTGGTGAACCTCGCAGTCGGGCGCCTTCCGTTTGCTTTGGGTCTCGCCTTCGGGCTCGCGGGGCTCGTCTACGCCACCAGGCGGCGCCGCCACCTCGCTTTGCTCCTCGCCCTCCTGTGTCCGCTGGCCAGCCCGATCGCCGGACTGTTCCTCGCCGTGGCCGGACTTGGGTGGGCGTTCGGGAGGGCGGTCTTCACTGGCGGTTTCAGGCACTTCGTTGCTTCGCTGGAGAAGGTCGCCCTGCTCATCGCCGCTGCGGCGCTCCTGCCGATCGCTGTCACCAGCATCGCGTTTCCCGAAGGCGGTAGCTACCCTATGGGTCCTGACGACGCCATACTGGTCGTCACTACCTGCGTTGCCGTTGGCTGGCTCACGACGAGTCGCGCCGTGCGGGCCGGGGCGATTCTTTACGCCGTAGGGGGGCTCACCGCGTTCCTGGTCCCCAATCCTGCCGGTGCCAACGTGGTGCGCTTGGCTATGTTCGTGGCCGGCCCTCTCCTCGCCTGCATGCTGTGGCCCCGACGGCGACGTGTTCTCCTCGTACTGGGGCCACTGCTCATCGTGTGGCAGTGGTGGCCCGCGGCCGCTGTCGTCGCGGCCGCCGGACGAGACCCATCCGCACAGGTCGCGTACTTTCAACCTCTCCTTTCCTACCTTGCAACCGTGCCGGTGAACCGGATCGAGATTCCTTTTACCCGAGCCCATTGGGAGACCAATTTCGTGGCCAATCATGTGGCCCTGGCTCGCGGATGGGAGCGACAGCTCGACCACAAATACGACGAGATCTTCTATACGCCGGGGCTCTCGTCTTCGGCCTATCTCGCGTGGTTGACCGACAACGCCGTGCAGTATGTCGCCCTTCCCGACGTCGCGCTCGACTTCTCCGGCCAGTCCGAAGCGGCCCTCTTGCGAGCCGGCGTCCCAGGGCTGAGAGAAGTTTGGCAAAGTAACCATTGGCGGGTATGGGCATTGACAGCGGCACGACACCTCGTAGAGGGGCCCGCTACGCTGATCGGGGCAACCTCGAACTCGTTCGACTTAGCCTTCTCGGCCCCCGGCACGGCAATTCTGCGAGTGCACTTCAGTCCGCACTGGACGGTGCGCGGTGGCGGATGTGTGCGCGAAACCTCAACCGGGTGGACGCAAATCGAGACGACGGTTACAGGCCGAGTACGCCTGGAACAACGGCTGGGCCCGATTGGCCCGTTCGGGTCGCAAGCGGATTCGGCGTGCGACGACGACCCCCGCAGTCAAAGAGTTGGAGCGGAGCGTGGAGCGGCTTGATGTTGTAGAGGCGCCAATAGGCCCCATGGTCGATGCCGCCATAAATGGCGGCAGGTACCAGTCGGCATTGCGTACGCACGTACGGCGCCCACGGAGCGGCGAGAATCGCGGGGGGCAACGGGACGGGCTTCGAATTTTGCGGAGGGACCTCGGGAATGGCGACAAAACGCACTCCGCCGGTGCTGATCAGACGTTGGAGTGACCGCAGTGTTGGAAACGGGTCGGTGCCGGTGAACCCGCCGAGTTCCAAGACTGGGCGGCCAGTTCGCACGATTTCATCCGCAGCCGTCCATATTCGCGTTGTCGCAAACTCGAAGATTTCCGACCCGCGGTGAGCACGGGCGTACGCAACAACCCGAATACCTTCCCTTGCGATCAGCTGCTGTTGTGGGTCCATCTTGGGGGGTCCACCCAATTCGGCTTTCGGATCAGCCGGTACCTGACCATCGTTGGCGGCTGCTACGGCCCAGCGCGCCGGCCCGAGAAGGAGCGCGACCAAGGTGAGCACGATCGCTACGCCAGAACACCGTGATCTCGTTGTGTCGGAGGTCGACCGATGACTGGCTGACACGATCAGGAAAACGGCGGCGCCGCCGATGAGAATGAAGGCCGCCGGTACGACCCACGGCGCTCGTCGATGAGTCCACGGGTAGGCCAATGTCGTGGCGAATCCGCCGAGCAGGACGAATCCGCCCGCTCGCCAACGCCTTGCCCGGGCCCGCGGCGCCTCCGTGGCGAAGGCGACAGACGCACCAAGAAGCGCGGCGACCTCGGGCACCAGGGGGGCGACGTAGTACGCATGAAAGACCCCAGGTATGAACGTCAGCACGCTGGCGTGGACGACGACCCACATCAGCAGAACGCCGACAACGCGACGACGCTTTCCGCGTAGCGACACCACCGTTACGACTCCCCCAATGAGTGCTTCTGGCAACAACCAGCCGCTTTGCATTGCGTTGGGTGCCGAAACCAAGCGTCCGATGGGACCTAATCCTTGGAGCGACTTGTGAAGATTCGCGGTGCGCGGCCGGGGCGTGGCTAGCGCCTGAGGTTGTCCGCTTGACTCGATGACGCGTCGGGTTCCGTTGAACCCGAACGCCAGATCACTAGCCGTGTTGTTGGTCGAACTGGCAACGTACGGGCGGTGCGAGGGCGAGACGTGATCGACGACCGCGATCCATGCGCCACCCACGACCGTCGCGCCAATGAGAAACACCGCAATGCGGACGACGCGGCTCCTCCACGACCCACCCGACAGCACCGCCAAAGCGAGCAAGATAGCGGGAACGGGCAGCATCGCTTGGAGCAACTTGGTGGCGACGCCCAGGCCGATGACGGCACCGGCGGCGCCCGCCCACCGAGCGCTCTGGCGACTCACCGCCTCGACGACGAGTACGACGGAGATGACCGTAAGGAGCACCATGAGGGCATCGGGGTTGTCGCTGTGGGCCACCGCCACCTCGATCGGGGTGAGGACGAATACCACCCCTGCAACCAGCCCGGCCGCTCGGCCGAACCAACGGTTGACCGAGATACGCAGGAGCGCGGCGCTGGCCGCGAACATGGCGACCTGAGGACCGATGACGGTCCATGAAGACAATCCGAAGATTCGCACCGCTATGGCGGGGGCCACGAGACCCAACGGGGGCTTGTCCACCGCCATCACCCCAGCAGGATCGAACCCCGAGAAGAAGAGGCTCCGCCAGCGGTGAGCGCCGCTCACAATGGCCGCCGTGTAGTACGTATTGCCCAACCCATCGCCGGCCATATGCCATAGTCCGAACGCTATCGCCAGGGCAACGATGGCCCAAGTATCCACTCGAGTCCTCGCTCGGGGGCCGTATGAGAGGCTGCGACCCGGCGCGGCCTGGGTCGCCGTCGCCAGCGGGCTCGGAAGGGGGCTCGGGCCCACAGGCCAAACCGAGGAGACGAGGTCGGGTCGTTCCCCGAGAACTCCCTTGGGGTACACCGTTGATACGGTAAATCGCCGATCCTGAAGAAAACCCGAGGGGATTCGACAGAAGACACGGCTGGGACGCGGAGGGGCGGGATTGCGTCTTCAGGATTGCCTCAGGTTCGATCGGTATGGTCGGAGGGCTTCACTCGCGATGGCGTCGCCCGGGGTCTTGATTCCGACCTCGTTGCCCGCCGCGAACACGACATCCAGGAGACCCATGAAAATTCGTTCACTAGCCACTGCCGCGGCCATCGCCGCGAGCTTCGTCACCGCTTCAATCTCGCCGGCCTTCGCCGCCGCTCCGTCCACCACTGCGGCCGCCGTGACGACGAAGGCCGTCGCTGCGACTCCAACCGCCAACAAGACGGCCAAGGGAACGAAGACCCCGAAGCCGGTAATCGCAGGGAATTTCTGCAAGAAGAAATTGGTCGGTACGACGTCGAACAATGCCGCCGGTGTCGTGCTCACATGCAAGGCCGACGCCAAGGGCAAGCTTCGCTGGACCAAATAGTACTGCCGCCTCGCGGACCTGAGGGCCTGAACGGGCCTTTAGGGCCCGCGAGGTCTGCTACTCCTTTTGGTCGGCCCGGTAGCGGGTCACGAGTACGAGGGCGAGGACGAGGCCGATCACGATGCCGACGTTCACGCCGAATTCGATCATCGTGTGAGAAAACTCGGAACTGTTGGCGGCTTGTTCGGTCTTGCCGCCAAATGTGGCCTGGGCCCCGACCGTCAGAATGTGTCGGACGCCGGAGATGATGCCGATGACGAGGAATGGCCGGAGTTGGAACTCGCCGCTGCGGAAATGAGAGATGACGGTTCCGAACAGTTCTAGAATGATCACGACGAACAATACGGAGTTGATGACATTCGGCACAGCTTCGGCAAAGGTGCGGTCTGCTTTGAAGAGATCGGTGACGGTGTGCACGAGCACCGCGCCAGCTATCACCATCAATGAAACGGCTACCAGATACTGGAGGGCGTCTTCAGCCCACAGAAACGGGAGCATCTGACGGGGGGCTTCGGCCCGTTCGCGTCGCCTCACATCCCACAACTGGTGCGGGGCGCTTTCACCCTCGACCCCGTCGGGCGCGGCCACACCATGAGCAGAAACACTATTGGGCAAGTGGATTCTCCAGTCTCGGTACTACGAGTGATTTGTCGCCGCTGTATGACAATACAGGCAAGCATTGCTCTTCCGGCAATTCGGGGCAAAATATCGGCGACCTGGTCGAAATGATTGGTGGCGGCACGGCGCTCGCATTGAGCTCTCTCGGCGCTGGAGCTGGTACGTTCGCGGTGGCGCGGTGCCGATGCTGTATCTTATTCGAGCGATCGTCGAGAGCGGCGATTCACAAAGAAGTTCGACATCTAAGGAGAACCATGAAAACCAGCACCTTACGCGTGGCTATTGCTCTCAGCGTGCTGCCCATCCTCGCCGTCGGTTGTGGCAAGAAGAAGACCGTCGACACCACGGTCGCTT
>JANYDT010000190.1 GCA_025359845.1 Acidimicrobiia bacterium
GCACCTGAGCCGTTTTGGCGAGAACGGCGATCAGACCCGACCCCGCCGCTCCGCCCACAACAAGCCGCAATGGCACTATGGCCAAGGGCAGCGTGGCGAGAGCGATCAACGCGCCAAGATGGCGTCCATCCACGAAGGCCAACATCGGCACCAGCCCAAACGGCACCAGCAGACACGCTCCATAGATCGCCCGGGTGGAAGGGTCTCCGAGGCGAACGGCCAAGGTTCTCTTACCGGCGACCGTGTCGCCGGGAATGTCACGCAGGTTGTTCACGACGAGGAGCGCCACTGCGAGCAGCCCCACGGGGATGGCCGCGGCCACGGCGAGGAGGGTTACTCGGCCCAACTGTACGTATGCGCTCCCTACGACGGCCACCAATCCAAAGAAGATAAACACGAACACTTCTCCGAACCCGCTATACCCATAAGGTCGCGGCCCTCCCGTGTAAAACCAACCCGCCGCCACCGCCGCTGCGCCCACGGCCACCAACCACCAAGTGGTTTGCTCGGCCAGCACCAACCCGGCCAGGCAGGCTACTCCGAACGCGGCGAAGGCAGCCCGTTTCACCGCTTTCGGCGACTTCGTGCCGCTCGCGACCAATCGGAGTGGACCGACTCGAGCGTCGTCGGTACCGCGGACGCCGTCGGAGTAGTCGTTCGCGTAGTTGACCCCCACTTGAAGGGCCAACGAGACCAATAGGCTCAGCGCCGCCCTGCCCCACCGAACCTCACCCTGTGCGGCAACGACCGCCGTGGCGACGGCCACGGGCACGACCGCCGCCGGCAGCGTCCGTGGCCGAGCCCCGACGACCCAAGCGAGCTTCACGCGAACACGGTAGCGGCTTTGCCGATCGTCGATCCCACAGCCATAGGGTGGAGATTGTGCTTCAGCTCGTGGCCTTGGATCTCCCCGGCGGCCCCGATTGGGTTGATGCCCTGCGTCGAGCCTGGGACGACGGCGACGCCGTGCTGCCGATTGATCCCCGGTTGCCCCGGTCCGCGCGATCCGCCCTCCTCCGCGAACTCCGGCCCACCGCTATCGTGGACGCCCAAGGCAAGCACCGACTGGCCGACGGCCGAAAAGTCGAACCCGGCGATGCGGCCGTGATCGCGACCTCGGGCACGACGGGAGCCCCAAAGGGAGTGGTTCTCACTCATGCGGCGATCCAAGCTTCTGGTCTCACGACGTCATCGCGTTTGGCCGTCGAGCCGGGCCACGATCACTGGTTGGCCTGTCTCCCGCTCGCCCACGTCGGCGGATTTTCGGTCGTGACTCGGGCCCTCGTCACGAATACCGCTTTGACGGTCCTGCCTGGTTTTGATGTCGAGACCGTCAACGCCGCAGTTCTCGACATGGGCCCCCCTGGCCCTCGCCCGACCCTGGTCTCGTTGGTCGTCAACGCGTTGCTTCGGATTCAGTCGCCGTCATGGAGGGTCATCCTCGTGGGAGGCTCGGCGCTGCCCGACTGCTTGCCCGTCAACACCGTCCGCACGTATGGGATGACGGAAACGGGGAGTGGGATCGTGTACGACGGTTGGCCACTCGACGGCGTAGAACTCCGAATCGACGCCGCCGGCCAGATCGAAGTCAGGTCTCCGACGCTCCTACGAGCGTATCGCCTCAGAGCCGTCGACGTCGACCCGAAGACCGATGACGGGTGGTTCGCTACCGGCGATTCCGGCTCGATCGCCCCCAACGGTGGCGTCACGGTGAAAGGTCGCAGCGGCGATGTCATCGTGACCGGCGCCGAAAAGGTTTGGCCGGAAATGGTCGAACGAGTCCTCGCCAACGCTCCCGGCGTTCGCGACGTGGCGATCGCCGGTAGAGCCGATCCCGAATGGGGGGCGAGGGTCGTGGCCTTCGTCGTGGCGCTCGACCCGACCACGCCCCCGACCCTCGAGTCGCTCCGAACATACGCGAAAGCGACTTTGCCGGCGTACGCCGCCCCTAAGGAGCTGGTTCTCGTAGAAAGCGTGGCCCGGACCGCCCTTGGCAAAGTGGTACGAAGTGCATTAACGCCGACCCGGCCATAATTTGCCTTGCCGCCGAGTCGGACCGTCAAGGTTGTCTCGTACGTCACTCCGGGATGGGCGCGACGACATCGGCGTCGCCGGGGGGCGGCAACAACTCCACACCGCTCAAATGGGAAATCTCTCCTGGCAGAATTTCGTACAGCGCCTGCAAGAGTGCGCGCGACGGCGCGGACAACATTCCACGACGACGCTGAACGATCCCGACGCGCCGTCGGGGAAGGCCTTCGACCGGAATGCGCCGCCAACCTTCCATGGCCATGGGCGCACCCGTCGACGGCACGATTCCGATTCCCAGGCCGCCGAGCGCTAACGCAGTAATTAGGGTTACGCCGTCGATTTCGGCCTTCGGCGAGAGAATAACGCCGACGCTCGCCGCCGCGGCGTCGATGGCCGTGCGGTACGAGCGGCCCCGAGGCGGGAGCAGCAGCGGGAGATCGGCGAGGTCGTCAAGCTGAAGGGCACGGCGACCGGCCAGAGGATGGCCGTCCGGCACGATCGCGAGCATGTCCTCGTCGAAGAGCGGACGGCTGGTCACATCATCGTCGCTGACTGGAAGGTTGGCGATGGCGAGGTTCAGGTTTCCGGTGAGCAACTGCGGGATGAGTGAAGTCGTGCTGGCGTCGACCACGACCATGTGGACGCCGGGATGGAGTTGGCGGAGGCGCGAATGCAGCGGGGCCACGAGCCAGCGGGCGACCGCGATGCTGCGCTTCCGTCTCTAAGCCGGCCTCCGCGAACCCCTCCACCTTCAGAACGACGCCCGGTTCGCAGCGATGTGAGCCGGGCGTTGCTGTTACGTGCCCACCCGCCGCAGGTCGAAGATCGGCTCGTCGGGG
>JANYDT010000252.1 GCA_025359845.1 Acidimicrobiia bacterium
GTCGGTGGAGGGCCGCGCCGACATCGTGGACCTCTGGGTGAAGGCAATGAGCGGCTTCGCCGCAGTTGTGCAGATGGTGAACAACGGCGCTGTGCATGTCGACGGCAGTGCTGCGACCGGCCGCTGGTACATCAATGAGCACGTCGTTCGGGCCAATGGCGCGCCCGGCCTGTTGCTGGCGTACTACGACGACATGTACGTCCTCGTGAATGGCGACTGGCTGTTCGCCAGCCGGTCCTTGGTGGCCCAGTATCAGGGCCCGCCCGACCTTTCGGCTCCGTTCCTGAACCGCGTAGTCCAGTGACGGTCGCCTACCTGACCGTCGCCGAACTCCAGGAGACGTGATGCCAAAGTTCGCCCGTCTGCTCGCCGACGAGCGCCCTGCCGAGGTGGCGTTGCGCGACCCGTACCGGACCATGACCTGGGCCCAGGTCGACGAGGCACTGAATCGGGTGTCCAACGGACTGCGCGCCCTCGACCTGGGACCCGACAAGCGCATCGCCGTGTTCGCCGAGAACGCGGCCGAGACGGCACTGGCCCACCTCGGCGGTCTGCTGGGCGGTGCTTCCACCGTGCCAGTGAACTTTCACCTCACCACCGACGAGACGGCCTACATCCTCCAAGACTCCAAGACCCGGGTTCTGTTTGTCGGGCCCGAGACCCTCGAGCGCGGCGTGGTCGCGGCCGCCTCATCCGGCGTTCCCACGGTGATTGCCTGGCGCTGCGCACCTGCCCAGGGGGTCATCGAGTGGGAGGCGTGGTTGGCCGGCAACGCCGCCGATGACCCGCCCACCGACGTTCGGCCGTTGCCCAACCTCCTCTACACATCGGGCACCACCGGCCGGCCCAAGGGCACCGATCTGCCGCCTACCATGTTCGCCGGCGGCGTAACCATCGCCGAGCACCTCGATGAGCTGAAGAAGAACGGGTTCGCTCGGTTCGGAGCACACCTCGTGGTGGGGCCGATGTACCACACCGGGCCGCTGAGCGGCATGCGGTTGCTCGTTGCCGGCAAGGCGTCGGTGACGCTGGCCCGCTTCGACGCCGAGGCGACCCTCGCGGCGATCAACGATTACCGCACCGAGAGCACCGTAATGGTCCCCACGCATTTCGTGCGCCTCCTGGCGCTGCCCGACGAAGTGAAGGCACGCTACGACGTGTCGTCCATGAAGATGGTGGCGCATACGGGCGCCACATGTCCGATCGACGTGAAGCGGCCATGATCGAGTGGTGGGGTCCGGTCTTCATCGACTCGTACGGCGCAACCGAGGTCGGCACCACGTGCAGCATCAACAGCGCGGACTGGCTGACCCACCCCGGCTCGGTGGGCCGCTGCGTGCCGCCCTTCAGCGTGCTCGTCTTCGATGACGACGACAACGAGCTGAGGCCCGGTCAGGAGGGCCGCCTGTTCTTCGCCGACGCCACCGGCCGCGGAGTGGTCTACCCCAACGATCCCGAGAAGAGCGCGGCAGCGCACATCAGACCGGGTGTGTTCACGCTCGGCGAGATCGGCTACGTGGACCCGGACGGGTTCGTGTACATCACCGACCGCTTCAGCGACATGGTGGTTTCGGGCGGCGCCAACATCTATCCAGCCGAAGCCGAGCAGATCCTGGTGCAGCATCCAGGCGTGCTGGACGTGGCCTGCATCGGCGTGCCCAACCGTGAGATGGGCGAAGAGCTGAAGGCACTCGTAATGGCCAAGGACCCGTCAAACCCGCCCGCACCGGCCGAACTGATGGCCTTCTGCCGGGAACGCCTGTCGCACTTCAAGTGCCCGCGCACCGCGGACTTGGTCGAAGACCTGGGCCGCACAGCGATGGGCAAGGTCAACAAACGGGCGTTGCGCGCCCCGTACTTGGGCCACTCCGACTGAAGGATTCAGACGCTCCCGGTCACGCCGCCGCCCGACGGAGGGCCGCGTTTCTCAGATGATGTTCAGCGCATCAAGCGTCGGGGCGGCGGATCTAGCGTCGACCCGCACCGTCACCGAATCGCGCCAGTCGGCCCGCTTGGTGGCACACGACACGAAGCTGTGCGCGCTGGTATCGCGGTCGGGAACGCCGGGTTGCGGCCAGGCGTGACCGTCCACAACGGTGTGCCGGACGTGACCGCATGGTCACCGTCGGCCGGTCCCTTGACGCCAGTGGTCGCTCATTACAGCGAGGCCGATCCGAGGTAGCTCGCCTCGAGCAGGTCGCGGCGCTTCGCGAGCTTTTGAGCGTCACCGGTCAACACGACCTCGCCGTGACTCATCACGTACGCGCGGTCGGCCACGGTCAGTGCCATGTGCACGTGCTGCTCGACCAACAGCACGCCGGCACCCGTCTCGTCTGCGACCTTGCGCACTATGGGCAGCAATCGCTGCACGATGATCGGGGCCAGACCGAGGCTCATCTCGTCGACCAGCAGGAGACGAGGCCCGGAGACGAGCGCCCGGGCCATTGCGAGCATCTGCTGTTCGCCCCCGCTCAGCAAGCCGGCCTGGCGGGACATGAGCGGTTGGAGCGCCGGAAACATCTCCATCGCCCGTTCGTACGCTTTGGCCCTTCCCGCCCGGTCACCGTTGAGCCCGAGTCGCAGATTCTCCTGCACCGTCAAGTCGAAGAAGAGCGAACGGTCCTCCACCACGTGCGCCAAGCCGCTGTGGGCGATCTGGTACGGCGCCATCGCAGCGACGCTCTCACCGAACACCGTGATGGCACCGCCGAGGATCGGCAGCAGGCCCGAGATCGTGAGGAGGGTGGTGGTTTTGCCGGCACCGTTGGGTCCGAGGAGCGCGACGACTTCACCGGCGTGCACTGTGAGGTCGAGGCCGCGCACCACCGCTACACCGCCATACCCAGTGGAGAGGCCGTCGATGTTCAGAAGGACATCGCGTCGGCCAGGCGACATAGCGTTCACGGATTACCCCGCTTCCAGGTCGACGTCTTCGGACTCTCCGAGGTATGCCTCGATCACCACCGGGTTCGCGCGGATCTCGGCCGGTTTGCCCTCGGCGATGATCCGACCGAAGTCGAGGACGTAGAGATAGTCGCACACGCTCAGCACGAGTCCCATGTCGTGGTCGATCAGGAACACCGTCATATCGTGGTCGAGCAATCCGCGCAAGCGGCTTCCGAGAATCCGGCTCTCGGCCGTGTCGAGACCAGCGGCGGGCTCATCGAGCAGGATCAGCTTCGGTCGGGCGGCAATGGCGCGAGCCACGCCGACCAACTTGCGCTGGCCGTGGGAGAGATCGCTAGGGAACAATTCCGCCACGCCATCAAGCCCGACAAGTCCGAGCGCTTCGTCGACGCGCTCTCGCTGCCCCGACGAACGCTTCGGTGCGACCAAGTCGGCCAGGAACGACCACCATTTGGGCTGCTCGGCGGCGGCCAGAATATTGTCGGCAACGGAAAGATCCTCGAAGAGCTCGATCGACTGAAACGTCCGCGACAAGCCTCGCCTCGCCCGTTCATGAGGCGCAAGACCGGCGAGATCTGTGCCGTCGAAACTGGCTCGACCCGCCGACAACGGGACGTAGCCGGTTATCGCGTCGATGAAGGTGGTTTTCCCCGCGCCATTCGGGCCGATGAGACCGACGAACGTACTTGGCATGATCCGAATATCGACATCTGCATTGGCGTGGAGTCCACCGAAGCTCACGCGTAATTGCGACGTCTCGAGCAGCGGATCGGTCATGGTGACACTCCCGATAGGATCTCAGTCACGCCGCCTCTAGTTCGGAACTTCGCAGCGATGGCATGGGCACTTTCCTGGAGGCCGGCCGAGATTCCAATCGGGTTCAGTATCGCCGTGACGATCAAGGAGATGCCTCCAATTGCCTGACTGAATTTGTCGAAGCCATGGAAGAAGTTGTTTCCTGTATAGGTAATAAGTCCCGCAGCAGTGAGCATGCCGCCGACCATTGCGCCAGAAACGGACGTAACTCCGCCCAGATACGCGAACGCCAGAATCGCGATTCCAGAAAAAATATTGAAGGTCGACAAGTCGAGGGTGGTTGCCTTGTACGCGAACATGACACCACCGATTCCGGCGATCGCGGAGCTGATGCCGAACGCCAGCAGCTTTGTTCTGGCCACGTCGATGCCGGCTGCGGCCGCCGCGCGTTCGTTGGAACGCACGGCGAGAAACCTTCTGCCGGTCCCGCCCCGCCGGAGGTTGGCGACGGCCAGTGCGACGAGCACGAGCACGACCAGATTGAACACGCTGAACTGCCATCGGTCGGTAAGGTGGTTGCCCTTGTCCGATCGGATGCCGAGGTTGACGCCGAAGAGCGACGGGTCTCGCACCGGAGTCGCCGTCTGGGCGCCCTGGCCGACGAGCGTCTTGTTCTTGAAATAGAACTCGGTGATGGCCGTCGAGGCGGTGATGGTGACCACGGCCAACTGCACGCCTCGGATGCGAAGCGCCGGAAACCCGACCACGATTCCGACGATCGTGGCCACTGCGACGGCGAGGATGGCCGAGAACGGGAAGGGCAGGTTGAGTCCGGTGAGCTTCACCGGCAGCAGGCCGATCTGTTTGCCGTTGGCCGCGAATCGGGCGACCGAGAAGCTGGCCACCCCGGCCAGCGTGAGGTTGGCGAGGCTGATCTGGCCGATGTAGCCGACGAGTACAACGAGCGACAGCATCATGATGGCCGCGATCATCGAGGTGTTGAGCGCCAACTCCCACGGGCCGGTGAAGATGTTCACGAGCAGCAAGACGACCGCTACGGGAATCGCAGTGTTGCGCACGAGGTGCTTCGGTTCTGGCGACCGTGGCAGACGGAGCTGGCTAATGGTGCCCCGCACGGGCAGCTTGTCACCGCGGATGTACAGCACCACGATCACGACGAAAAGCGGGATGATCTGCTTGATACCGCTCGAAAGCCAATGCGGGAACCATCCATACGTCGGCAGCTTCTCCGCCACGCCCTCCGACAGCATGCCGAGGAAGAGCCCCGCCACGATCGTGATGGGAACGGAACTCAAACTGCCGACGAGCGCAGCGCTGAGCGAAGGGATGACGAACGTCGTGAGGCTCGACGCATCGAGGCCAGAAATCGGTGCGTACAAGATGCCGGCGATGGCCCCAAGAACCGAAGCCATCACCCAGCTCGTCGCGGCGAGGAGCTGAGGGTTGTACCCCAGCACCGTGGCCCCCTTTTCGTTGGACGCCGCGGCGCGCGTGGCGAGTCCGAAGCGGGTATAGCGGTAGAATGCCCATAGGCCCACTCCGAGTAGGGCGGCGAAGAGAGCAATCCACAGCTTGTTCTGTTGGAAGGCCTTGCCGAGGCCGAGGAAGTTCCTCCACGGTTTGTTCGGCACGATCGACTCGCCCTGACGGTTCTCGGTGCCGAAGTTCAGCACCGCTACCGCCTGCAGGTAGAGCATGATCCCGACTGAGCCGATCACCTTGCCGAGCGGCGGCGCATTCCGCAAAGGCCTGAACACCAGGAAGTGGCAGCCCAACCCCAGCAACACCGCCATGAGCAAGGCGATGGCAAACGACGGCACGAAGGGCATGGGTCCGTGTTTGAGGGTAATATGGACCGGGAGGTTCAGGGTATGGGTGGGGAGGATGTCGAACCATGGCAATGCAATCCGGCCGCGGTGGCGAAGCTCGTCGTAGGTGAACGCCGAGTACATCGCGAGCGCCCCGTGGGCAAAGTTGATCACGCCCGAGCCACGGAACGCGACGACGACCCCCGTTCCGAGTAGTGCGTACAGCCCCCCCGCTCCAAGTCCGAGCAACGCGTAAGCGATAAGATCCTTCAAGACAACAGCCCTTCCGAGAATACGAAAAAATCACAGTCAATGATAAGCGGGGTGGACCCGCTGGCGCGGGACACCCCTCTTATCCCATCGCTACTTCGGAAGCTTCGGACCAACCTTTTTCAGGATGTCGCGTGGGTCGACGTTGCTGAATACTTTGGTCAAGCTGCCGTCCTTGGACGAGTACTTGTAGTAGCCACCAATGAACTCACAAGCCGAGATGTAGCCTGTGATCTTGGCGGAGCAGTCAACCAGCTGTGACGCCATCATGTGGTGATCCTTGGCCAGGTCGCCCTGTGCCCGCAGATTGTCGGCATTCATCGTTTTGCCGGATCTGGCAACCTCTTCAGCCAATTCCCAGACGAACATGAAACGGGCGAAGTTGAACCGGGCGAATCCGGTCTTGTTCGTTATACCGGCCCCGTCGAGGCCCGCATCGACCGCCTTGGCCTCGAGGGCGCCATACGCGGGTACGTCTGCAGACGAGAGGTCTGACGAGTAGCCGATGAAGCCGAACACGACGCCATCGGCGGCGTCGCCGACTTCCTTGATGCGGGCTTTGTTGTAGCAGGAACCGGCGGCGTAGATCGTGCCCTTGTAACCGAGCTGCTTCAGAGAGGTGAAAAGCTTGGCGCAGTCGATGTCGGCCACACCAAATTCGACGAAGTCGGCCTTGGAGTCGATGACCTTCTGCGCGACCGAGCTGAGGTCGGGGCTACCGGGTGTGAACGGGAAACCTTCGACCGGGACGCCGAGCTCCTCGAGGATCGGCTTCTGTGTCAGGGAGTAGCACTGATTACCCGGCGCGTTGTCGCTGTAGGCAATTGCGACCTTCTTGGCACCGGCCTTTTGCATGGCAACCATCCCGGACGGGAAGGCGGAGACGCATCCGCCGCCGACGTCGATCACGGACGGGTTGTTCCAGTCGGCCGAGCTGATCGGCAGCGAGTTGAACACCGCAAACTTCGAGTATGTGGCGTATTCGAGGGCAGTGAAGAAATCGATGGCCACATAGATAGCCGCAGGGTTCTTCGACGCCAGCGTCTGCGCGCAGCTCGTGGCCTGGTCGGGCACAAGCTGATCGATGCACTTCTCGATCTTGATCGGGCGGCCGGCCTTGGCGGTGGCCGGATCGGCACCCACCCCGCCGAGCTTCTCGTTGATGAACTTCACAGCGGCCTCGGCGCCTTCACGGGCGTCAGGGAACGAACCTCCGGCATTGCCCTCGGTATTGCGCAAGCCGATGACGATCGGGTCGCCGGCGGCGGCGAGCGGCTTCGTGGCCGCGGCGTTGAGGCGGGCGTTGAAGTACTCAGCGCCCTTGCCGTCGGTGGCGTCCTTGGCGAGGATAGTGACCCCGGCGGGCGCCGCGGTTGTGGCCGGCCCTGCCGTTGTCAGTGGGGCGATTGTCGGCGCCACGGCGGCCTTGGTAGTGGCCGGAGTGGTGGTCGCCGCCGCCTTCTTGGTCGTGACCGGCACCTTCTTCTTGGTTGTCTTCTTCGTTACTGCGATGGATGATGTCGTCGAAAGCGTCAGCGCAGCGACGGTACCGAGAGCAGCGATCGACAGTAGAGATGGTCTTCTCATCATGGATTTCCCCTTTTGTGATTGTGGTGACGGACGTCGCTCTCGTCAGCGCAGCGCACCCAGAAGCGATGGGTCCGAAGTTGTGACCGGCGGCACAGCGCAGTCAAGCAGGGTGTCGTGTCCGGGTCAAAATTCACCGTGCGGTCAATTCCCCTACGCGGCGCCGGTTCGGCAGATGCGTCCCTACGCCGCCGACAGAATCGTGACCGTACCGGTCGAGCCGTCAACCAGGATCGTCGCACCGTCTGGGATTCGCGCTGTGGCGCCGAAGAGGGACACCGCGAACGCTCCACCCTTCGCCGCAGGACAGTCGTTGGAAGGAGGGCCACGCCGATCGCTGCGATTGCGACAAAGTTGCTTAGCCACTTGTCGGCGTGTTGGCCGGCGTCGGCGACCCGGTTGTTTGGACGATCCCATGCTGGCCGCCTTGCGGGGTGCCCCCTCAGGCCTCCGGATGTTACAGATCAGAAGGGGTGCCTCTCACCCGTGAGTCCAACGCATCCCCTACGACTGGCGACAACCTCCGTCACCGCGCGCCTGCTCTGAACTCAAAG